>NZ_JCASIL010000003.1:0-443829 GCF_059685725.1 Telluria sp. RT2P19
AGCTTTTTGAACCGGGGCGCCTTCACGATTCACTCCTATGGACGACGATAGGGGTTGGACCGCCGGGCAGCTCAACAGTTCAACGCTCATCCATATTTAACGTGTACATCGCCAATACCGATGACTGGATGGCCTGCCCGAGCGTTGATCTGGCACTGTCGATCGCCGGGGTCTCGATAGAACCATCCCGAGGGCGCGAGCGCCGAGGCATTGTTCGTCGCGGCGGTCGAGCAGCTGTTCGCTCGACGCTACATCTGCCTGAACAAATGCGCATACACCGGACTGACTCTGGGCTTGTCGGCCCTCCCGCGCAGATTCAGCGTCACTTTCCCCAGATCGTCACGCCCTGCACTCGTCACGCACGCCATATTGATCACCATGCTGCGGCTGACCTGCCTGAACTGGTCGGGGTCGAGCTGCGCCAGCAGATCCTTCAGCGGCACCCGGATCAAGGCCTCGCTGTCCGCCGTCGCCACGTTCACATACTTGTCGACCGCCTGGAAGAACACGACATCGGCCACTGGAATCATGCGCACCACATTGCCGACCGCCGCGCGAACGGTGGTCAGCCTGCAGGTCGCCGGCGCCGCCGGCAGCAGCGCCTGCAGCTGGCCGAGCAGCTGGCCGAGCGAATCCGCCCCCGGCAACGCGCTCGCAGGCGCGGTACGTGCATCCACCAGCACCCGCAGGCGCTCCACCGTCCTGGCCAGCCGCCCCGCACTCACGGGCTTGAGCACATAGTCGAGCGCCGCGCGCTCGAAGGCCTGGACCGCGTAGTCATCGAAGGCCGTTACGAACACGATGTGCGGAAACGGTTGCGGCCCCTCCCAGCGCTCGGCCAGTTCCTCGGCCGCTTCGAGGCCGGTCTGGCCGGGCATGCGGATGTCGAGGAACAGGATATCCGGACGCAGGGCCAGTCCCTGCTCCACCGCCGCCAGGCCGTTCGGCGCCGTGCCCACGATCTCCAGTTCGGGCCACAAGCCGTGCAGGGTCTTGGCCAGCGTGGCGGCAAGGATCGGTTCGTCTTCGGCAATCAGGGCGCGGATCATGCGGACATCTCCAGTGGAAGGGTCAATCGGGCCAGCGTACCTTGCGGTTCGGCCGCCAGCAGGAATAATGCGGCGCGCGCGCCGTGCAAGACTTCCAGGCGCTCGCGGGTCGTCGACACGCCCACCCCGCCGCCATGCGGCGACCATACCTGGCCGAGGCCGAGGCCTGTGTCGCGCACTTCGATCTCGAGCAGATCACCCGAGACGCTGGCGGTGACGACGACTTCGCCGCCATCGACCTTCGGCTCCAGGCCGTGCACGATCGCGTTCTCGACCAGCGGCTGCAGCAGCATCGTCGGCAGGCGCGCCGTCCGTAGTTCGCACGGCAATTCGAGGCGGTATGACAGGCGCTCGCCCATGCGCACGGCCATCAGGCCCAGGTAAGCCTCCATGGCGGCGAATTCCTGCTCGAGTGTCGTGGTCTCGGAGCGCGACACGCTCAGGGTGGCGCGCAGGTACTGGATCAACTGGTCGAGCATCTCGCTGGCGCGCTCCGGATCCAGGGCGATCAGTCCTTGCAGATTGGCCAGCGTATTGAACAACATATGTGGCTCGATCTGGGCCTGCAGCAGCCGCAGTTGCGACTGCAATGCCTGGCGCTCGACGATCTCGGCGCGCAGCCGGGCCTCGGCGTGATCTTCCTGGATGCGGCGCAAGCGCTCGCGGTTCATGACCAGCACCACCATCAGCGTGGTCCCAAGCAGCGTGAACAGGATCATGCTGATCCGCTCCACTGTGGGATATTCGGCCAGGGTCGGTGTACGGATGCCGAGCACCAGCCCGCCAAGTTGCAGGCCGCAGAAGTGCGCCACCGGCGACGCCGCCACGGCCAGCGCCAGGAAGGGAGCCCATTCGCGCACACCCCAGTCCGGCCGATCCCAGAACAGCAGGCGCCCCCCGTTGACCATGGTGAAGGAGATGATGCCGATCAGGATCGACACCAGCAGGTTCTCGAGGAATCGGCCGGAGACCAGGCTGATGAACGCGGCCAGCAGTGCGCTGATACCGATCGACAGCGGCAGGTCAGCCAGCAGGCGTCGCGAGCGCGAGAGCCGCCGGGGAAAGATGGGCAGGGTAAGGCTGGACATGCCGGCTGGCCTTTTCGACAGGAGGTAGGCCATTGTGCCCAGCACCCGCGCGCCCGGCAAGCCGGTGTGCGACGAATCGAACGGGCGGTGGAGCGAAACGGCCGCCGGATCGACCGAAGCCGCGCTCCCTGCGGCCTGGAAGCGGCAATCACCGTCGGCGAAACGACACGGGCGCGCGGACGGCCCTGGCTATGGCCGAACAGCGCGGTCGACGAATCCGCGATGGACGCTCGGCGCCCGGTTCATGCACGATGAAGCCGACGGCCGCCGGCGCCGGATGGATGCATGGGTACGGTGCCGCGAATGGGCCATGGCTGAATGATCGTGGAAATCCCGTGGAAGACGGATCAAACGGCTCTGGAAGGCCATGCGAAGCGAATAAAGACATACTGGCGCATCCAGGTCGCCCTGCAGAAGATCCGTGCAGCCGCGATTGACCGCCCTTGCCCAACCTGTCATATTGCCATTTTTTCCAGTCCAGGAAGCCATCGCATGCGCCATCTCGTCTCCGCCCTCAGTCTCAGCATCAGCCTCGCCCTCGCCGGCTGCGCGGTCCAGGCCGACGCTCCACGCGTCGCCGCACATGACACGCTCGCCGCCCGGATCTCGGCCGACTCGCTGCGCGGCCACCTGTCCTTCCTGTCATCCGACCTGCTCGAAGGCCGCGGCACGCCGTCGCGCGGCGTCGACCTGGCCGCCGAGTACATCGCGGCGCAGTTCCGGCGCGCGGGACTCGAAGCGGCCGGCGACGACGGCTACTACCAGAGCGCCAACTGGCAATACGCCAGGCGCGGCGAGAACGACATCGGTATCATGGTGACGGCGGGGGGCAGGACAATCGCCGTGCCACGCGGCGGCGCCTCGGCCAACTTCGTCGATCCGGTCACGCTCGAGAACACGCCGGCCGTGTTCATGCAATGGCAGGCGGCGCTCGACGACAAGAGCGCCGCCGATGGCAAGGTGCTGGTGGTGCCGGCGGCGGCGATTCCCGGCGCGGCCGGCGTGTTGCAGGCGAAGCTGCAAAGCAAGCCGGCGCTGATCGTGATGATCGACCGCGAGCGCCGCCATGGCCGCACCCAGGACGGCTGGCTGATCGATCCGGGCCAGCCGATGGTCAAGAACGGCCCGCCGGTCGTGCTCCTGCATGCGGCCGACATCGCGAGTTCGCTGGAACAAGGCGGCGCGAGCGTCGCCGCGAAGGTGGCGGCGCCGACCGTCACTCCGGTCAAGCTGCGCAATGTGATCGGCGTGCTGCGCGGCTCGGATCCGCAACTCAAGAACACCTACGTCATGCTCAGCGCCCACTACGACCACCTGGGCATGCGCGACGGCGAAGTCTTCAACGGCGCCAACGACGATGGCAGCGGCACCGTTTCGGTGATCGAGATCGCCGCCGCCATGGCGGCGCAGAAGGAGCGCCCGCGCCGCAGCGTCGTGTTCGTCGCCCTGTTCGGCGAAGAGCTGGGCCTGCTCGGCTCGCGCTACTATGCCAAGAATCCGGTGTTCCCGCTGAAGGATACCGTGATGAACCTGAACCTCGAGCAGTTGGGCCGCACCGACGACAGCGAGGGCCCGCAAGTGAGTTCGGCGACCATGACCGGCTACGATTACTCGACCGTGGGTACGACCCTGCAGCGCGCCGGCGAGCGCACCGGCATCCGTTTCTGGAAGCATCCCACCAATAGCGACCGCTATTTCGCGCGCAGCGACAACCAGGCGCTGGCCGATGCCGGCGTGCCGGCCCACACCCTGTGCGTGGCCTTCGGCTTTCCCGACTACCACGGCAAGGACGACACCTGGGACAAGATCGACTACGACAATATGGCGCGCGTGAACCGCATGATCGCCGTCGCCCTGCGGGATATCGCCAACGATCCGGCCAAGCCCGAATGGACCGACGTGCCTAACGCCGCCAAGTACCGCGAAGCGGCGCGCGCGCTGCACGCGGCGCAGTAAGGTGATCGCCGCCCTGTCGATCCGCCATCCAGGCGAGCCCTCGCCGGTTCGGGTCGACAGCATGCGGCTCATCGCGGACAGCGGCGCCGAGGGCGACCGCCATCTCGACCCGCTGTCCCCGCGCCAGTTGCTGCTGGCCTCCAGGTCCAGCTACGCCGCCCTCGCGCTGGCGCCGCAGGCGCTGCGCGAAAACCTCCTGCTCGACGACGACTTGGGCCATCTGCCTTCGGGGACCGTGCTGCGGATCGGCGCCGTCGCGCAGGTGCGCCTGATGTTCGCCTGCGAAGCCTGCGGGCGGCTCGACCTGCAGGGCAAGCGGCTGGCGGCCAGGATCGGCGCCATGCGCGGCATCCTGGCGCGCGTCGTCGAGGGTGGGGTCATTCGTCCGGGCGACCCGGTCCGCGATCTCGGCCAACGCTTTGCGTCGTGGTCCGACGACTGGCGCCAGCGCGTCGCCCAGGTGCTCGACGCCGCTCCGCCGGGCACCGTGATCGACTACGCGCAACTGGCGCGCCTGGCCGGCATCCAGTCCAGCTATTGCCGCGCCTTTCCGCGTCTTCTGCGCGCGCTGGGTCCCGTTTATGCGGACAAGGCCGTCCCGGCACGCGGCGCGCCTTCAAGCCCCCGCTGGATGGGTGCCGGGCTGTTCGACCGTGAGCGGGCCGACGGCGTCAGGCCCGCGCCGCCGCCTGCGTGGCAGGCGCCTTCGGGGCCGGCCTGAGCCGCGCGACACCCAGGATCACCAGCGCCAGGCCGCCCAGCTGGTACGCCGACAACGGTTCGCCCAACAGCAGCCACGACGCAAACACGGTCAGCACCGGGCCGAGGTTCCCCACCGCCGCCGCCTGCGCCGCTCCCATGCGCTGTATCGCCAGCGCCAGCCAGTAGATCGGCAAGGCGGTAGAAACTACCGCCATCAAGCCGCCATTGAGCCAAACCGCCGCCGGCAGCGCCGGCAACGCGGCCACGTCGCCGGCCGCCAGGAAGTGCGCCAGCACGAACGCGCACGAGGCGCTGCCGGCCAACCCTGCCAGGCGCATGGAACCGATTCGCGTCACGAGCGCGCCGGTGCCGAGGTAGTACAAGGCATAGGTCACGGCGCTGGCGAATACCCAGGCCGATCCCACCATCACCTCATGGCTCCAGCCACTCACCCGCAGGTCGTGCACGAAACCGATGCCCAGGCCGGCGTAGCAGATGGCCAGCGCCTGCAGGGTGCGACCGGACGGCGGCTTGCGGGTCAGGCACACCTGGAACAGCAGCACCAGGGTCGGATACAGGTAGAGGATCAGGCGTTCCAGTCCGGCCGTGATCGTTTCCAGTCCGTAGAAGTCGAACAGGCTAGCAAGGTAGTAGCCCAGGAAGCCCAGCACCGCGATATGGACGCCGTCCTTGAGCGACAGCGGCGCGGCCCGCGGGTCGCGCGCGCGCCATGCCAGCCACACGAACAGCTGCAGCGCGCAGCCCATGCGCAGGGCCAGCAGGGTCAGCGCGTCGACCGGCGCCGCAGCGTACCCCAGCTTGACGAACACCGCCTTCATGCTGAAACCGGCGGCGGCCAGGACCGCGTGCAGGCGGCCATCCTGCGACCAGCGCCGGAGGCGGGTTTGGGAAGAATTCATGACAAGGCGTGAAGATGAAAGTCTTATTCTGCCGCGAAACCGGCCGCGCTAGCATGCGTCAATCGTGGACCCGGCCTTCGCGCTTCGAGAATCCCCATGCATATCGACCTCACCGATCTTCGCCTCCTGCTGGCCATCGCCGATGCCGGAAGCCTGAGCAAGGCCGCCGGGCGCTTCCCGATCGCCCTGTCGGCGGCCAGCAACCGCCTGCGTGGTGTCGAGGAAGATTGCGGCATTGTCGTCTTTGCCCGTGCGGCCGGCGGCATGGCGCCGACGCCGGCTGGCCGCTTCATCCTGGAGCGCGCCGCGCGCGTGGTGAACGAGGTCGAGCAACTGTGCGCCACCGTGCGCGAGCTGCGCGAGCTGCGCGGCCCGCAGCGCGGCGCGGTGCGTCTGGCCGGCACCACGGTGGCGATCAGCACCTTTCTGCCCGCCGCCCTGGGCGTGTTCCTGGCCGACCGCCCGGAGGTCGACCTGCAGCTCGACGAGCGCACCAGCCGCGACATCCTGCAGGCGGTGCGCGAGCGAGAGATCGACATCGGCATCCTCGACGGCAATGTGGCGACCGGCGACGTGATTTCGCTGCCGTTTCGCACCGACCGCCTGGTACTGCTCGTGCCGCACGGCCACCGGCTGGCCGAGCGCCCCGCCACGCGTCTGCGCGACGCCTTCGAATTGCCTTCGTGTGCCTGCCGGCCGTACGGCCGATGCAGCACTTCATGAGGCGCGCGCGGTCCAGAGCGAATCGCCCGCTCAAGATAAGGGTGGGGGCGCCCAGCTTCGACGCCATCGCCCAGCTGGTCGCGCAGGACGGCGGCATCGCGATGCTGCCCGAGGCCGCTGCCGGCCGCTTCGCTCGCGAGCTGCCGGTCGGGATCGTACTGCTCGGGGATACCTTGGCCAACCGGGAACTTCGGGTGTGCTTCGCCGATCCGGCGACGTCGACGCCCCATGCAGAGTTGTTGCTACGTTATCTAGCGCACAGCCGATGAGTAATGGAAATGTTTTAATGCTCCTGTCGCGCACGATTGCGGTCGTGGCGAGTCAAACAATTAGCAACAGGTGTAAGCTAAACGACAACACTTATTTAAAGGAGCACACCATGAAATCCACCATCGCCCTCTCCGCCATCGTGCTGTCCGTCGCCGTGCTGGCAACCGGCTGCAACAAGAACGACAATATGGGCCCTGCTCAAGAAGCCGGCGCCGCCGTCGACAACGCAGGCCGCGCAGTTGCCGAAGAAACCCGTGAAGGCGTGGCTGCTGCCGACGCCGCTGCCGAACGCGCGGGCGACCGCATCGACGCCGCCGGCGACCGCGCCGCCGCCGCCGCCGACCGTGCTGGCGACCGTATCGACAACGCTACCGCCGAAGTCCGCCAGGAATCGCGTGAAGCCGCCGCCGAAGCCAAGGATGCCGCGAGCGACGCCACCGCCGCTGCTGGCCGCAGCGTAGAACGCGCCGGCGAAAAAATGCAGGACGCTTCGAAGTAATCGCCAGCGTCTCCAGTTACGGCAAGCCGCGAAACCGGGTGACCGGTGTCGCGGCTTGTTTGCGCTCGGTGTGCGTTGGCGCCTCGCCATACGTCACCCTCCTCTGCTATGCTGGAACGCCCAACGACCAGCGAGCGCCTGCCTCCATGCCCCGTCCGTCCCAGTCATTCCCGGCCCTCGGCCTTGCCTGCCTGGCCGTCGCCGCAAGCGCATCCGCGCAACTGCCCAGCCACCGCGTCGACAATGGCGTCGTCCAGGCACGCGTCTCCGAAATGGCCGGCGGCCGCCTGCTGTCGTTTGCGCTCGCGGGCCAGCCCAACTTCCTGCTGGTCGACGAGGGGGCAGGCGACCCCGAGGCGGCGCCGGACGCGCATTCCGGCCATGTCCGCTATCAAGGCCATGAAGTCTGGATTGGACCGCAGCGCGAATGGTGGGTGCACCAGGATCTGAATCCGGCGCGCGCCGTGGCGAAGGCCAGCTGGCCGCCGGACCCCTGGCTGAGCCTCGCCAGGTACACGCTGGTCAAGCGCCAGCCAGGCGCGATCACGCTCGACAGTCCGGCCAGCCCGGTGTCAGGCATCCAGCTGCGCAAGCGCTACGCCCTGGTGGCGGACCGGCCGAACAGCCTGCGGCTGGACGCCGAGGCCACCAACCGCAGCGCGAAAGTGGCAGGACGCGATATCTGGTTCAACACGCGCGCGCCTGCACGCACGTGGGCATATGTGCCGGTGGCGGCGCAAGACGACATCCGGATCGAGCCGGCCGGCGCACTGCAGACCACCTTGCATGCCGGCCTGCTGTCGCTCGACCTGCCGGCGCCGGGACAGGCGCCGCGCAAGGGCAAGCTGTTCGCCCAGCCTTCAAGCGGTTGGCTGGCGGCCTTTCGCGAGGGTCAAGTCCTGGTGATCGGGTTCACCCACCAGCCGCGCGCCGCGATCCATCCGGCCCAGGGCCAGGTCGAGCTGTATCAGGACGTGGATCCGGGTGCGTCGGGCCAGGGCATGCTGGAGCTGGAGGTGCACGCGCCCTATGTCGAACTGGCGCCTGGCCAGACGATGAAGGCGTCGGAGCTGTGGACCATCCTGCCCTATGACGGTCCCGCGAGCCGCGCCGCGCATGTGGATTTTCTGCGCCGCCATGCGGCCCAGCTGGGAATCTCGATTACCCCTTAGGGTGGACGGCAAGGCGTCCACCCCGCGACGCGCCGGCGTGAAGTCGCCGGGTTCGGTCAGGTCGCGAACGGCGTCTCCGCCACGCCCCTCACACCAGGCCGCAGCAGCACCACGGCGCCCGCATCGCCCCCCGTCCCCGGATCGATCGACGTCACCAGCAGCATATCGAGATCCGGCCCGCCAAACGCGCACATCGACGGCTTCGCCATGGGCAGCTCCAGTTCGCGATCGAGCTTGCCCTGCGGGGTATAACGCTGCACCACGCCACCATCGTTGGCGCAGGTCCAGTAGCAGCCGTCGGCGTCGACGGCGGCCCCGTCCGGCCGCCCCTTCTGACCACCGAGGTCGAGGTACACCCGTTCCCCGTGCGGCAGGCCGGCGTCGATGTCGTAGTCATACGCCCACACCATGCGGCGCTGCGGATGCGAGTCGGACAGGTACATCGTCTCGCCGCCAGGTGACCAGGCCAGCCCGTTCTGGGTCAGCATATTCGACACCACCGGACCATGCAGGCCGTCGCGGGCGGCGTAGCGATACAATCCGCCGACCGCGCGCGCGGCCCCCATGTCCATGAACATGGTGCCGCTCCAGAAGCGCCCCTGGCGGTCGCAGCGGCCGTCGTTGAAGCGCATCCCTTCGCCCAGTTCGGCCAAGGGCGGCGCATCCAGCCGGTGCGCCGCCACCGTGCCGTCATCCTTCAGGTCCAGGTGGAAAATGCCGGTCTCCATGCCCGCGATCAGCCCGCCGCCGCTGTGTGCGGCGATGCAGGCCGCCATCTCCGGCGCCAGCCAGCGGCGCAGTTCCCCGCTGGCGTGGTCCAGTCGCCAGATACGGCGCGCGGGAATGTCGACCCAGTACCAGGCCTGCTGCCCCGCATGCCACATCGGGCTTTCACCGGTCGCGCAGTGCACGCCGGCGATGATTTCCATTTCCGTCGACATGCTTACAGATCCTTGATTTCGCGGTGCCGCGGCACCAGGGCTTTCATGACGCACCAGGCGACCAGGTAGGCCAGCGCGCAGATCGAGAACATGATCATGTAACCGGTCGACAGTTGGCCCAGCGCGCCGTAGTAGTCGAACAGCCAGCCGCCGAGCTTGGTCAGCAGTACGCCGCCCAGGCCGCCGGCCATGCCGCCGATGCCGACTACCGAGCCGATGCTGTGTTTCGGGAACATGTCCGAGACAGTCGTAAACAGGTTGGCCGACCAGGCCTGGTGGGCCGAGGCGCCGACGCCGATCAGGATCACCGGAATCCAGAAGCCCAGGTAGCCCAGCGGCTGCGCCAGCAGCACGACCAGCGGGAACAGTGCGATCAAGAGCATGGCGCGCATGCGGCCATGATAGATATCGGCGCCGCGGTTGAGGAAGTAGGTCGGCAGCCAGCCGCCGCCGATACTGCCCACCATCGTCATGCTGTACAGGACCGCCAGCGGCAGGATCATCTCGGTCGCCGACAGGGCGTATTGCGCCGACATGTACTTCGGCAGCCAGAACAGGAAGAACCACCACACGCCGTCGGTCAGGAATTTACCGGCGACGAAGGCCCAGGTCTGGCGGTAGCCGAGCAGCTTGAACCACGAACCCTTGGCGACCTTGGTGTTGTCGACCGCCGCCGGCGCGACGCCGGCGTCGCTGTTGATATAGGCCAGTTCGGCCGCGCCCACCCGGTGCGAGCGTTCCGGCACCTCGTACAGCCAGATCCAGGCGCCCATCCAGAGGAAGCCGATGGCGCCGATCACGATGAAGGCCGCCTGCCAGCCCCATACCTCGGCGATCACCGGCACCGTCAGCGGCGCCAGGATGGCGCCGACATTGGCGCCCGAGTTAAAGATGCCGGTCGCGAACGAGCGCTCGCGCTTGGGGAAGTACTCGGCGGTGGCCTTGATCGCGGCCGGGAAATTTCCCGCTTCGCCAACGGCGAGGATCGCGCGGCCGATCATGAAGCCCGCGATCGAGACCGGCACCACGGCCAGCCCGATGGAAGTAAACACGGTGTTGACCGCCTCGCCGATCCAGATCGCGTAGGCGTGGGCGATGGCGCCGAGCGACCAGACCACGATCGCGAGCACATAGGCGCGCTTGGTGCCCATGCGGTCGATCACGCGGCCGGCGAACAGCATCGAGATCGCATATACGAACTGGAAGGTGGCGGCGATGTTCGCGTAGTCGGTGTTGGACCAGCCGAACTCGCTGGACAACATCGGCGCGAGCAGGCTCAGGACCTGGCGGTCCAGGTAATTGATGGTGGTGGCGAAGAACAGCAGCGAGCAGATCGTCCAGCGATACTTGCCCACCACCGATTGTGCCGGTGCGAGGTCGATGACTTGCTGATTCATGGTGATCAGTTCTTTACATGTTAAACAGCCGGCGTCTCCCCCGGCTGGTATTGCGATAAAAGCTTAAGGCGTTACGCTTTCCCTCCAGCCTGCAAGGTTCCGTCCAGCAGGCGCGCCAGGCCCAGCGGATTGTCGTCGCGCAGCGCTTCCGGCAGCAGGTCGGCAGGGACGTTCTGGTAGCACACCGGCCGCAGGAAGCGGTCGATGGCCGAGGCGCCTACCGAGGTGCTGCGACTATCGCTGGTGGCCGGGAACGGACCGCCATGGACCATGGCGTGCGCCACTTCGACGCCGGTCGGGAAACCGTTGAACAGGACACGGCCCGCCTTGCGTTCCAGGATGGTCAGGAGCGAACCGGCCAGCGCGTGGTCTGCCGACTGCGCGTGGACGGTGGCGGTGAGCTGGCCATGCAAATGCTCGGCGGCCTCGAGCAGTTGCCCGGCGTCCTTGAAGCGCACCAGCACCGCGGCCGGGCCGAACACTTCGTCTTCCAGCGCCGCATTGCCGAGATAGGTGCCGGCATCGCATACATACAGTGCGGCGCGCGCCGCGCAGCCCGTGCCCTCTGCGGCCCCCTGGGCCACCAGCTGCAGGCCCTCGACCTGGTCGAACCTGGCCACGCCGGTGTTGTAGGCCTGGTGGATGCCGGCGGTCAGCATGGTGCCGGCGCCCTTGCCCGCCAGCGCTTCGCCGGCCGACTTGACGAACGCGTCCAGGTCAGGGCCCTCGAGCGCGAACACCAGCCCCGGGTTGGTGCAGAACTGGCCGACGCCGAGGGTCAGCGAATCGACGAAGCCCTGGGCCAGCGCCGCGCCGCCGGCCTGCAGCGCGCCTGGCAGCAGGAACACCGGATTCACGCTGCTCATCTCGGCGTAGACCGGGATCGGTTCATCGCGACCGGCCGCGGTGCGCATCAGCGCGGTGCCGCCCTGGCGCGAACCGGTGAAGCCGACCGCCTTGATGGCGCGATGGGACACCAGTTGCTGGCCAATGGTGCGGCCGTCGCCATACAGCATCGAGAACACGCCTTCCGGCATGCCGGATTCTTTCGCGGCTTGCTGGACGGCGCGGCCGACCAGTTCCGAGGTGCCGGGGTGGGCGGCGTGCGCCTTGACCACCACCGGGCAGCCGGCGGCCAGTGCAGAGGCAGTGTCGCCACCGGCAACCGAGAACGCCAGCGGGAAGTTACTGGCACCGAACACGACCACCGGGCCGAGGCCGATCTTGCGCAGGCGCAGGTCGGGGCGCGGCGGTGTGCGATCCGGCAGGGCGCTGTCGACCGTCGCATCCATGAAGTAACCGTCGCGCACGACCTTGGCGAACAGGCGCAGCTGGGTCACGGTGCGCATCCGCTCGCCTTCGAGGCGCGCCTGCGGCAGGCCGGTTTCGAGCATTGCGCGCTCGATCAGTTCCGGGCCGACGGCCAGGATCTGTTCGGCGATCGCCTCCAGGAAGCGCGCACGCTGCTCGAGCGGCAGCGCGCGGTACGGATCGAAGGCTTGCGCCGCCAGCGCGCAGGCGCGCTCGACGTCGTCGCCGGTCGCCTGGCCGAAGCCCGGCTCCAGGTCGGCGCGGGTGGACGGGTTGAAACCGAAGGCCTCGCCGCCCGTGCCGCGCACGCACTGCTGGCCGATGATCATTTCACCGAGAATCGTCATGATCACAGCACCCCGTTCTTCTTCAGCAGGTCGAGCAGCATCTGGTCTTCTTCCGCGGTCAGGTCGGTCAGCGGCGGACGCACCGGACCTGCGCCGTGGCCGACCAGGCGCGCGCCGGCCTTGACGATGCTGACGGCATAGCCGGCCTTGCGGTTGCGGATCTCGAGGTAAGGCAGGAAGAACTCGTCGATCAGGCGGTTGGTGGTCGCGAAGTCGTCGGCGGCGGTGGCGTGGTAGAAGTCCATCGCCAGCTGTGGCACGAAGTTGAATACGGCCGACGAGTAGACCGGGGTACCCAGGGCTTTATAGGCGCCTGCGTACACTTCGGCGGTCGGCAGGCCGCCCAGGTAGCTGAAGCGGTCGCCCAGGCGACGCCAGATCGACACCATCAGTTCGATGTCGCCATTGCCGTCCTTGAAGCCGATCAGATTCGGGCAACGGTCGGCCAGCTTCTCGAGCGAGTCGGGCGTCAAGCGGCAATTGGCGCGGTTGTAGACCACGACGCCGATCTTGACCGAGCGGCACACCGCTTCGACGTGGGCGATCAGGCCGTCCTGGCTGGCTTCGGTCAGGTAGTGTGGCAGCAGCAGCAGGCCCTTGGCGCCCTGGCGCTCGGCTTCCTGTGCATGGGCGATGGCGGTGCGGGTGGGGCCGCCGCAGCCGGCCAGGATCGGCACCACGCCGGCGCAGGTCTCGACCGCGGTCTTGACGATCTGGCCGTACTCTTCGCCGTGCAGCGAGAAGTATTCGCCCGTGCCGCCAGCGGCGAACAGCGCGGTCGCGCCGAACGGCGCCAGCCATTCCAGGCGGGCGGCGTAGCCTTTCGGATCGAACTCGCCCTGCGCGTCGAAGTCGGTGATCGGGAAGGACAGCAGGCCGTGCGACAGGACTTGCTTGAGTTCGTTTGGTTGCATGCTAATGGTCTCCATGGGTCTAGTGTTGGACAACAAGGTAGTGCGATGAAGCAGTTGTAAGTCATCGTACAACCTAAGATGCGCAACCGCAAGCAAAAACTGCTTGAATTGTCAGTTCAGCGTCGCTTCCAAGCGGCGCTGGGCCTGCACCAGGCGTTCGCGGCTGTTGGAGAGATGGGTGCGCATCGCCGCGCGCGCCGCTTCGGCATCGCGACGTTCGATGGCGCGGAAGATGTCGTCGTGCTCGCGGTTGACGCGCTCGAGGAAATCGGCCGGCTTGTCCTGCTCCAGCTTGGGTGTATCCAGGCGCGCACGGGGAATGATCGCATTGCCCAGCTGCTCGAGGATGTCGACGAAATAGCGGTTGCCGGTCGCTTGTGCGATCAAGAGGTGGAAGCGCTTGTCGGCTTCCACCGCCGACCTGCCCTCGGCCATCGCGCGCTGCATCTCGAACAGCGCGGCGGCCAGTTCGTCGACCTGGTCTTCACTGCGGCGGCCCGCCGCCAGGCCCGCCGTTTCGGTCTCGACACCGATGCGCAGCTCGAGGATCGACAGCACATCGCGCAAGGTCAGGATGTTTTCCGCGTCGAACCCGAGCCCGGACTGCTGGCGCTCGATCACGAAGGTGCCGATGCCGTGCCGGGTCTGCACATACCCTGCCGCCTGCAGGTGCGAGATCGCCTCGCGCACCACGGTGCGGCTAACCCCGTGCTGGGCCATCAGCGACGATTCGGTCGGCAACTTGTCACCCGGCTTGAGCATGCCCTGGCGGATGGTGCCACTGATGTGTTCGACGACACCTTGGGCGAGGTTGCGGTGCTTGCGCTGGGGAAAAGTCATGGGTAATTCGACTGTGGACAGGATGCAGGAATTATACGCGAACGAATACGCGGCGGACATCTTGGTTGTCTGACATCTTATGTGCAGTCTCGGCCTCATCGATATCTGGTTGAGCCGCCTTGCTAAAGCGGCCCGACCAAATTAGAATCGGCCTCATTAGAACCAGACAGGAGACTCTATGCAGCTCATTCGTTCCATCCCCATCCTTGCGCTGCTGGCAGCGGGCACGGCCTGGTCGGCGCCGGCTGCGCACGATCGCCTGATCCTCGTCGGCGACTCGACGATGGCCAGCAGCACTGGCTATGGCGATGCGCTGTGCGCCCGCCTCACTCCCGAGACCGCCTGCCTGAACCTGGCGCGCGGCGGGCGCAGTTCCGGCAGCTTCCGGGCCGAGGGCCGCTGGGACGAGGTAAGCGACCTGCTGCGCGATGCGACCGACTACCGCCGCACCTATGTGCTGATCCAGTTCGGCCACAATGACCAGCCAGGCAAGCCGGGACGCTCCACCGACTATGCGACCGAGTTCCCTGTCAACATGACGCGCTACGTCGAGGAAGCCCGTGCGCTGGGCGCCATCCCGGTGCTGGTGACCCCGCTCACGCGCCGCAGCTTCAAGCAAGGCTATGTGCAGAACGACCTGGCGCCCTGGGCCGGTACGGTGCGCCAGGTCGCCGCCAGCACCGGCGCCCCGCTGGTCGACCTGAACGCACTCTCGCTCGCGGCCGTCCAGGCCATGGGGCCCAAGGAAGCGGACAAGCTGGCCCGCGCTGGCGCCAATTTCGACCACACGCACGTCGGAGCGCTGGGCGCGCAGCGCTTCTCCGAGATCGTCGCGCGCGAGCTGGTGCGGCAAGTCCCGGCCCTGGCGCCGGCATTCGCAGGCGCCAGGGCCACCGGCGTCCGGAGAGCGCGATGAACGCCGCCGCCGCGGCGATCGCCCTGGCCTTGCTGGCGTCTCCGCCCTCCCTCGCGGCCAGCCACCCGCCCGTCCCGTACGCCGAGCGCCAGCACGCGCCACCGGACGGCTGGGCCGCGCAACAAGGCGGCACCCACGGCGGCGCCCGCGCCACCCCTGACCAGGTGTATACAGTGGCCAACCGCGCGCAGCTGCTGGCGGCCCTGGCGGCGCCGGCCGCGGCCCGCATCGTCCGGGTGGCGGCGACAATCGACATGAGCGAAGGCCGGCCTTTCCGCGACCACGCCGACCAGGCGCTGCGCGGCGCCGTGCGCATTCCGTCGAACACCACGTTGATAGGTGTCGCCCCGGGCGCAGGATTCGTCAATGGGAGCCTGTTCATCACCAGCGTCGAGCAGGTGATCGTGCGCCACCTGGCAATCCGCAATCCCTGCGACGTCAGCCCGCAATGGGATCCGCGGGACGGCGCCAGGGGCAACTGGAACTCGGAATTCGACGGCATCACGGTACGCGACGCGCGCCACGTCTGGATCGACCACAACAGCTTCACCGACGCGCCCGACACCGACGACCGCGCTCCGATCGAGAACGGCCAGCGCAAGCAGTGCCACGACGGAGCACTGGACATCACCCAGGGTTCGGACCTCGTCAGCGTCACCTACAACCGCTTCGCCCAGCACGAGAAGAACATGCTGATCGGCGCCGGCGATCGCGTCACCAGCGACCAGGGACGGCTGCGGATCACGCTCAAGGGCAATCTGTTCGAGCACGTGGCCGAGCGTGCGCCGCGTGTCCGCTATGGCCAGGTGCACCTGCTGAACAACTATTATGTCGGCGAGCGCGGACGGGCGGTCTATGGCCACGGCTACAGCATCGGTGTAGCGCACGCCGCGCGCCTGCTGTCGGACGCGAACGCCTTCGACGTGGCCGGGGCGAGCAGTTGCGAGCAGCTGGTACGCGATCCTGCGCGCAGCCCCGGCGTCTTCGTCGACAATGGTTCGCTGCTCAATGGCCAGCCGCTGGCGGCCTGCCCGCACGGCGGCGACGCCGGCTGGCGCGTCCCCTATACCTACACCGCGCTGCCGGCACTCCAGGTGCCCGACCACGTACGCGCGAACGCCGGAGCGCGTCCGGTCGCCAGCGAAGCCGCTGGCGGAGTCGTCGAGGCGCGCATCATCCCGGCGCCGGGAGCGCCCTTCGTGCTGCGTGCACGGCGCCAGGCCAACGGCGACTGGCAGGGGGCCAGCCTCCAGCTGATTGACGGCGGAAAGACGCTTCAGGTCGAACTGCTCTCTGCGCGCGGCCCAAAGGTGGAACGCTTGAGACAGGTGCGGCGCCGGACCGTCCCCACCGACCTGCCCCTGGTGCTGGGGTTCGCCGCCCACGCCGGCCAGCTGACGGCCCTGGTCGACGGCGAACGGGTGACCAGCGCGCTGGCCGACCTGCACGGCGCCGTGCAGCCACTCGACTGGGAGCCGGCCGCGCACCTCCTGCTTGACCTCAGGACCAGCGCCGCCGATGCCGAACCTGCCCGCCTGACCGCCCGGGTCGCGCAACAGCGCATCCTGTTGCAGGCCGGCGATCCGGCCGAGATCGTACCCATCGGCGCCAGCGCCGGCTTCGCGGCGGCTGTCGACGATCCGCGCATCGCGACCGCCGACGTGGTCGACGGCGCCGTGCGGGTGACGCCGCTCGCCCCCGGCCGCACTGCGCTGACGGTGCGCGGCGCCAGCGACCCGTGGGCCCAGACCAGCTTCGCGGTCGTGGTGGGCCAGCAGTTCATCGCGCCGCGCGTCGGCCCGGTCGCCACCCGTCCCGCGGCCGGCGAGCGTGGCGTGCCGCCCGATACCCACCTGCGCCTGGCCGTACCAGCCGGCGCCGCGCTCAGTGGCGAAGGCAGCATTCGGGTTGTGCGCAAGCGCGATGGCCAACTGGTCGCCGTGATCCGTCCTGGCGAGACGGTTGCCGCCATCGGCCCGGCGCCACGCCAGCGGCTCGTGCGCCGGCACGACGTGCAGATAGTCGACGGCGAATTGCGCGCGCTCCTGCCGCAGGCGCTCGAGTACGATACCGAGTACGAAGTGCTGGCCGAGGCGCGGCTGGTGAGCGGAGGCGGTTTCCGCGGCGCGCACTGGCGCTTTCGCACGACGCCCCACCGCCCGGCTGGCGACAGCGTGACAGTGGCTGGCGCGGGACGCGCGAATTTCCGCACCGTACAGGGCGCGCTCGACTACGCCATGTCCCTGCCGCGCGCAAAGCCGATCACGATCAACGTCCACGAAGGCGTGTACGCCGAACTGCTGTACCTGCGCGACAAGGACAACGTCACCGTGCGCGGCGCCAGCCGCGAAGCGACGGTCATCCGCGCCGCCAACAGCGACACCCTCAATCCGGGATCCGGCACCGGCCAGATGCCCGGTTCACCTGGGCTGCTCGGCGGCCGCGCGCTGTTCCTGGCCCAGGACAGCGACCTGCTCGACCTGCGCGACATCGCTTTGCACAACAGCACGCTGCGCACCGATGGCCATTCGCCGCAGGCAGAGACACTGTACTTCAGCAGCCGCGACGGGCGCCTGACGGTACGTAACGCCCACTTCCTCAGCGAGCAGGACACCCTCCAACTGACGGGTTATGCCTGGTTCCACAAATCGCTGGTGGAAGGCAATGTCGACTTCATCTGGGGCAACAATCGTGCGACGCTGTTCGAGGACAGCGAGATTCGCAGCATCGGTGACAGCGCCCGTCCGGACAGCGGTGGCTATATCATGCAGGCGCGCACCATCGGCCCCGCCGAACCGGGCTTCATCTTCCTGCGCTCGCGCCTGACCCGCGGCCCCGGTCCCGCCGGCAACCTGCCTGCGGACGGCAGCGCCTACCTCGCGCGCTCGCCGGGCACCGCGAACACCTGGGACCACGTCGCCTTCATCGACTGCGATATCGGCCCCCATATCGCGGCCGACGGCTGGCTGCGAAGGCCGGCCCCGACTCCGCGCGAGGGCGGGTGGCGCGAATACGGCAACCGGGGTCCCGACGGCCAGCCGCGCAGCTACGGCGGGTTCATGCTCGATCCCGAACAGGCGGCACGCCTGTCGCGCCGCGCTGCGGTGTTCGCGGCGCGTGGCTGGAACCCGCAACCCTGAGGAGCGCACCCGACTGGCGACAATATTTACTTAGTCCACTTGCAACATTCAGCATACCAACGCTAAGATTCGCTAGTTTTGGCAACGATTGCCATTTATCCAGGACGAACCGATCGATGAAGAAGACCCCAGCGCTGAATGAAGCAAGCACCAACGAGCCGCGGCTGTATCGGGTCGTGTCGGCCAAGATCGAGGAACTGATCCGCGCCGAGAACATCCGCGCCGGCGAGCGCCTGCCGGCCGAGCGCGAGCTCGCCGCCAAGCTCGGCGTCAGCCGCACCTCGCTGCGCGAAGCCTTGATCGCGCTCGAACTGGGCGGCAAAGTGGAGGTGCGCGGCGGCTCCGGGGTGTATGTCAGCGAGGACGTGGCGCCGCAGGCGCCCGTGCCGACCGCCGGCCCCGGCCCATTCGAGGTGCTGGCGGCGCGGCGCCTGATCGAGGTCGAAGTCGCCGCGCTTGCCGCCAAGCATGCCAGCGACTCGGCAATCGATGCGATCCTGCTTGCCGTCGAAGAGATGGAGCAGCACCACGAAGATCGCAGCGGCAACGAATCAGCCGACCGCAACTTCCACCTGGCGATTGCGCGCGCCACCGGCAACAGCGCGATGGTCGGCGTGATCGAATACCTGTGGAGCCAGCGTGGTTCGCTTTGGCACAAGCTGAAAGAACATTTCCAGACCGAAGACCTGCGCCAGCAGACGCTGATCGACCACCGCAACATCTTCGCCGCCATCGCCGCGCACGACGTCGCCGGTGCGCGCCAGGCCATGCGCGCCCACCTCGACCGCGTCACCCGCACCTTCTCGCGCGGCTGAGTTTTCCGCCCGGCCTCCAGCCGGGCGCCCTCTCCCACTGGCTTTCTTTCGGGCGGCCGCCATGGCGGCGGCCCGCGCACGCCTCCGCTGTTCAATTTGTATAGACCAAAAATATATCTGGCTCGTCCAGATTGCTAAAGCGGTCCGACCAAAGTACAATTCATTACATACCAATTATCGGGTGACCGATGTGGTGCGCCTTTCTTGCCCGCGACCCGGAGGGACATCCGGACGCATTCGACGACACAGTCAGGAGACATCCAGTGAACAACCATCGCACGACCATACAGCCCGGCCCCATTCTCTCGGCCCTCGCACTCGCGGCCATGACGCTGGCAAACGGCGCCGCGGCGCAGGACGCGCCGATGCAGCGCATCGAGGTGACCGGCTCCTCGATCAAGCGCCTGGCGACCGAAAATGCCCTGCCGCTGACAACCTACAAGGCGGAAGAACTGGTCAACCAGGGCCTGACCACCATGTCCGAGGTCGCCGTGGCGCTTACGGTCGCCGCGACCAACGAACCGGTTGGCGGCGGTGGCGGCGGCACGATGATCAATATGCGCGGCCTGAACACGAACCGCACCCTGGTACTGCTCAACGGACGCCGCCTGGCCAACGAGGCGCTGGGCGCGAGCTCGGTCAATGTCGACGTCATCCCGATGGCCGCCATCGAACGGGTCGAAGTGCTGCGCGACGGCGCGTCGGCCCTGTACGGCACCGACGCGATCGCCGGCGTGGTCAACTTCATCACCAAGCGACAGGTGGCGGACGTGACGCTGCACGCCAGCACGGTCCAGCCGCAGCACTCGGGGGGCGGCGACCAGAAGCGCGTGACCATCGTCGCTGGCAGGGGCGACATCGCCAAGGACGGCTGGAACGTCTACACCGCCTTCAGCGCCCAGCGCCGCGAGTCGCTGCTGCAGCGCGACCGGCCCCAGATCTGGGACGCCGGCAAGCTCGCGTCCCTCGGCGGCACGCCGTTCAATTCGAACACCTCGGGCGGCTCCGCCTCGCCGGCCAACTACACGATCTACCGCAACGGGCGCTCGGCCAACATCACCGGCAACCCCTATTTCGCCACCGGCTGCGCGGCCCCTGGCCTGCCGCAAACGACGGTGCCATCGACCCGTACCGCCGCCAACGGCGGCAATACCTGCATCACCGACCCGGGCATCTACCCGCAATTGCTGCCGGAAAACCAGCAAGTGACGCTGTTTACCAAAGCCAGCCTGGCCCACGGTGAAGGCAAGATGCTCACCGTCGAACTGAACCTGGCGCGCTCGTACATCGACGCCATCAGCCCGCCCCAGCCATTCGGCAACAACACCGATTATGACCGACTGACCGCATCGCGCCGTCCGCTGATGATCACCTCGGCCAGCCCGTGGTACCCGGGTGGCAGCGGCGGCGTGCCGGCGGTGGCGGGCCTGAACGGCGAGGACCTGGCGCTGACCTGGAGCCTGGACGAACTGGGCCCGGCCAAGCTGCACGATGTGCAGACCAACCACCGGCTGGTGATCGCCGACGAAGGCCAGGTCAAGGACTGGGATTACCGCGTTGGCGCGTCCTATGGCTACAGCCACCGCGACAGCGGCTTCAAGGAAAACTTCGTGCGCACGCCCGCCGTGTATTCCGGCGTCGCCAACGGCATCCTGAATCCATTCGGCGCGCAGGACGAAGCCGGCCGCGCCTACCTCGAGAGCATCTCGGCCGACGGCGAAGTGTTCCGCAAGGCCGATGTGCGCTACTACGGCGTCGATTTCAACCTGAGCCGCACATTGATGGACCTGCCGGGCGGCGCCCTGGGGATCGCGGTCGGCGGCGACTGGCACCGCGAAACGTATGAAGAAAACGTCCCGATGGTCGGCAACGACGTGGTATGGCGCGTCAGCGGCACGCCTGGCAATAATCCGAGCGGCGCACGGCGCGTCTCGGGCCTGTACGCCGAACTCGATGCACCGCTGACGAAAGACCTGAACCTCAACTTCGCGGTGCGGGGCGACCATTTCAGCGATTTCGGCTCGACCTTCAATCCGAAGGCCAGCTTCCGCTACCAGCCGATGAAGCAACTGATGGTGCGCGGCACGGTCAGCACGGGCTTCCGTGCGCCGACCCTGCCCGAGCTGTACGGCGTTCCGCGTTCCCTGCAGCCGTCGACCTCGAGCTGGGATGATCCGCTGCTGTGCCCAGGCCCGACCCCGAACGTGGCCGGCTCCGGCGCGCTCACCACCGACCCGCGCTTCGCCGGCCTGGGCCTGGACGCCGAGCGTGTCTGCAACACGCGCCTGACCACGCTGGTCGGCGCCAATCCAGACCTGCAGCCAGAGAAATCGAAGACCTATACGGTCGGCTTCGTGGTCGAACCGTTCAAGAATTTCGTGGCGACCATCGACTTCTGGAAGATCGACATGAAGCGCACGATCGCCCAGATCAACGAGGATTCCATCTTCGACAACCTGGACCGCTACGGCGACCTGTTCGTGCGCAACCCCGACGGCACGCTGGCCTACATCACCAAGACCCGCCTGAACATGGGCGGCCTGAAGACCCAGGGCATCGACATCGGCCTGAACTACCTGGTGCCGACCAAGAACTGGGGCCGCTTCGGCTTCTCGATGGACGGCACCTATACCGACAAATACCTGGGCCAGAACGACGAGGCCAGCCCGTGGGTCGACAGCGTCGGCCGCATCGGCGCCCTGTCCACCGGTTCGACCTCGGCCAACACCTATATCTTCAAGTGGAAGCACCAGGCGCGCGTGAACTGGAGCTACGGTCCGTTCTTCGCCCAGCTGACGCAGCAGTACACGTCGAGCTACGAAGACACCAACGCCCTGCCGACCCAGCAGCCGGGCCAGCCGTTCTATAACGTGATCGACCCTTACCGCGTGTACAACCTGTCGACCACCTACAAGGTCTCGAAGAACTTCAAGCTCGGCGCCGGCGTGAACAACCTGTTCGACACCGACCCGCCGCTGTCGAACCAGCGCCTGTCCTCGCGCGTCGTGTTCGCACAGAACATCGCCAAGCCGATCGGTCGCGCGTTCACGGTGCGTGCCGACTACACGTTCTAAGCTGTGCCGCCGGCACGCCGCTCCAGCGGGCGGCGTGCCTCTTCCTTCCATCCTTGCTGCGCAGCGGCGTGCCGTCTGCACACGGAGCGCCATGAAGATTGTTCCTTCTTTCCTGATCCTGTGGGTTGCCGCGGCGGCCTGCGGCTGTGCCGGCAGCGTGCCCGGCAATGTGCTCATCGCGCCGATGGCGCGCCAGGTGGCGCCACATGACGGCTGGGCGGCGCAGGCCGGCGGCACCCGCGGCGGCGCCGATGCGCCGGCCACCAATGTATTCACCGTCAGCAATGCCGCGCAGCTGCGCCAGGCGCTGGACAAGTCGGTCCAGGGTAGCCGCATCGTGCAGGTCGATGGCGTCATCGACATGAGCGAGGGACGGCCATATGCCGACCAGGCCGACCAGTCCAAGCGTGGCCGCGTCGCGGTGCCGGGCAATACCACCATGGTGGGACACGGACCGCATTCCGGTTTCATCAACGCCCACCTGACGCTCACCAGGGTTTCCCAGGTCATCCTCCGCAACCTGAACCTGCGCAATCCGTGCGACGTCGCGCCGCGCTGGGACCCGGAGGATGGCGACGGCAACTGGAACGCCGAGTTCGACGCGATAGCGATCGTCGGCTCGACCCACGTCTGGGTCGATCGCAACAGCTTCACCGACGCTCCGGTGACGGACGATACGCTGCCGGTCGTGGCTGGCAAGGTCAGGCAATGCCACGACGGCGCGCTGGACATCCGCGACGCAAGCGACTACATCACCGTCTCGTACAACCACTTCGCCCTGCACGCCAAGAATACGCTGGTCGGCGCCAGCGACAAGGCTGCAAACGATGCCGGCCACTTGCGCGTCACCATCAGCAACAACCTGTTCGAACACATTTCAAGCCGCGCCCCGCGCGTGCGCTTCGGCCAGGTCCATCTGTTCAACAACTACCACGTCGGCGACCGCAAGCATCCGGCCTATCGCCACGACTACGGCGTCGGCGTGGCCAGGCGGGCGCGCATCGTCGCGCACGCCAACGTCTTCGAGATCGGCAATGCGCGCGGCTGCACCGACGCCGTGAAACCATTCGCACAGGGTGCCGACGCGGGCAGCTTCAGCGACCGCGGCTCGCTGCTCAATGGCGCGCCGCTGGCCGGCTGCGGTGTGGATGCCGCGCCAGGATTCGAGGTGCCCTACGCGTTCGCGCCGCTGCCCGCGGCGGCCGTCCCGGCGCATGTGCGCAGGCATGCGGGCGCCGGCAGGTAAACATTCCATGAAAGACATCATGCATATCGAGCAAGGCAAACCTGTCGACACCCGGCGGCGCTCGCTGCTGCGCGCCGCCTCGGCCTCGGTGGCCGGCCTCACGGCCGGCGGCCAGGCGCACGCCGCCACCGCTGGCGATCCCTGGCTGCGGGCCCAGGCCATCGTCGAGCGCTTCAAGCAGCCGCTGGCATTCCCGCAACGCGATGTCGTGATCACCGACCACGGCGCCAGGCCATGCCGGGTGGTAACGGTGGACGGCTACGTCGCCCACCACGAGCGCGGCCGCTTGACCACACCGGCGCCGGACGCCACTGACTGCTACCACCCGATCGCAGCAGCCATTGCGGCCTGCAGCGCCGCTGGCGGTGGCCGGGTGCTGGTCCCGGCCGGCAACTGGCTGGTGAAGGGTCCGATCGTCCTGAAGTCCAATGTCAACGTCCATTTGGCCAGGGGAGCCCACGTCTACTTCAGCAACGACCCCGAGGATTTCGCGAAGTACGGCGACCACGACTGCGGCGAGAACGGCAGGCTGACGCTGTCGCGCTGGCAGAGCAACGACTGCCTGAACTATTCGCCGCTGGTGTACGCCTACGGCCAGGACAATATCGCCCTGACCGGCGAGGACTGGACCAGCATCATCGACGGCCAGGGCGGAGTACTGCGCGCCAATGGCGACACCTGGTGGGACTGGAAGGGCAAGCGCAAGAGCGGCCCGCGCCAGCACGAAGCCCAGACCGTCGCCAATCCGCGCAACCCCGCGTCGATCCGCGACGTGGCGCCCGGCCTGGACGACGCGCAGGTCGCGCTGCTAGAGGGGACCGGCGACAAGTGGCGCACCGACGAAGCCTTCCTGCCGACGCTGTCCGAGGCCGGCGTGCCGGTGGCCCGGCGCGTGTTCGGCCGCGGTCATTACCTGCGCCCCTGCATGGTCGAATTCATCGGCTGCACCAATGTGCTGCTGCAGGGTTACCAGCTCAATGGGGCGCCATTCTGGCAGCATCACCCGGTCAATTGCGGCAAGGTCGAGATCCGCGGCGTGCACATGGACAGCCTGGGGCCGAACAGCGACGGCTTCGACCCCGAGGCCTGCGACACCGTACTGGTGGACGGATGCACCTTCAACAGCGGCGACGACTGCATCGCGATCAAGGCCGGCAAGAACCGCGATACCCGCTTCGGACCGACCCGCAACGTCGTCATCCAGCACTGCGTCATGAACAGCGGCCATGGCGGCGTGACGCTGGGCAGCGAGATGGCGGGCGGGATCGAACACGTATATGCGCAGGAGATCGAGTTTCGCAACACGCACTGGGCCACCGACCCGCTCAATACGGCGATCCGTCTCAAGACCAATATGAACCGCGGCGGCTACCTGCGCCATTTCTATGTGCGCAACGTCACCATGCCGAATGGCGTCAACCTGAAACCCCAGTTCTATACGCCGCTCCCCGGTTCGCCGATCGCACCGAAATCGGTGGCGCCCGGCGCCGGCGCCGTGATCACCTTCGACTGCGACTACGCGCCGAATGCGGACAACGTCCGCACCCGGCCACCGGTGGTCGAGCACATCCACATCTCGGGCATCAAGGTCGGCAACGTGGCGACCGCCGCCGGGCCGCGCTCGTGCTACCAGGCGATGCTGTTCCTGGGGCCGGTCGCCTTCGACTATAACGGCAGCGCGCCGGCCGAGATCCTGCCGATCCGCGACGTGACCGTCACCGACTGCGATTTCGGCACGCCGGTGAACGCCGCCCAGCCATGGTATCTCTACAATGTGCGCAACGTCAGGCTCGAGAACGTCCGTATCGGGGCCAGGGTGTTCGACACGGTGCTGTCGCACCGCGCCTGATCACGGCGTGACGCGCAGGTAGTCCAGATCGGCGTAGGCGCCCGCCATGCCGGTCGCGAATACGCCGACCTGGGCGCCAACCCATCGGCCCATGGCGGCGTCGAAGGGTTGGCCGAAGGACGTGTAGTGGATGCCGTCTGCGCTGTACGAGAACGCGACGCGCGCCGCGTGCGTTACATGCATGCGCAGCGTGACGGCGTGGGCGGGCAGCGCCGGTCCGACGGTGTCGATGCATGCGCCATCCTGCCCGCAGCGCACGCCGACCATGCGCGGCTGGCCGGCGATCTGGCGTAGACCGAACCAGTTGCTGGACAGCCCCATCACGCCGAGGCCGACCTGGTCGCCGTCCCCCTGCGCGCGCAACTCGACCTTCGCGGTGACGCCGAAGACCGGGCCCGGGAATTTCTGGCTCAGCACCGACGGCAGTTGCCCGACCGGCGCCGCCGCCTGCGCAAACAGGCGCAAGAAGCCGGGACGGGCGTCCAGCGCATGCCAGCCCGCTTGCGGATTGGCAGCCCACTGCCACTGCGGCCCCAGCGCCGGGCCGTCGAATTCGTCGCCGACCGCCGGCTGGCGCCGGACCGGACCGCCCGGCACCGGCTTGGCGTGCTCGCGCAGCGGCTGGCCGACGCCGGGCTTGGCGGAGGGCTCGCCGATCAACGGCCAGTCGTCGGCCCAGCGCATCGGCTGCAAGTGCACCACGCGTCCATAGGCGCGGCGGTCCTGGAAGTGGAAGAACCAGTCGCCGCCCTGCGGCGTCGTCACCCACGCGCCCTGGTGCGGGCCGTTGATGTCGGTCGCACCCTGCTCCATCACGATGCGGTCCTCGTACGGCCCCTCGACGCGGCGCGACCGGAATACCGATTGCCACCCATGCTCGACCCCGCCCGCCGGCGCGAAGACATAGTACCAGCCGTTGCGTTTATAGAGCTTCGGCCCCTCGAGCGTGCGGTAGCCCGGCAGAAGGTTGCCGTCGATGACGGTCTTGCCTTCGTTGTCGAGCAAGCTGCGCCCGTCCGGCGCCATCTGGCGCAAGGTCAGCACGTTGTTGAAACCGGCCCGGCTCTTGGCCCAGGCATGGATCAGCCATGCACGACCGTCGTCATCCCATAGCGGCGCCGGGTCGATGATGCCTTTACCGGGCAACAGCAGGTGCGGCGCGCTCCAGGGACCGGTGAAGTCCTTGGCCGTGGTGACATACACGCCATGGTCGGGATCGGGATAGAAGATCCAGAAGCGGCCGTCGTGGTGGCGCAGGCTGGGCGCCCACACACCTTTGCCGCGCTGCGGGGCCGCAAAGGCTTGGGGCGGAACCAGTTGCGGGAGAGCGTGGCCGACCAGCTCCCAGTTGACCATGTCGCTCGAGGACAAGAGCGGGAGGCCCGGCGCGTTGGCGAAACTGGACGACACCATGTAGTAGCGTTGGCCAACCCTGATCGCATCCGGATCGGAGTAGTCGGCGTGCAGGATCGGGTTGCGGTAGCGGCCGTCGCCCAGGTCGGCCGACCACGGCGCCCGACCCGGCAGGGCTCCCATGTGCTGGCCGAGGAACCGGTCCATCGCGTCGACCGTCGGCGACAGCCAGGGATCGAACAGCCAGAACGCATGCGGGGTCCCGGCCAGCGCCACCGTGTCGGACGCCACGCCGTGGGCGGCCAGCCGCGCCGCCAGCGCCTCGCGCCCCACCGAAAAGCGCGGCACGCCGCTGACGATGAACTGCACCGGCGGACTGTCCTTGCCGGCATGCATGAGCGGCGACGCGTCGCGCCACAACGCCGCCTTCTGGGCGTACCGGCCGCCGAACCAGGCCCCGGCCGCCGACGGCTTCTTGGCCGGATCGTCCTCGTGACGCAGCGCTTCGGGCGCTGTGAAGTCGGACAGGCCATCGATATTGATCACGGCGCGCACGTCGCGCGGACGCGTCATGCCGACCAGGGCCGCAATTTGCCCGCCGGCCGACCCGCCGGCGATCGCAATCCGGCCAGCGTCGACGCCGAACCCGCCGGCATGCGTGCGCAGCCAGTCCAGCGCCGCCTTGACGTCATCGATCGCGGCCGGATAACGGGCCTGGCCAGAGAGGCGGTAGCTGACAGTGGCGGCGGCATAGCCGCGCGCCGCCAGCCGGGCGGCCAGCGGCGCCATGTTCGTGCGCGCGCCGCTGCCCCAGCCGCCGCCGTGCACCAGCAGCACCAGCGGCGCCGGCGTCGAGCCCGGTGCCGGAAGGTAGAGGTCCAGCCCCAGCGCCAGACCGGCGCGCCGCACGTACACCAGGTCCTTGCGGACCCGGACCGGTGCCGGCGCCTCGGCGCTGGCGATACGGATGTCGGGATAGTCGCCCACCAGCTTGCGGTACGTCGTCTCGGCGTTGTATTGGGCCTGTACCGCTGCCGGTGCCAGCATCGCGGAAAGCATCAGTGCAGCGGCGATTGGCGCCTGCTTCATCGGGGTGCGCCGCGGAAGGTACAACGACGGCGCAGCGTCGCGCCAGGAGCAAGCACGCTCAGACCGGGCTGGCCCGGCAAATTGTGCGCATTGATCGGATGGTCGACCGGTTCGAAGCAGAAGAAATCGCGTCCCGGCGGAATGTACAGGATGAAGTAGTCCATGTCGGCCTCGAGCTCGAGCGCGACGCCGCGCTCCGGCCAGGCGATGCGGGCGCGCCCCCGCCAGCCGTCGAACACGTGGTCGACGCCGTCTTGCGGCAGCGCGGCCGGCGTGTCGAAACGCCAGTTTTCGGGGATGTCGTTACGGCTCAGCGGCAGCTTGTCCGGGCCGCTGAACCACACGCCGCGGGCGCCAGCTTCGAGCCGCGCGCCTTGCGGATCCGGCATCCAGGGATGCAGGCCGATGCCGAACGGCAGCGCCTGCGCCCCGGTGTTGCGCACCGCGAGTTCGATCACCAGCGCGGCGCCGTCCAGGGTGTATTGCAGCTCGGCCTCGTAAGCGAACGGTGCAGCGTCGGGACGCGCCAGGGTCAGCGTCAAGCCTGATTCCGTGTGGCGCGCCACCTGCCACGCCTGCTGCCAGCCGTCGCCATGGATCGGGCATGGCTCGCCAGCCCGGTTCGGCGCCGGCACATACTGCCGGCCTTCGAAGGCAAACCCCGACGCCGCCATGCGGTTGGACCATGGCAGCAGCGGGAAACAGGCCATCTGGGATGGCGCAGGCACGCCAGGCGCATCCGGCGGCAAGCCGCGCAGCAGCGCGGTCTCTGCACCGCCCGCGATCCAGTCGAGCCGCGCCAGTGCGCCGCCTACCTGGGGCACTATCTCGGCCACCAGGCTCGCATTGCGTAACGCGAGGCGCTCGATCATCGGCTCAGTACTGCGGGCCGTCGAGCAGGAACTTACCGCCCTGGTACATGGTCGTGACGTCGTCCTTGGCCGGGAACTCCGACGAATCCGGGAACAGGTGGGCGAACTTCGACGAGCTGTCCTTCGGCTTGTAGCCCAGGTGCGCGGCCAGGCGGTTGTCCCACCAGGTGCTGTCGTTGTCCGACATGCCGTACACGATGGTGTGGCCGACGCGTGGCGCGAACAGTGCGCAGCGCAGCAGTTCGGTCAGGTCGTCGTAGGACAGGTAGGTGCTCATCATGCGCTTGTTGGCCGGCTCCGGGAAGCTCGAACCGATGCGCACGCAGACAGTCTCGATACCGAAGCGGTCGAAGTAATAGCGCGCGATCTGCTCACCAAAGACCTTCGACAGGCCATAGTAGCTGTCGGGACGGGTCGGCGAATCGGCATCCAGCACGGTAGTCACCGGGTGGTAGCCGATCGCGTGATTCGAGCTGGCGAAGATCACGCGGCGGGTGCCGGCCTTGTGCAAGGCCTCGTACAGGTTGGCCACGCCCAGGATATTGGCCTGCATGATGGGCTCGAACGGCTTCTCGGTCGAGATGCCGCCGAAGTGCAGCACCGCGTCGACCCCTTCGAGCAGGGCCAGCACGGCGTCCTTGTCGGCCAGGTCGCACTGGACGACTTCTTCGCCCGGGCCGGCCGGGCCCATGTCGGCCACGTCGGACAGGCGTACCACCTCGGCCCAGGGCTTGATGCGCTCGCGCAGCACCTTGCCCAGACCGCCGGCGGCGCCGGTCAGCAGGATGCGTTTGAAGGGTTTGCCGGTCTTGTTTTGTACTGCAGCGGTCATTCAGGTCTCCAATAAATACAGTCAGGTCACGGGCGCAGGATTGAACAGCGCAAGCGCATTATGCAGCTTCCAGTGCTCGGCCCAGGTCTTGCGCCCGCTGGCCACGTCGAGAATCATGCGAAACAGCTCCCAGCCGACGTCCTCGATGGTCGCCTCGCCGCTGGCGATGCTGCCGGCGTCGAGGTCCATCAGGTCGTGCCAGCGCCGTGCCAGTTCGGTGCGGGTGGCCACCTTGATCACCGGGACCGCGGCCAGCCCGTAAGGCGTGCCGCGCCCGGTGGTGAAGATGTGCACGTTCATCCCGGCGGCCATTTGCAGGGTACCGCAAATGAAGTCGCTCGCGGGCGTGGCGGCATAGATCAGGCCTTTCTGCTGCAACCGGTCGCCCGGCGCCAACACGCCGGTGATGGCGGTCGTGCCCGACTTGACGATCGAGCCCAT
Organism: Telluria sp. RT2P19; assembly: GCF_059685725.1. Classification (NCBI taxonomy): domain Bacteria; kingdom Pseudomonadati; phylum Pseudomonadota; class Betaproteobacteria; order Burkholderiales; family Oxalobacteraceae; genus Telluria; species Telluria sp. RT2P19. The sequence goes on from NZ_JCASIL010000003.1 coordinate 29,757, forward strand.
GGCTTTCTCGACGATATTCGACAAGCCGCCCTTCTTGTTGCCGGGCGTGGTGTTGGCGCTGCGGTCGACGCCGCCGCGCACCAGGTAATCGTCATACCACTGCATCTCGCGCACCATGGCCTCGGCCACCTCGGGGCTGGAGGCGCGCGCGGTCAGCTGGTCGATACCGTCGCGCACCTCGGTCACCTCGGAGAACATCACGGTACCGCCGGCGCGCACCAGCAGGTCGGTGGCGTAGCCCACCGCCGGGTTGGCGGTCACGCCCGAGAATGCATCGCTGCCGCCGCACTGCACGCCAACCACCAGATCGGATGCCGGGCAGGTCTCGCGGCGGCGCGCATTGAGTTCCTGCAGGTGCTTCTCGGCGGTGCTCATGAGCGAGTCGATCATCGACATGAAGCCGATGTGTTGCTGGTCTTGCAGGGTCACCACCGAAGGCGCGGCATTGCCGATCGGGATCGCGCCGGCCGGGAACAGGCGCGCCGGCGGCAGCTTCTCGCAGCCCAGGCTGACGACCATGACGCTGTCGCCGAAGTTCGGATTCCTGGACAGGTTGCGGATGGTGCGGATCGGGATGTCGGCGCCGGGGGCGTCGATCGCCACGCCGCAGCCGTACACGTGCTCGAGCGCGACCACGTCTTCCACGTTCGGGTAGCGCGGCAGCAGTTCTTCGCGGATGCGCTTGACGGCGTAGTCGATCACGCCCGACACGCACTGTACCGTGCTGGTGATGGCCATCATATTGCGGGTGCCGACCGATCCGTCCTTGTTGCGATAGCCCTCGAAGGTATAGCCGTCGAGAAGCGGTCCGGCAGCGACCGCGTGGGTGCCGACCGGCAGGTCGTCGAGCGAACGCGCAGCCGGCATGCGCAGCACGCGCTCGGAGACCCAGCTGCCGCGCGGGATGGCGCCGTCGGCATACCCGATGGTCACCCCATAGCGGATCACGGCGTCGCCATCCTGCAGGTCGGCCAACGCGACCTTGTGACCTTGCGGGACACCTTCGAGCAGCACCAGGCCGTCCGGGAATGCGGTGCCGGCGGGCAGGCCGCCGTCATTGACGACGATCGCGACGTTGTCGCTGGCCTGCATGCGGATGGTGCGCGGAACTTGGTGGTTCATGTCTCTCTGCCTATCTCTTGGCTGATTGGGGAAGGGTCATTTTTAGTATGCCATAAATAAATCGAATGCGGCTAGTCCACCTTGCGATTTTGGCCGGACCAAATTAAAATGGCCTGACCAAAACGCAATATAGGCAGCGCCAGGGGCACGGATGAAGTCCTGGACCTGCACCATGCAAGCCAGCAATACTAGAAGCACGGTAGCTGAAGCACGATACCGACATCCGGTAATACAACAACGCGATTGGAGACACATGAAAGGCCACACCCTGCACCTGCTTGCAGCGCTCTTGGGCTGCGCGCTCGCCTGCGGACCCGCCCTGGCAGAGGGCAAGTACCGCAATCCCGACAACAGCAACCTGGGCGATCCGGGCGAAGGCACCTACCCGATTCCGTACAAGAAGCCGGTGGTGGCCGAGGTCACCGCCCAGTTGCAGTCGATCCGGGCCTTCATGGACCGCGCGACGCCAACCCGCATCGTCAGCAAGCGTTCCGGCCAGCCGATCACCGACCTCGGGACGCCAAGCGCCGACGCCGTCTTCGAGCGCAGCGCAGGCGACTATGGGATCCAGGTCTACGAGATGGGCGTGGTGCATTCGGGCCTGCTCAAGGCGGCAGAGGTCACCGGCGACAACGGCTTCACCAGCATGACGCGCCGCCACTTCCAGTTCTTCAACGACACCCTCCCCTATTTCCGCGCCCAGGAACAGAAGTTCAAGCTCGAGCGCGCCAACAGCTTCTCGCGCTTTCTGGATCCCCGCTCGCTCGACGACAGCGGCTCGATGTGCGCCGCCCTGATCCGGGCCCGCTTCGCCAAGGTCGGGCCCGACCTGAAGAACATGATCGACACCTGCAGCGACTGGGTCTATAAGCGCCAGTTCCGCCTGGAGGACGGCACCATGGCGCGCAAGCGCCCGCAAGAGGTCTCGCTGTGGGCCGACGACATGTACATGAGCATCCCGGCGCTGGCCGAGATGGGTCGCCTGACCGGCGAGCGCGCCTACTTCGACGACGCCGTCAATAACGTGATCGGCATGTCGAGCCGCATGTTCAACCCGCAGCTCGGCCTGTACACCCATGGCTGGCATGCGAACCACGCCGATGCGCCGCGCTTCTACTGGGCGCGCGCCAATGGCTGGGCGGTGCTGGCCATGTCCGACCTGCTCGATGTGCTGCCGAAGGACCATCCCGGCTATCCGAAGGTGATGGACCAGTTGCGCGCCTCGCTCAAGGGCATCGCCGAACTGCAGAGCGGCAGCGGCCTGTGGCACCAGATGCTGGACCGCAACGACTCCTACCTGGAGACCTCGGCCAGCGCCATCTTCACCTATGTGTTCGCGCACGCCGTGAACGAAGGCTGGATCAGCGCCACCACCTATGGCTCGATCGCCCAGACCGGCTGGAACGCGCTGTCGACCCGCATCAATTCGCTGGGCCAGGTCGAAGGCACCTGCGTCGGCACGACCCTGGCCAGCGACATGGTCTATTACTACCATCGTCCGACCAGCGTCGACGCCCTGCATGGCTACGGCCCGATGCTGCTGGCCGGCGCCGAGATCATCCGCCTGGTGAAGAACCCGGCGTTCGAGATCCAGCACAAGGTCCGTACCTACCACTACCTGCCCAAGGGCGGGAAGACCGATTACCGCGAACACCACTGATCCGGGGGCAACCATGAAACGACTGATACTGGCAAGTATGCTGGGCGCCCCGCTCGCCCTGTCCAGCGCCCCCGTGCACGCCGCGCCAGGCGCCGACAAGGTCGGCGTCACTGTGCAGCATGACCTGGCGATCGCACGTCCATCGGAAACCATCGCGATCCCCTGGAAGGACGTGAATGCTGCGCTGCCGGGCGCGATGATCCAGAAGATCGCGGTCAAGGACGCGGCAGGCCGCGTGCTGCCGCACCAGGTAACGAATATCGCGCCGCAGGCGAAGGATCCGAACAACGAGGGTGTGGCCTACGGCGAACTGCTGTTCCAGCACAGCTTCGCCCCCGGCGAGAAGAGCGCCAGCTTCACCATCGAGCGCATCGACGGCGTGGCGCCACCTTTCCCGGTCAAGGCATTCGCACGCCATGTGCCGGAGCGCCTCGACGACTTCGCATGGGAGAACGACAAGGTCGCGCACCGCACCTACGGTCCGGCCCTGGCCGCGCCGGCCCCAGCGGGCGTGGTCAAGGAGGTCCTGGTCACCAGTGGCCTCGACCTGTGGTTCAAGCGGGTCGGCTATCCGATCGTCGACCGCTGGTACAACAAGGGCCATGACCATTACCACAAGGACCAGGGCGAGGGCATGGACATGTACAACGTCGGCAAGTCCCGCGGCGCCGGTGGTAGCGGCGTCTGGGATGGCAAGACACTGTACACGGGTGTTAACTGGGCCAGTTACAAGATCCTGGCCAACGGTCCGATCCGCGCCATCTTCGAGCTTCACTATGCGCCGTGGGATGCGGGTGGACGCCAGGTCAGCGAGGTCAAGCGTTTCACGGTCGACGCCGGCCACTGGCTGGACCGTATCGACAGCACCTACACCACGACCGCCGGCGACACGGCTCCGCTCACCGTGGCCATTGGCCTGAACAAGACGCCGGGCGACAAGGGCCAGGATCCGAAGATCCAGGTCGGCCGCGAAGGCAAGGTGCTGCTGCAATGGGTCGAGCAGAAGAGCAACGACGCCTTCGGCACCGCCGTCGTGCTGCCATCGGCCGAGGGCTTCGCCCAGGACGCGCTCAATGAACTGATCGTCGCCACGGCCACGCCGGGCCAGCCGCTGCGCTACTACGCTGGCGGCGCCTGGAGCCGCGCCGGCGAGATCACCAGCCGCGCCAAATGGCAGCAGGTGACGCAGGACCAGGCCGCGCGCGACGCCAGTCCGGTGCGCGTGACCATCGCGAAACAACCATGAGGAGCGACATGCCATTCCAAGCCAAACGCCGCGCGCTGCTGCGCACCGTACCCGCCGCCTCGCTGCTGATGAGCGGCCTCGGCGCCTCCGGCATCGCCCGCGCCCACCAGGATGGCGCGGCCGCCGCCGCGGCCGCGGCGGCGGCCGGCACGGTCCGCCCCGACCCGTGGAAGCGCGCGGCAGAGATCGTGGCCCGTTTCGCGACGCCGCTCACCTTCCGCGACGAGGACTTCGTCATCACCGCCCATGGCGCCAAGCCCTGCACCCTGGTGCAGGTCAAGGGCCAGACCGAATCGCTGGTCGAAGGCATGCTCGATACGCCGGCGCCGGATTCGCCGGACTGCTATCCGGCAATCGCCGCTGCCATCGCCGCCTGCCACGCCAAGGGCGGCGGCCGGGTCGTGATCCCCAGGGGCGAATGGTACTGCGCCGGCCCGATCGTGCTGCGCTCGAACGTGCACGTGCACCTGGCCGCCGGCGCCCGCGTGCACTTCGCCGCCAACCCGGCCCACTACGCGCGCCACGGCGACCATGATTGTGGCAAGAACGGCAAGCTGGTGCTGTCGCGCTGGCAGGGCAACGATTGCCTGAACTATTCGCCGCTGGTGTACGCCATCAACCAATCCAATATAGCCCTCACCGGCGAGGACTGGACCAGCATCCTCAATGGGCAGGGCGGGGTGCCGTTCGAGCCAGGTTTCGCCGACGGCCCGGAATGCTGGTGGGACTGGAAAGGCCGTGGCAAGCCGGTACGCACGCGCACCGAGGTCCATGCCAACCCGAACAATCCGCCGCTCGACAAGGTCGTGCCAGGCATCGACGCCCGGCGCCAGGCCAGCATCCAGGGCCAAGGCAAGCGCTGGCAGACCGATTCACGCTACCTGCCGGCGCTGTCGGAAGCCGGCGTGCCGGTGGAGAAACGCGTGTTCGGTCACGGTCACTTCCTGCGGCCATGCATGATCGAGCTGATCGGTTGCGACAAGGTGCTGCTCGAGGGCTACCAGGTCAATGCGGCGCCGTTCTGGCTGCACCATCCGGTCCACTGCCGCGACCTGCTGATCCGGCGCGTGAACATGGAGAGCCTGGGCCCGAACAGCGACGGCTTCGACCCGGAAGCCTGCGACGGCGTGCTGGTCGACGACTGCCTGTTCAACAATGGCGACGACTGCATCGCGATCAAGGCCGGCAAGAACCTCGATACCGGCCATGGGCCGACACGCAATGTCGTGATCCGCAACTGCGTGATGAACAGCGGCCATGGCGGCGTCACCCTGGGCAGCGAGATGGCCGGCGGCATCGAGCACGTGTATGCCGAGAAGCTGGAGTTCCGCAACACCCACTGGAAAAACGACCCGCTCAACACCGCGATCCGGCTCAAGACCAATATGAACCGCGGCGGCTTCCTGCGCCACCTGTACGTGCGCGACGTCACGCTGCCGCACGGCGTGGCGACCGAGCCGATGCTGTACAAGCCGCTGCCCGGCGCCCGCGAGATCACGGAACCGGTGGCGTCGACCGCGGGGGCGATCATCACGATCGACTGCGACTACGTACCGGGCGACGACACCATGCGCATCCGTCCACCGCAGGTTTCGGACATCGAGATCAGCAATGTGCGCACGTCCAACGTCGATACCGGCAAGGGCCGCTTCTCGTGCTACCAGGCCTTCGTGTTGCTCGGTCCGGTCGCATCGAGCTTCAATGGCAAGGCGAATGCCCCGATCCCGCCGATCGCGCGCGTGCGCATCAGCGACTGCGATTTCGGCACGCCGAGGAATACGGCCAAGCCGTGGTTCCTGCATAACGCCGTCGAGGTCACCCTCGACAACGTCACCATTGCCGGCAAACGCTACCAACAAACGCTGGCGCGCCGCGCTTAAGCTCATCAGGTCAGGCCAATTTGTAAATATTTTTACTTTGGCCTGACCAAAACGCTCCAAGTTGCCATAGAATTACAAAACTGGCCTGACCAGATCCAAGATGCAACACCGGGAGATCACGTGATCTCACCGCTATAAAAACGCATGGAGACAAGATGAATCACAACCCGCACCGCGCTGTCCTGCGCAAACTGACCCTCTGCCTGCTCGGCACCGCCTCGGTATCGGCGCTGTCGCTCGGCCCGGCTTTTGCACAGGAAGTTACCGCCACCCCAACCGGCACCGAAACTGCCAACGCCCAGACCGTGGTCGTGACCGGCCTGCGCGCCTCGCTCGAGAGTGCGCTCAACGCCAAGCGCCAGGACAACGGCATCGTCGACGTCATCAAGTCGGAAGACATGGGCAAGTTCCCCGACACGAACCTGGCCGAGTCGCTGCAGCGCGTGCCGGGCGTGGTGATCGACCGCGACGCCGGCGAAGGCCGCAGCATCACGGTGCGCGGCCTGGGCCAGGACTTTACCCGGGTACGCATCAACGGCATCGAGGGCCTGGCCACCACCGGCGGCACCGACAGCTCGGGCGGCACCAACCGCGGCCGCGGCTTCGATTTCAACGTGTTCGCCTCGGAGCTGTTCAGCGCCCTCACGGTGCGCAAGAGCTCGTCGGCCGACGTCGACGAAGGCTCGCTCGGAGCGACCGTCGACCTGCAGACCCTGCGCCCGTTCGACCTGCGCGGCTTCAACGCAACCGTCGCGCTCAAGGGCAAATACAACGACGGCTCGGAAAAAACCGATCCGCGCGCAGCCTTCATGGTCTCGAATACCTTCTTCGACCGCAAGGTCGGCGTCTTGATCTCGGGCGCCTACTCGAAGCGCCGCGTGCTGGAAGACGGTTTCAGCTCGGTACGCTGGGATAACGGCCCATCGTCGGGCGGATGGTGCGCGCCGCAAGGCATGGCCGCCAACCCGGCCAACTCGACCGCGACCACCTGCGGCCCGGCCGCGCAGGGCGCCGAGCGCCTGCCCGGTACGCCCGAGAACATCGCCGCCTACAACAATGCCAGCGATCCAAACAACTTCCATCCGCGCCTGCCGCGCTACGGCCGCCTGACCCACGACCAGGACCGCCTGGGTCTGACCGGATCGGTGCAATGGCGTCCGCAACGCGGCACCTTGCTGACCTTCGACATGCTGTACTCGAAGCTCGACGCGACCCGCCAGGAGGACTTCCTGCAGGCGACCTCGTTCAGCCGCAGCGCCAGCCAGGGCGGCAAGCCGCAGGTCGGCGTGCTCGAAGCCGAGTACGCGCCGAACGGCTCGCTGCTGTACGGCCGCTACAACAACGTGGACATCCGTTCCGAGCAGCGCTTCGACGAACTGAAGACCACCTTCACCCAGCCGACGCTGACCCTGGAGCACAAGCTGAGCGACACCTGGAGCATGAGCGCCAAGTACGGCCGCGCCGAATCCAAGTTCCGCAATCCGGTCCAGACGACCGTCACGCTCGACGCGCTGAACGTCGATGGCTACAGCATCGACTTCCGCAACGACAGCCGCCGTCCGGTCGTCAGTTACCCGTTCGACGTCAACGGCGGTCCGCTGGGCCTGATCGGGGTGCCGCAAGTAGCCAGTGGCGCGCAGCCGACCACGGTGCCCAACACCACCACCAGCGAGATCCGCATCCGTCCGCAGGGCACCGACAACGTCAATAACGTTGCCCAGTTCGACCTGGCCTGGGAAGCGAACGAGAACCTGACCTTCAAGGGCGGCGTCAACAGCAAGAAGTACACGTCGGACACCTACGAGTTCCGTCGCGTGAACCAGAACGACACGATCTTCGCGCCGCCAAGCGGCGCGACCGGCCTGACCACGAACATGACCGGTTTCGGCAGCCAGCTCGGCATGCCGGCCGGGAACCCGACGGGCTGGGTAGTGCCGAACCTGCAGGCGATCGCTGCGGCGTATGACATCTACTGCAACTGCATCAAGAGCGGCCCTGCCGGCGGCCCGGGCGACTTCACCCTGTCGTCGATCGAGAACGGCAATGCACGGGGCAACAACCGCTCGGTGACCGAGAAGAGCGACGGCATCTACCTGATGGGCGAGTTCCGCTACGATATGTGGAACATCCCGCTGCGCGGCAACGTCGGCGTGCGCTACGTGAAGACCGACCTCGAGACCATCGGCTACCAGGCGGCCGGCGGCGGCACCGCGGTCAAGGTCAACCACGACTACACCGACACCCTGCCATCGTTCAACCTGACCGCCAACGTAACCGATGAGTTCATCGTGCGCTTCGGCGCGGCCAAGGTAATGACCCGTCCGCAGCTGGGCTTCCTGTCACCTGGCGGCAGCATCGCCACCACCGGCAACCTGTCGATCAACTCGGGCAACCCGTTCCTGAAGCCATTCCGCGCCAAGACCTTCGACAGCAGCTTCGAGTACTACTTCGCCAACAAGGCCTTCGTCGGCCTGGGCCTGTTCCAGAAGAACATCGACACCTATATCCAGAGCCTGCGCACCAACGTGGCGTTCCGCGATTCGGGCCTGCCGCTGTCGCTGCTGCCGGCGAACTTCACGGGCGAGGAAGTCTTCCAGCAGACGCTGCCGGTCAATACCGATGGCGGCAAGCTCAAGGGCTTCGAGATCAGCTACCAGCAGCCGTTCACCTTCCTGCCGGGCTGGGGCAAGAACTTCGGCACGCTGCTGAACTACACCAAGGTGTCGTCGAAGATCGAATATCTGGTCTCGCCGACCGGCGGCGCCACCATCACCGACGACTTGCTGAACCTGTCGCCGAAATCGTGGAACGCGACCTTCTTCTACGATGACGGCAAGTTCAGCGCACGTGTCTCGGGCGCCAAGCGTTCGGGCTTCGTGACCCGCGTGCCGGGCCAGAACAACAACGACGTCGAAGGCAAGAATGAAACCTTCAACGTCGACCTGTCGCTGTCGTACAAGGTCAACGACAACCTCGAGTTCACGCTCGAAGGCGTCAACCTGACCAACGAGGAAAACGACCAGTTCATCAGCCGCGCACGCAACAGCGTGGTGGTGAACAATGTGACCGGTCGCGAATACCTGTTCGGCCTGCGCTACAAGTTCTAATCGCTGATCTCTTCTCTTGGTGGCTTCGAGCCCGCGCTTGCGCGGGCTTTTTTTCGTCCCGGCATGGGATGAAGCAATCTTGCCGCTTTTGCCAGTCGTTTTCCGTCATGTACGCTACAATCAAAGACGAACCAGGCGAGCGCACGACGCAAGCGATCCATACAACCTGTCAGCGAAAGAGACATGAGCACCTCGAACGAGAACGATAACGGCCTTCCCCTCGACATGACCATCTTCGGCGGCATGGGCGACCTTGCCATGCGCAAGCTGCTGCCGGCCCTGTACATGGCCTTCCTGCACGGTAACCTGCCGCCATCGACCCGTATCCTTTCCACCGGCCGCCAGGACTACGATCGCGCCGCCTACCTGGCTTTCGTCGAGGAACACTCGCGTTCCTTCATCAGCGCCGCCAATTTCAACGAGAAGAGCTGGGCCGGTTTCCTCGACCTGCTCGTCTATGTGCGTCTGGACGTCTCGGCGGCCCCGCTCTTCGACACCCTGCGCGACGCCTCGCGCGAAGGCGCCCAGCGCGTCTTTTACCTGGCCACCGCGCCGTCGCTGTTTACCACCATCTGCGACAAGCTGGCCGCGACCGGCCTGGTCGACGCCAATGCACGCGTGGTGCTCGAAAAACCGCTGGGCCGCGACCTGGCCTCGGCGGTCGAGATCAACGAAGCGGTTGGCAAGCACTTCGCCGAATCGCAGATCTACCGCATCGACCACTACCTGGGCAAAGAAACGGTGCAGAACCTGATGGTGCTGCGCTTCGGGAATTCGATCCTCGAACCCCTGTGGCGCGCGCCGAACATCTCGAGCGTGCAGATCACGGTGGCCGAGGAAGTGGGCGTCGGCAGCCGCGCCGGCTTCTACGACAGCGCCGGCGCCATGCGCGACATGGTGCAGAACCACTTGATGCAGCTGCTGTGCATCGTCGCCATGGAGCCGCCGACGTCGCTGTCGCCGGATGCCGTGCGTGACGAAAAACTGAAAGTGATCCGCTCGCTGCGCCGGATGCGCCTGGCCGATATCGCGCGCGATACCGTGCGCGGCCAGTACACGCGTGGCGTGAGCGGCAACCAGGAAGTCAAGGGCTACCACGAAGAAAGCAACGTGCCGGCGAACAGCCACACCGAGACCTTCGTCGCCCTGCGCGCGCATATCGACACCTGGCGCTGGTCCAAGGTGCCGTTCTACCTGCGCACCGGCAAGCGCATGGCGCGCCGCTCATCCAAGATCGTGATCGAGTTCGCCAATCCGCCGTTCCCGCTGTTCCCGGAAAGCCCGGGCGGCGTCGCCAATCGCCTGGTCATCGAACTGCAGCCCGAAGAAGCGATCAAGCTGCAGCTCTTCGCCAAGCAGCCCGGCAGCGGCATGCTGATGCAGCAGGTCGCACTGAACCTCGACCTGCAGTCGGCCTTCCAGCAGCGCCGCGCCGAAGCCTATGAGCGCCTGTTGATCGATGTCGTGCGCGGGCGCCTGACGCACTTCATGCGCCGCGACGAGCTCGAGGCGGCCTGGGAATGGGTCGAGCCGATCATCAACGGCTGGGAGACGCTGGGCGAGAAACCGCACGCGTACGCGGCCGGCTCGTGGGGTCCGGCGGAATCGTTCGCGCTGCTGGCGCGCGACGGCTTCGGCTGGGTCGAGTAAGGTCTGCCCCGACGAGCGGCCTAATCCGTCCGCGTCTGTTCCAGGTTGGCGCGCACCCGCGCCAGCAGTGTCGTCAGCTGCGCCTGCTCTTCGGATGACAGGCCGGCCAGCGCCGCTTCGCGCAAGACGCCGCTCTGGCGGTGCAAGCCATCGAACACTTCCTGCCCTGCGGCAGTGAGCGACAGGCGCGTGCTGCGCCGATCCTGCTCGTCCGCGGTCGCGTCCAGCAGCTGGGCCTCGCGCAGCGCCCGGATCAGCCGGGCCACCTGGGCCTTGTCTCGTCCCGAATGCGCCACCAGATCGCTTTGTGTGGCGCCCGGATGGCGTGCGAAATACCCCAGCGCCTTCATTTCCATATGCGCCAGCTCGTGCGGGCCACCACGCACACCGCGTAGCTGCCGTGACCGGTAGAGATGCACGATCGCGTGCATCGTTTCCAGAGGATCGACCGCACGCTTGCCCTGAATTTGGTTGACTCTATCAACTTCTTTTCGCATAATGGTGGATACTATCAACTAATTCTGGAGTGTAGCATGTCTGAATCCCACATTCCCACGCAGTTTCCAGCAGTCGAGCGCGTTCGCCATGACCTCAAGCTGCGCGAGGTGGAAGTCGCGCGCATCGCGCAACTCAGCCCCGGCTTCGTCAGCATCACCTTCACTGGCGCCGCACTCGCGGAGTTCACCTCGCTGTCGTTCGACGACCACGTCAAGTTCATGTTCGACGGCGCCGATGGGCAGCAGGTCCGGCGCGACTATACGCCACGCCGGTTCGATCCGGAAGCCTGCGCGATCGACATCGAGTTCGCCCTGCACGGTCATGGGGGCGCCGCCGAATGGGCGCGTAGCGCCAGGGTCGGCGCGAAAGCCATCATCGGCGGGCCACGCGGGTCGATGATTTTGCCACTGGAGATGGACTGGCACCTCTTGATCGGCGACGCCAGCGCGCTGCCGGCCGTCACCCGCCGCCTGGAAGAGCTGCCGCAGGCGGCACGCGCGCAGGTCGTGCTGCTGGTCGATGCGGCCGACCGCCGCGAGTTCGTCACCCAGGCCAATGCCGACATCCACTGGGTGGGCTCGGACGAACAATTGCTGCAGGTTCTGAAGGATCTGCCACTGCCGAGCGGCGCGGGGCTGGCCTGGGGCGGCGGCGAGGCCTCGCTGATGGTCCAGGTGCGCCAACTGCTGCTGGACAAGGGCTTGCCGCGCCAGGCGGGCCGGATCTCGGCCTACTGGAAACGGGGCGTGGCCGACCACCACGAGCATCTCGACTAGACCACCGGCGTGGGCAAGGGCTCGCCGTTGAAGTGGGCCACCAGGTTGTCCACAGCCAGCCGGCCCATCGCGCGCCGCGCTTCCAGCGTGAAGCTGCCGACGTGGGGCGTCAGCACCACGTTGTCGAGCGCGCACAGCGCCGCCGGCACGTTTGGCTCGTCCTCGAATACGTCCAGGCCCGCCGCGCCAAGCCGGCCATCCTGCAACGCCCCGATCAGCGCCGCTTCATCCACCACCGAGCCGCGCGCGATATTGACCAGCGTGCCTTGCGGCCCGAGCGCGTCGAGCACGTGGCCGTCGATCATGTGCCGGGTGTCGGCGCCGCCCGGCATGCACAGTACCAGCATATCGCTTTCTTCGGCCAGCGCCAGCAGCGAGCCGCTCCTCTGGTGGGGGGCCGGGCCCGCGCTGCGCTGGAAGTAGCGGATCTGCATCCCGAAGCCCTGCAGGCGCTGGGCCACTGCCTGGCCGATGCGGCCGAAGCCGACGATGCCCGCCACCTTGCCCTTGAGGCTGCGCGCGTGGCTCAATGGCACCTTGGCCGGCCAGCCGCCGTCGCGCACGTAGCGATCCAGTTGCGGCAGGCGGCGCGCGGTCGACAGCAGCAAGGTGACCGCGAAATCGGCCACGTCGTCGGTGAGCACGTCGGGGGTGTTGGTCAGGTGGATGCCTTTTTGCGCCAGCAGCGCCAGCGGCACCGCATCGACGCCGACGCCGTTCACCGACACGATCCCGAGCGCCGGCAGGCGCGCCACCAGGGCCGGCGTCACGCCGACCGTGCCCGTCGTCAGGACCGCGCGAATGCTGCTCGCGATCGCATCGAATGCGGCGTCGCCGGCAACCGGGATCGCCGCCGCGAAATGGCAGTGGAAGGCCTGTTCCACCCGTGCCCGCACTTCTTGCGACCACGGGCCGCCCAACACGAGAATCTCTGGTTTCATCGGTAAACACCTCGCCCTATCGATCGTTGTGGATGGATCGAGTATGCCAGACGAACCGGCCATCCGCCGGGCACCGGTTTTTTACCGCGCCGCGTATTCCAGTACAATCGCGGGTTGCGACTACGATGCCACGACGATGACCGTAACACGATCCCACCAACAGCCCCTGTCCGCCGTGCGCGGCCGGCTGCTGCTGTGGGCCGGCGCAATCGTCCTCTTGCTGCAGTTGTTCGCCGCCGTCGGCCACGACCACAAGCTGGAATCGCAGGCCCAGGAGTGCGTCGCCTGCTCGGTGCAGGCGCAGTCGAACGCGGCGCCGCCGGCGCCACAGGTCCTGCCTGCCGCCGTCGCCTGGATGCTCGCGCTGATCGTTGTGCCGATGGTGGTCGCGGTACATCGCCCCGGCCCTGCTGATTACCTGCTGCCACAGCCCCACGCGCCGCCCGCTTCATTGCTCGCCTCCTGAGAAACGCCTGGCCGCATGCTGACGCTGTGGCCTGTCCCATTCCTGTCCGGCGTTGATCGGCACCGCTGCCTGCGCCCGCGCGCAGGCGCGCCGCCGCGCCGGCCATCAAGCACAACGACATGAAGCACAACGCCCCACCTTATCCCGTCGACGGCGCGAGCCGGCGCATCGCCTCGATCGACGTCGCCCGCGGCCTCGTCATGCTCCTGATGACCGTGGATCACGTCCGCGAGACGTTCTTCCTGCAGCACCAGGTCGGCGATCCGATGGATGCGACGAGCACCGATCCTGGCCTGTTCTTCTCGCGTCTTGCCGCCCATTTCTGCGCGCCGATGTTCGTGTTCCTGACCGGCCTGTCGGCCTGGTTGTATGCCAATCCGGCGACCGGGCCACGCCGCGCCACCGGCTTCCTGGCCAAGCGCGGCGCGTTCCTGATCCTGCTCGAGATCGTGGTAATCAATTTTGCCTGGACCGGCAGCTTCACACCGCACACGGTGTACCTGCAGGTGATCTGGGCCATCGGCCTGTCGATGCTGGCCCTCAGCCTGCTGCACCGCCTGCCCTTGCCGCTGCTGGCAGCGCTCGGCGTCCTGATCGTGGGGGGCCACAATGCGCTGTCCGGGCTGTGCTTCGAGCCCGGTTCCTGGGCGGCCGACGCATGGACGATCCTGGAGCGGCGCGGCTACCTGATGGAGGATCCCGTGCGGGTGCGCATCAGCTATCCGCTGCTGGCCTGGATCGGCGTGATCCTGCTCGGCTACGCCTGCGGCCCGCTGTATGCGCGCGCCACCGCGCCAAGGCAGCGCCGGCGCGGCCTCGTCACCGGCGGCGTCGCCAGCCTGGCCCTGCTGCTGGTGCTGCGCACCTGGAACATCTATGGCGAGACCCTGCCCTGGGCGCCGCAGGACGCGCTGCTGCGTAGCGCGATGTCGTGGCTGAACTTCACCAAGTACCCGCCTTCGCTACTTTTCCTGCTGCTGACCCTCGGCGTCGGCCTCCTGGTGCTGGCCTGGATCGACAGGGTCGATGCCGCCTGGGTGCGGGTGGTGGCGGTGTTCGGCGGTGCGCCGCTGTTCTTCTACATCCTGCACCTGTACCTGCTGCTGCTCGCGCAGCGGATCGCGGCCGGCGCGCTGAACCTGCCGCGGGCCGACGTCGAGCATGTGTGGCAGGTGTGGCTGGGCGCCGGGGTGCTGGCTGCACTGCTGTACTGGCCCACGAAACGTTTCGGACGCTACAAGCGCGAGAGCGGCAAGGCCTGGGTTAAGTACCTGTAAGCCAATAGTGCCGCAGGCCATAACTTTCAGACAGGTCTTAAGCTGGCGCAAACAGCATTGCCATTCAATCGTGCGCGGTTGGAGCCCAGCGATAGTTGGCGTAGAGTTTCATGATCGCCAATCCGACGGGATCACTATTCATGTATGCCAGCAACTCGAACGTGTTCGGGGCCTTCGGGGGCGTCGCTACGCAAGCCTTCAAGCAGATGGACCGCAGCCGCCAGGCGCGCGGCAAGATGCTCGAGCGGGCCGGCTACGGGCCGCAACAGACCCCGTCGACGGTCATCCTCGAGCAGCCCGGCCTCCAGCTGCGGCGCTATCAGGACGCGCCCGGCGGCGGCCCCGCGGTGCTGCTGGTGCCGGCACCGATCAAGCGCGCTTATATCTGGGACCTCGCGCCCGACATCAGCGTGGTGCGGCGCTGGAGCGAGCGCGGCTATCGGGTCTACCTGGCCGAATGGCTGCCGATGCCCGATGGCGACCCGGACGTCGGCCTGAACGACTATGGTGAGCGCCTGCTGGCGGCCTGTCAGCGCGCGATCGCGCAAGACAGCGGGCAGGAGCAGCTGACGATCGTCGGCCATTCGCTGGGCGGCATCCTGGCCGCCATCTACAGCTGCATGCATCCCGCGCGCGTGGCGGCCACCATCCTGCTCGAATCGCCGCTGCGTTTCGAGCAATCCGCCTGCTGCTTCTCGCCGCTGGTCAAGGCCACGCCAGACGCGCGCGGCATCGCCGACGCCTTTGGCCAGGTGCCAGGCGTCTACCTCAACATGATGAGCGCCATGGCCGAGCCGCACGCCTTCCAATGGGAAAGGATCGCCGACCGCTGGCTGTCGCTGCTCGACCCGAAGGCGCTGGCGACCCATCTGCGGGTCGAGCGCTGGACCCATGACGAATTCCCGCTGCCGGGACGCCTGTTCACCGAAATTGTCGAATCGCTGTATCGCAACGACGAATTCATGCAAGGTCGGCTTGACATCGGCGGTCGCAACATCGGCCCGCGTGACCTGCGTGCGCCATTGTTGAGCGTGGTCGACTTCCGCAGCAAGGTGATTCCGCCCGACGCCGTGCTGCCTTTCCATGAAGCGGCCAGCAGCGGGCGCAAGCGGGTCATCGAATACCGGGGCGATGTCGGCGTCAACCTGCAGCACGTCGGCGTGCTGGTCGGCCGCAGCGCCCACGCCGACATCTGGCCGGCCATCTTCGCCTGGCTCGGTTCGCCTGCGCTGGCGCAGGCCCCGCGCGATGGACGCCACGCGGCGCTGGCGGATCGTGCAGCAATTGCGGCGTCAGGCGCCACTCCGGCGCCCGCACCCGACTGATCTCGCCGGCCTGGGGCAGCGCCTTGCTGCGCCTTCCATCAGTCTATTGCTTCGCAGCTTGCCTTAGCCCGTGTTTATCTTTCTGTCAATTCAATCGCGCGCCGCCCGCTCTTCGGTCTGGATAACATCCAGTTCCGAAAAGCGGGTGAGCGATGGTGTACTCATTGGCTCCCCATGTGCAACCAAGCGCGATCCGGTCCCCGGCGGCCGGCGGCGCGCCCAACCGATCACGACATGGACGCCATCGAAGCGCGACGCCCCGTCTCAGCTCCTCGCGACACCCGCCCGCGGCCGACCATCGGCCTGCGTGAAGCCGTCGCCGTCATCGTCGGCGTGGTCATCGGCGCCGGGATCTTCAAGGCGCCGTCGCTTGTCGCCGGCATGAGCGGCGGCGCACCGGCCATGTTCACGCTCTGGGTGATGGGCGGCCTCGTCTCGCTGATCGGCGCCTTGTGCTACGCCGAGCTGACCACCTCGTATCCACACGCCGGCGGCGACTACCACTACCTTCACCGCGCCTTCGGCCGCTCGGTCGCCTTCCTGTTCGGCTGGGCCCGCTTCTCCGTCATCACCACCGGCTCGATCGCCCTCCTCGGCTTCGTGTTCGGCGACTACATGCAGCAGGCCATCCCGCTCACCATCGCTCCAAACGGATGGGGAAGCACGGTCTACGCCATCGCGGTGATCGTCGGCCTGTCGGCCCTCAACCTGCGCGGCATCCGCACCGGCACGGGCACCCAGACCTTCCTCACCGTCGCCGAAATCCTCGGCCTGCTGCTCATCGTCGGCGCCTCCGCCCTGTTCACCGATCCGGCCCCGGCGAGCGCCGCAGCGGCGGCAACCAGCGGCGGCGGCCCGGCCAGCACGGCCCTCGGCATGGCGATGGTATTCGTCCTGCTCACCTACGGCGGCTGGAACGAGGCGGCCTACATCAGCGCCGAGATGCGCGGCGGCCCGCGCGACATGGTCAAGGCGCTCACCATGGGCATTGCCGTCATCACCGTGCTCTACCTATTGGTGACGTGGGCCTACTGGAAAGTGCTGGGCATGGACGGCATGGCTTCCTCCGAGGCGGTGGCGGCCGACGTCATGAAAGTCGTGTTCGGCCCGGCGGGCGAAAAGATCATCTCGGTACTGGTGGCGATTTCCGCCCTCACCTCGATCAACGCCACCATGATCGTCGGCGCCCGTACCAGCTACGCGATCGGCCTCGACTGGAAAAAACTGGGCCGCCTGGCCGAGTGGGACAGCGAGCGCGGCACCCCGACGGTCGCCATGACGGTGCAGTGCGTGGCCGCCCTGGCCCTGGTGGCGACCGGCGCCGCGCTCGGCGGCGGCTTCAAGGCCATGGTGGAATTCACGGCCCCCGTGTTCTGGCTGTTCTTCCTGCTCACCGGCATCTCGCTGTTCGTGCTGCGGCGTCGCGAGCCCACCACGCCGCGCCCGTTCAAGGTGCCCCTGTATCCCGTGCTGCCGCTGCTGTTCTGCGCGAGTTGCGCCTATATGTTGTGGTCGAGCCTGTCGTACGTGTACAGCCAGCAGCTCGGCGGCCTGAACGCCGCATGGATCGGCGTGGCCGTGCTGGCGATCGGCGTCCTGCTGTTGCTGTTGCTGCGCTCGAGGAGCGATCGATGATACCCCAGAGAGTTTCCCCCCAAATCCACTTGACCCGAGGAGCTGTGCTGATGAACCCGCAACCACGCCGTCGTACCCTGCTGCTGTCCACTGCCGCCGCCACCGGCCTCATGATGTTCCCGTTCGGCCGCGCGCTGGCCCAGGCCACCCCGCGCCTCGACGTGCCGTATGTCCCGACCCCGCAGGAAGTCGTCGACAAGATGCTCGACCTGGCCAAGGTCGGCAAGAACGACACGCTGTTCGACCTGGGCTGCGGCGACGGCCGCATCGTCGTCACCGCCGCCAAGGCGCGCGGCGCGCGCGGCACCGGCATCGACATCGACCCTACCCGCATCGCGGAGGCCAAGGAAAACGCCAAGCAGGCCGGGGTGTCCGACCGCGCCCAGTTCCGCGTCGGCGACTTGTTCAAGACCGACTTCTCGAGCGCGACCGTCGTCACCCTGTACCTGTTGCCGACCATCAACGCCAAGCTGCGTCCACAACTATGGAAACAGCTCAAGGTCGGCACGCGCGTGGTGTCGCATGCCTTCGACATGGGGGCGGAATGGCCGGCCGAGAAAACGGTCGAGGTAGATGGCCGCACGATTTACTATTGGACCATTACTGAGGCGAACAAGAAAGAAGCGGCCTGATCGGCGCCGGCGAATTGCCGGCATAGCAAACAGGTCACGATTATCCACTTTCGTGGATAATCGTGACCTATGTGCTTCCCTTTTCCCAACGCTCACGCATGAACCAGCTCCTGGCCATGCGCGCGTTCGTCCGCGTGATCGACACTGGCTCGTTCAGCCGCGCATCCGACCAGCTGGGTCTGCCACGCTCCACGGTGAGCAAGCTGATTGGTGACCTGGAGGGGTATCTCGGCAACAAGCTGATGCATCGCACCACGCGCACCGTCGCCATCACGGCGGAGGGCGCCGAATACTACCGGCAAGCCAGCCGCCTGCTGGCCGAACTGGACGCGATGGACCACGCCATGCGCGGCCAGAAGCGCAAGCCGCACGGGCACTTGCGGATCGACGCCCCGGCCTCGTTCTCGACCTCGCTCCTGATCCCGGCGCTGCCCACCTTCCACCTGGAATACCCGGACATCACCCTCGCGCTCGGCATCAGCGACCGTCCGGCCAATATCCTCGGCGAGGGGGTCGACTGCGTGATCCGGGCCGGTGAAATACACGACCTGTCGATGATTGGCCGGAAGCTGGTCGACCTACAATACGGCACTTTCGCTTCGCCCGCCTACCTGGCGCGCGCGGGAACGCCGCGTACGCCGGCCGACCTCGATCGACACACACGCGTGGGCTACTTCTTCGCGGCGACTACGAAGTCGAATCCCCTGATCTTCGAACGCGCCGGCGAACGCGTGGAAATCGCGTCGAGCGCGCTGTCCACCAACGACGGCAATGGCGTACTGGCGCTGATGCGGGCAGGCCTGGGCGTCGGCCAGCATTTTACGCGCATGGTGCAGCCGTGGATCGACGCCGGGGAGCTGGTGCCGATCCTGCAGGACTGGCGCCGGCCGCTCATGCCCTTCCATATCCTGTATCCGCCGAACCGCCACCAGAATGCGCGGCTGTCGGTATTCGTCGACTGGCTGATCGACACTTTCCGCGACTGACACCGGGCCGAACCTTATTCGATGATCGCGGTCACCCGGATCTCGATGCGCATGTGCGGATCGCCGAGCGCGGCCACGCCCACCTCGGTCCAGATCGGGCCGCGGTGGGGCATGTACTGCCGGAACAGCCGGGCAAATGTCTCGTTGGTTTCCGGCGGGAAGCCGCCTACATGGTAGGACATCACCTCAATGACATGCTCCCAGGTAGCGCCCGCCGCCGCCAGCACCCGTTCCACGTTCTTGAAAGCCAGCTCGATCTCGTCGACCAGGCCGGCCGGGAACTGCAAGTCGTCGGTCCAGCCACCCTGGCCCGAGATGTCGACCCGGTTGCCGACCTTGACCGCCTGCGAATACCCCAGCCGCTTGTTGAGCAGCTCGCCGTACCCCGGCGTCACGAAAAAAGTTGAATTGTCCATTGCTGACCTTTCGGGATGCTTGTTGAGAGGACGCCAGCTTAGCCGTCCGCTGCACGCGAAAACAGCCGTCATTGCTGCCAATACCATCCATACCGTTGCACAATCCCATTAAAAATGCTGTCTCTGCGCGTCACACATTGACATCACTAGATGAGAATAGTTATCATTACGAACTGTTATCCCGTTGTCATACGCAGACGCGCGCTTTGGAGGCGCCGGTCCGCCACCCACTCATCGTTAAAACAGGAAAAAAAGATGGAAAAGCAGGTCAGCGCCAATGGTCGCCGCAAATTGAAGACCCTCACGGTCTGTGTGGGCCTCGCGCTCCCATTCGTCGCGCAGGCACAGTCCACCGAGACCAGCAACACCGCCGCCGGCACCACGTCGATGCCGCAGGTGCAGGTCCAGGCCCAGAAGCTGGCTGACGACGTCGGCTCGTACACCATCGGCCGCACCCGCACCGCCACCCCGCTCGACATGTCGCTGCGCGACACGCCGCAATCGGTCTCGGTCATCACCCAGCAGCGCATCGAAGACCAGGGCCTGCTCACCATCACCGACGTCGTCAACAACGTCACCGGCGTCTCGGTCAACCAGTACGAGACCCACCGCGGCAGCTTCACCGCACGCGGCTTCGAAGTCACCAATCTGCAGATCGACAACATCCCGACCACCTGGGACGCTGCCTGGAGCGCCGGCGAGGTGCTGGGCAGCCTGGCCCTGTACGACCGCGTCGAGGTGGTGCGCGGCGCGACCGGCCTGATGACCGGCGCCGGCACCCCGTCTGCCGCGCTGAACCTGGTGCGCAAGCGCGCCTTCAGCAAGAAGCTGGGCGGTCGCATCGAAGCGACCGCCGGCCGCTGGGACAAGCGCCACGTCATGGCCGACGTCTCGACCCCGCTGAACGCGTCGGGCAGCATCCGTGGCCGCTTCGTTGGCGAGTACGGCGAAGGCGACAGCTGGATCCAGCACCTGGAGAACAAGGACCGCACCTTCTACGCTACCGTCGAAGCCGACATCGGCCGCGACGGCACCTTATCGGCCGGCTTCAGCCGCCAGAAGATGAGCCCGCGCGGCCCGATGTGGGGCGGCCTGCCGTACCGCTACACCGACGGCTCGGTCATCCCCGAAGACCGCTCGCTGACCACCGGCACCCCCTGGACCGCCTTCGACAACCAGTACGACAACTTCTTCGCCGACTACGAGCACCGCTTCGTCAACGGCTGGAACCTGCGCTTCACCTACACCGACGCCACCCGCGACGGCGACTCGCACCTGCTGTACCTGTCGGGCGTGCCGGATCGCGTGACCGGCGCCGGCATCAATTCCTTCGCTGGCTCCTACGTCACCCAGACCAGGCAGAAGGACTTCGGCATCCACGCCAGCGGTCCGTTCTCGGCCTTCGGCCGCGAGCATCAGGCGGCCATCGGCTACCTGCATGCGAATACCGACTTCTATTCGAACAACCGTCTCGCGCAGTTCCCGGGCTTGCCTGAAGGCGTGTCGCCGCCGGTGTCCGACTTCAACAACTGGAACCCGGTCGCCTACCCGACCCCGGCATGGGGCGCGCAGGCGCGCTACCAGGACAGCGAAACAACCCAGCAAGGCCTGTACGGCATGGCGCGCTTCTCACTCACCGACCGTCTGAAGGCGATCGTCGGCGCGCGCGTGACCAAGTACGAGAAAGAAGGGGGCGGCGCCTGGGAAGCGCCGTACGCGATCAAACACTCGAACGAGATCACGCCGTACGCCGGCCTGGTGTTCGACCTGGACGACACCTATTCGCTGTACGCCAGCCACACCAGCATCTTCCAGCCACAGAACCTGAGGGACCAGGCGAACAACCTGCTCGACCCGATCGAGGGCAAGGCGAGCGAAGCCGGCATCAAGGGCGAGTTCTTCGACCGCCGCGTGAACGCCTCGCTGGCCGTGTTCCATCTCAAGCAGGACAAGCTGGGCCAGCGCGCCGGCGAAGTCGACCGCGACGGCCCGACCGGCCCGCAACTGCCTGAAGCCTACTACCGCGCCGCCGACGGCGCCACCAGCAAGGGCATCGAGCTGGATGTCTCGGGCGAGATCATTTCCGGCCTGAACGCCAGCATCGGCTACGCGATCTACCGCGCCAAGGAGGCGAGCGGCGTCGACTTCAACTCGATCTACCCACGCAAGACCCTGCGCGCCTTCGCCTCCTACCGCCTGCCCGGCGCGTGGAG
Source organism: Telluria sp. RT2P19 (assembly GCF_059685725.1). NCBI lineage: Bacteria > Pseudomonadati > Pseudomonadota > Betaproteobacteria > Burkholderiales > Oxalobacteraceae > Telluria > Telluria sp. RT2P19. The sequence goes on from NZ_JCASIL010000003.1 coordinate 51,587, forward strand.
CAAGCTGACCGTCGGCGGCGGTGTCAACTGGGAAGGCAGCACCTACACGGTCGACGGCACGGTCGCTCCCGGCATCGACGGCCGCATCGAGCAGGAATCGTTCGCCCTGGTCAACCTGATGGCGCGCTACGATTTCACCAAGCAGCTCTCGGCCCAGCTGAACGTGAGCAACGCGACCGACAAGACGCACTTCGCAATGTTCGCCGCGTTCAACCAGATCACCTACGGTGCACCGCGCAACACGTCGCTGACACTGCGTTACCGCTTCTGATGTCTTGAAGCGCTGACCCCGACGGGGCGCCGCAGCGATGCGGCGCCCCGTTTGCATGGGCGCTGTGCGCGTTAATTCGGGTCTTTCCGACGGCACGTTGCGCACTGGATGATTGCCGTCAGCAATTGCGCTGGCGTACGCAAAGCGCCGTCATCCAGAAAGCGCTGCCAGCCTGAATAGTTCACCAGGTAGCGACTGGCGATGCCATTGAAGCGCTTGATCCAGGTCTTGAAGCGGGCATGCCAGCCATTGACGTTATTCAGGTGGATCGCGCCGCGCGCCTTGACCCCGGCGCGCAGGTTGACCGCCTCGTGCGCGATACCGGCATGGTCGGCAAAGACCCGGTAAGCGGCCGCCGAATCGCTGATCAACACCGCGTCCGGCGCCAGCACCGGCCGCAGGCAGTTGATGAGTTTCACGGCGCTGACCGGCCCGCGGCCAGTATGAAAGTCCAGTGTCTGCCGGCCCCGGTCGCGTGCGACGAGCAGGCACTCGTGTTCGCGGCTGATGCCGCGCCGCGTCGCCACGCCGCCGCGCCGCCGCGCGGGACGCGTCAGGTGGCGCGAGCCCTTCTGCGATTCGAGCAGATAGGTTTCGTCCGCCTCGACCATGCCCTCAAGGCGATCTGGACGCTTGCGCGCGGCCCCCGGCACGAAACGGTGGCGCCAGCGGAAACTGGTGCTGCGGTGCACGCCGACGAGCTCGGCTGCTGCGCGGACCGTGCGCGAATCGAGCACGCATTGCAGGTACGGTAGCCAGGCGGCCTTTTTGCGCAGGCGCGCCAGCGGCGTGTTCGTCAGTGCATTGAAGCTGCGCCGGCAAGCCAGGCAGCGCCAGCGCTGCAGCCCGCTGGCCGCCCCGCAACGATGGACACGCGAACATTGGCAATGCGGGCAGCATGGTGTGCCCGCCGCCTGGGCGACGAGGTGGAGACACGCACCAGGATGGACGATCGCCGCGATCCAGGCGCGCAACCTGGCTACCTCGTCGGTATGCAGGTGCAGGGAGGTCAGCGCGGCAAATACTTCTTCGAAGACCAAGCCTTGCATCATTGCCACCTGATGAGTTAACTCGACAGTGGCTGAGACCGGCGCGAATGGGAAAGGTTCGCATAATTAACGCGAACAGCGCCTCTAGCGTAACGGGCCGCGCACCAATTTCCTCGGCCCGGTAGAATGGCGTTCAATTGTCACATCGGGAGTCAATACATGAAACGAACCGCACTCGTCGTCGGCGTCACCGGTATCGGCGGCAACCACGTCGCGCGCGAACTGCTGGCCCAGGGCTGGGACGTGGTCGGCCTGTCGCGCCGCGCGCCGCAAGACCTGCCCGCCGTGCGCCACGTCGCCGCCGACCTGCTCGACCCTGCCGGCTTGAACACCGCGCTGGCCGACATCGCACCGACCCATGTCTTCATCACCACCTGGATGCGCCAGGATACCGAAGCCGAGAACATCCGCGTCAATGCCGCGCTGGTGCGCAACCTGCTCGACGCGCTGGCGCCGAAGAAATCGGTACGCCATGTCGCCCTGGTCACCGGCCTCAAGCACTATCTGGGTCCATTCGAAGCCTACGCCAGCTCGGGCACCTTGCCCGACACGCCGCTGCGCGAAAGCCAGCCGCGCCTGCCACTCGAGAATTTCTATTACGCGCAGGAAGACGAAGTCTACGCCGCCGCGCAACGCGACCGTTTCACCTGGACCATCCATCGCCCGCACACGGTGATCGGCCTGGCGGTCGGCAATGCGATGAACCTTGGCACCACGCTGGCCGTCTACGCCACCATCTGCAAGGAGACCGGCCGCCCGTTCCAGTTCCCCGGCTCCGCGGCGCAGTGGAACGGCCTGTCGGACGTGACCGATGCGCGCATGCTGGCCAGGCAACTGGTGTGGGCGGCGGACACCGATGCCGCGCGCAACGAGGCGTTCAACATCGTCAACGGCGACGTGTTCCGCTGGAGCTGGCTGTGGCCGAAACTGGCCGCCTACTTCGGCGTCGAGACGGCCGGCTTCAACGGCGCCATGCAACCGCTCGAAGCGGCGATGGCGAACGACCATGCGCTGTGGCGCGACATCGCCGCCCGCCACGACCTGGCCGAGGCCGACCTGGATCGCCTGGCCTCGGCCTGGCACACCGATCTCGACCTGGGCCGGCCGCTGGAGGTGATGACCGACATGGCCAATAGCCGCCGCCTGGGTTTTGCCGCCTACCAGGCCACCGACGCGTCGTTCTACGATCTGTTCGCGCGCCTGCGCGCCGAGCGTCTCATCCCTTGAGGCGTCAGCCGGCCGGACAGGCCGGCGCCCTTCCCTCGGCCTGGCCACGCACCGCGACCGCGATCGTGGCCGACAGCTTCGCCAGCGCCGCCCGGTGGCCCGCCACCAGGGCGTCATGACCGCCGCCCACCGGCTCACGGAACACGCTGCGACAGGTCTGCACCTCGCCGCCGTCCAGCATGCGCACGCTCCACACGGCGTCCACCAGCGCATACTCGCCCGGCCGCGATTCGAAGCGCTGCACATCGGCGCCGATCCGGTACACGGTGCCGCCCTTCGGCGCCGCACTGCGGTAGACGTCCACCGCCCCCAACTGGGCCGCGATACCGAACGACAGGCTGTTGCCGATCTCCTCGGCCAGCGGACCGGCCCAGCGGTGGTGTTCCTCGAGGTCGATCCGGCCATCGCCGCTGCTGACCACCATCTGCGGGCGGCGCAGCTGGCCGGGCAAGGTCACCGGCCGCATCTCGAAGTACAGCGGCGCGGCCGCCGCCGTCGCCGGCACGACGGTCGCCGGGCCGCCGCTCAAGGTATAGAAACGGTCGACCGGCGTGCTGCCGCAGCCGGCGACGGCGGCTGCAAGCAAGCCGGCGCTCACGGTGGCGGCACACGCGCGGCGACGGATTGGGAACGACATCATCACTTCTTCTCCTGTGGTTTGCCGCGAATGATCGACTGCGGATTGCGTTCGAGGTAGTCGGCCAGCGCATTGAGCTTGGCCATGGTGTCCGACACTTCCTGCAGCGCCTGGCGCAAGTCCGATTGCAGCGGCGAATCCTGCGCCAGCAGGTTTTCGGCGCGCGCGAAGGTGCCCTTGGCCGCCGTCAGCGTGTCCGTCATCTCGGGCAGCACCTGGCCCTCGAGGCGTGCGAGCGTGGCATTCGCCTGCGCCAGCGTGCGGTTCAGGTTGACGCCGATCTCGTCGAACGGCACCTTGTCGAGTTTATTGGCGATCCGCGCCACCTGGGCCTGCAGCTCGTCGAGCTGGCCCGGCACGGTCGGCAGCACCACCAGTTCGCCCTGCTGGCCGAGCATCGCCTTGCGCGCATTGGGGAAGAAGTCGAGCGCCACATACAGCTGGCCGGTGAGGATGTTTCCGTTGCGCAGCTGGGCGCGCAGGCCGCGGCTGACCATCATGCCCATCATGTCCTTGCCCTCGCGGCCCTGATTCAGGGCGTTCATGAAGTCCTGGCCCAGGCGGCCCGGATACATGTCGATGACGACCGGCATATTGAAACGGCGGCGCTCGCGGTCCCACTCGATGCCGACGGTGCGCACCTCGCCCAGCGCCACGCCGCGAAAGTCCACCGGAGCGCCTGGGGCCAGGCCGCGCAGCGACTGGTCGAAATACACCACCGCGGTGGTGGCCGGGCCATCGGGCGGTCGCAACGCCGCGGCGCGGTCTTCGGCCAGCCGGTAGCGGCTGCCCGCGGGAGCCGCTGCGGCCGGCTTGCGGCCGTCAGTCGATTCGAAGGCGATGCCGCCGGTGGCCAGCGCCGCCAGGGATTGGGTATTGAGCTTGAGGCCGCTCGCATCCAGGCGCAGGTCGACGCCGCTGGCGTGGTACCAGCGCGTGTCCGGCCCGACGAAACCGATATACGGTTCCTCGACGAACACCGACATGTCGATGCCCTGGCCGGCCTTGTCCAGTTCGACCTTGGCCACCTGGCCCACGCGCACGCGCCGGAAATACACGGGCGAGCCCGGCGCGACCGAGCCCAGGGTGTCGGCATGCAGCATGTATTCGCGGCCTTTCAGGCCGATCGGGATCGGCGGCGCCGTCTCCAGACCGGTGAAGGCATTGGTCGACTCTTCCGACGTGCCGGGCGCGGCGCCGATATAGGGGCCGGACAGCAAGGTGTTCAGGCCCGACACGCCGCTGGCGCCGATCTGCGGGCGCACCACCCAGAAGCGCGAATCCTGGGCGGTGAAGCGCTCGGCTTCCTTCGCCATCTCGATCTTGGCCACGACCCGGTTGCCGTCCTCGGCCAGGGTCACCGAGACCACGCGGCCAATGTCGACGTCCTTGTACTTGACCCGGGTAGTGCCCGCCTCGAGGCCTTCGCCGGTACCGAAGTAGACGTACACCGTCGGGCCCTTGTTGGTCATCCAGTGCACCACCTGCCAGGCGCCGATGATGGCCGCCAGCAGAGGGATCAGCCAGATCAGCGACGGCAGCCAGCGGCTCGGGCGGTCCACGTCGGGCGAGGATGGCTTCAGGATGGCGGGCCGCTGCGGCGCTCCGGCGCCGTCTTGTTCAGACATGTTGTTCTCCATTCGATTCGATAGGGTCCCAGATCAGGCGCGGGTCGAACTGGTGCGAGGCGACCATGGTGACGATCACCACGCAACCGAAGGCGATCGCGCCAGGGCCGGCGGTGATCGTCGCCAGCGCGTCGAAGCGCACCAGCGCCACCGTCAGCGCGACCACGAAGATGTCGAGCATCGACCAGCGGCCGACGAATTCCACCACGCGGTAGGCACGCGTGCGCGCCAGCGGCGCGGCGCGCGAGCGCAGCTGGGCGGTGGCGTTGAGCCAGGCCAGCGCCACCAGTTTGGAGACCGGCACCACGACGCTGGCAATGAAGATGATGATCGCCAGGCCCGGCGAGCCGGTATTCCAGAACAGCAGCACGCCACTCATGATGGTGTCGCCCTCGGTCCCGCCGCCGATCATGCGGGTGTACATCACGGGCAGGATATTGGCAGGGACGTACAGCAGCGTGGCCGCGGCCAGCATGACCCAGGTCCAGCCGATGCTGTTGGGGATGCGCCGGTGCAGCGCGGCGTTGCAGCGGCGGCAGTGGGCGGCGCCGTCGGCGGCGCGATGCCAGGGCTGGCCATTGACCAGGCCACAGGCGTGGCAGACGACGAGGGTGTCGGGAGCGTGGGCCACCGCTTCGGCGCCTGGCGCGATCACCGGTCGCGGCGCCAGGTGGTCGGCCAGTTCCCACAGCGCCTTGGGCTCATAGCGCATCACCAGCGCACACAGGATGGTCAGCACGCCGAAGGCAAACAGACCCGGATGCGGCACGACGCGCGCCATCCCGGTCATCTTGATCACGGTGATCAAGATGCCGAGCATCAAGACTTCGGTCATCGCCCAGTAACGCGCACCCTGCACCAGCCGCAACACCAGACCGAAGCCGGGCACCCGCCGGCCACCGCGCAGGCCGATGGCGACGTAGAGCAGGGAACACAGCTCCAGGCCGGGAAAGACGATGGCGCACAACAGCACCATTGTCGCGATCACCTGCATTCCCTCGCCCCACAGCACGCCCACGGATTCGAACAGCGTCACGCTGGACGTGATACCGCCCATTTCGAGCGTAACGATCGGAAAACTCTGGGCCAGCAGGTAGACCAGCACGGCGCCCAGGGTCAGCGCGACCAGCGCGTCGACGCGACGCAGCGGCCCGCCCGCGTGCCAGCGGTACAGCTCGTGGCGGCAGCGGGTGCAGCGCGCGCGCTCGCACGAGTTCAGCGGCTCCTTGTGGTACAAGTTGCCGCAGTCATGACAGCCGATCAGGTATTCCGCGCTCAATCGCTCTCCCTACAACAGTGCAATAGCACCATGTATTATGACCGGAAGCAATTGAGCGCGCCTGAAGATCGGATTCTCGCGTGCGCGGCAGGTCAGAAGCGGACCTTGACGAAGGCCGAAGGCCCCTTCAGTTTCAGGTCGAGGTCAGCGTTGCTGCCGCCGTTGCGATGCAGGTCGATCTTCTGGACGTTATAGTCGAGTACCAGGCCGACGTTCTTGTGCGGGAACCATTCGACGCCGACGGAACCGTTCCAGACGTGGCCTTCGACCGTGCCGCCGTTCTTCTTGATACCCGACGCCTCTGCGTACAGGCGCCATTGCTCGTTCAGCGCGTGACGCCATGCCAGCTCGACGGTCGGGGCCCAGACGCTGTCGCTGCCCGAGGCCGAGCCGCTCCAGGAATAATTCTCGACCGGGTTCGAGGCGCTCAGGTTGGCGTCGACCGATCCGGAGATCTTGGCGCGCAGGTAGGCGGCGCCCAGGCCGATGCCGAAGGCGTTCTTTTCCTGGCCCAGCCACCATTTATAGGCAAAGCGGGCCATCTCCAGGCGTAGGTCGGCGTCGGCGCTGATGGTGCCGCTCACCGGGCGGCCTTCGTAGACAGTGTCGCCGCTGGCGGTGCCGGCCCAGTCTTCGTCGAAGCGGAAGTAATCGAACGACAGGCCGTGGCTGTCGCCGATCAGGAGCTCGGCCTTCACGCGCGGCAGCGTCACGTCGTCGATCTTCTCGTCCGGGGTGTCGATGCGGCCGTAGTCGGTGTCTCCGCCGAGGTGGATCTTTGGTTCGGCGCGGAAGGCGCCGGCCGAGATGCTCATGCGGTCGAGCGCCGGCGACTGCTGGGCCTGGGCGATGCCGGCCGCAGCGGCGCCCAGCAGGACGGCGCCCTTGAGCGCGGTGACGATCGTGGCATTCAGTGTGGACAGGGAGGTGTGCTGCGCGTGACGGGACATGGTGGTGGCTCCGAAAAAAAGTTGTTCAAGTGCCCGCCAGACTACGTCTTGACGCGGCAACATCTAATTATCGCAAGATGACAGATTTACAATGCGCACGATTGAACTGACTTTGTGGTCAGTTAGCGACATGCGCCGGAATCTCGGGACATGTGTTAGCTGGCGTACGGCGCCCTATAAAAGGTAGGGCGTATAGGAGGTGCCATGGTTTATGATCAGGAAACATTAACCATTTCGCACCTTGACGCGCAATCCGCCAATGAAGCAATACACGCTGCCGCAGAATTCCTTCCTCCTCTTGCTGACGATCGTCACGATCGCCTTTTTCTGGATCTTGCTACCCTACTCCGGCGCGGTGTTCTGGGGCGTCGTGTTCGCCATCATCTTCGCGCCACTGCAGTCGCGCCTGCTGCGCGCGACGAAGGGCAAGCCAACGGTCTCGGCCCTGCTCTCGCTGCTGGTGATCATCCTGATGGTGCTGCTGCCGCTGGCGCTGATCACGGCGTCGCTGGTCAACGAGATCACGGCGATCTATGCCCGCGTCAATGCCGGCCAGGTTAACTTCACGTCCTATTTCAACCTCGTCATCCGCGCTCTGCCAGACTGGGCCATCTCGCTGCTCGAGCGCTTCGAACTCACGAACCTGACATCGCTGCAGCAGAAGATCACCGAAGGCGCGGCCCAGATCAGCCAGGCCACCGCGCACTACGCGCTCAATATCGGCCGCAATACGCTCGATTTCGTGGTCAGCATGACCATCATGCTGTACCTGCTGTTCTTCCTGCTGCGCGACGGTCGGATGGTGGCCGCCCGTATCCAGCGCGCGGTGCCGCTGTCGATCGAGTACAAGGGCCGCCTGTTCCAGAACTTCACGACCGTGATCCGCGCCACGGTCAAGGGCAATGTGCTGGTCGCGATGGCGCAAGGTGCGCTCGGTGGCCTGATCTTCTGGGCGCTGGACGTCAGCGGCGCGCTGCTATGGGGGGTGGTGATGGCCTTCCTGTCGCTGCTGCCCGCGGTCGGCGCGGCCCTGGTATGGGGTCCGGTCGCGATCTACTTCCTGGCGACCGGCGCTGTCTGGCAGGGCGTCGTGCTGGTGGCCTACGGGGTGATGGTGATCGGCCTGGTCGACAATATCCTGCGCCCGATCCTGGTCGGCAAGGACACCAAGTTGCCGGATTACGTGATCCTGCTGTCGACGCTGGGCGGGATGGCGTTGTTCGGCCTGAACGGTTTCGTGATCGGGCCGGTGATTGCGGCGCTGTTCATCGCGGCCTGGGACTTGTTCGCGCGCGCCGACGAGTTCCACGAACCGCCCGAAGTTCAGTAAGCCGGAAAGCAGAACGCCCTGCTCGAAGCAGGGCGTTTTTCATTGGAGCAGGATGCGCGTTACTTCTGCCGCGCGTGCGCTTCGAGGCGGCGGGCGACGGCCGGCGAGACGGCATCGGCGCCGCGGGTCATGCGGTACAGGGCCCAGACGTCGCCGGCGTCGGCGCTGCGGGCAACCGCGACCGGGGCTGCTTTCGCGCGCACGAAGTTGGCGAGGGTGTCGGCGAAGGCGGACAGTTGGGCAGCGAGACTTGGGCGGAGCGACAGGGTGGACATGATCTTCTCTTTCGTGTGTGATCTGGTATGCCTGTAGTATGCGCTCTCCAAGATAGAAATCAAATTGAGATCCATGATGTTCGTCATTCACAGATCGACTATCTTGCAACGCTGCCGTCTTCGCGATCGCGCATGATCCAGCGCGGCGGTCACAGACCCATGTCGTTAGCAGGTTGTTCAAGTCGCTACGGTCATTACCGAACGCATGATCTGCAACACCGCCGGCCCCAGCAGGACGACCAGCAGCGCAGGAAAGATGCAGAAAATCAGCGGAAACAAGAGTTTAGTCGCAATTTTTGCCGCTTTTTCTTCGATCAGCTGGCGCCGCCGCGTGCGCAACTGGTCGGATTGGACCCGCAGCGCGGTGCCGATGCTGGTGCCGAAACGCTCGGCCTGGATCAGCATCTTGGCCAGCGCGTCGACGTCTTCCACGCCGGTACGCAGCGCCAGGTTGCGCAATGCCTTTTCCTTGCCGCTGCCGGCGCGCAATTCCAGCGTTACCAATTGCAGCTCTTCGGCCAGCACCGGGCTTTTCAGGCCGATTTCGCCCCCGACCCGCGCCAGCGCCGAGTCCATGGCCAGGCCGGCTTCGACGCACACCGTCATCAGGTCCAGCGCGTCCGGGAAACTCTCGAAGATTTCCCGCTGCCGGTGGGCGATGCGGCGCTTCAGGACGATGTCGGGCATGTAGTAACCCAATGTGGCCGAGCCTACCAGGTACAGGAACGTCAGCGCCAGCTGCCGGTCGTTATCGTGTGGCAATCCGATGTAGACGACCAGCGGCAGGCCTAGGGTCAGCGCCGTCTTCCCAGCGTGAAACAGGCCCGGGACCGACGGTGCGCGCCAGCCGGCGTTGATGAAGCGCAAGCGCACCGGCGAGGTTTCCCAGCCGTCGACGGGCACCGACAGCTTGGCCAGGGGCTCGGCAAGCCGGGCCAGGCGCTCGCGCCAGCCGTCGGCATGCACCTTGCTGGGCGTGTCGCGGTCGTCCAGCGCTGCCAGGCGCGCTTTCACCGGGTCGCGCGTGAGCAGCAGCATGGCACCCACGGCCACGCCGAAGACCAGCACGAACATCGCCGCGAGCATCACGATTTGAGGCATTGTCATTGTCTACGTCCTGAATTCGGCTTGGAAGTCACATGCGGATGCGCACGATCTTGCGGATCGCCAGCACCCCGAAAGCCATCATGCCCAGTGCGCCACCGCTGAGCTTGCGGCCTGCCGGGTCGTGCACCAGCACGCCCATCGTATCTGGATTAGCGATATACATCATGATGCCGGCGCCGAACGGCAGCAAGCACAGTACCCATGCCGAGATCCGTCCTTCAGCCGATAGCACGCGGACCTGGCCAGCCAGCTTCTGGCGGTCGCGGATGATGGTCGAGATCGAGGACAGGAGCTCGGTCAGGTTGCCGCCGCTCTCGCGCTGGATCAGGACCGCGACCACGAAATATTGCAAGTCCATGCTCGGCACGCGCTGCGCCAGGTTGTTCAGGGCGTCGGCCATCGAGACGCCGAAGTTTACTTCGTCGAAAGCGATCTTGAATTCCTCGCCCAGTGGCGCCGCCACTTCGTCGGCGACCAGCTTCAATGCGGTCGGGAAGGCATGCCCGGCGCGCATCGCGCGGCTCATCATGTCCAGGGCCTCGGGCAACTGATGCTCGAAGCGCACCATGCGGCTGTCGCGCCCGCGCGCCAGCCGCAGCAGCGGCAGGCCTGCGCCCCCCAGCGCGCACCCCAGCAACCCGGGGAGCGGCAGGCGCAGCGCCAGCGCCGCCACCAGGCCGATGCCGAAGCCGGCCATGCACACCGCGAGCAGCGATGCCACCAGTTGCGCGCTGCCGGCCTGCATCAGCATGCGGTCGAGACGGCGCGCGCCCGGCATACGGCGCAGCAGCAGCTCCAGGTCCGGGTTGCTGGACAGACGGCGATCCTTGGTGATCGTGACATCTTCCTGGCGCGTATCGCTGTTGATGACGCCGCGCAGACGGCGTGCGACGCGCTCGGCCTCGGGGTCGCGCGCCGCATGCCAGGCGAGATACATGCCCCAGACCAGCAGCATGACGGCCGTGAACAGCATCAGGATGAACAGGATGAAGGTGGTATTCATTTGACGGCTCAGCGCGGCTCGAAAATATGCGGCGCCAGGTTGACGCCAAAGGTGCGCAACCGTTCGGCGAAGTGCGGCCGCACGCCGGTGGCGCTCGACTGGCCGATCACGGTGCCGTCGTCGGCCACACCGGTCTGGCGGAACGTAAAGATCTCCTGCATCGTGATGACCTCCCCTTCCATCCCCGTCACTTCCGAGATCGACAACACCTTGCGCTTGCCGTCGGTCAGGCGCGACACCTGAACAACCACGCCCACGGCGGAGGCGATCTGCTGGCGCATGGCCTTCGGGGGCAGGTTCGGCGCCGCCATGCTGATCATGTTTTCCAGGCGCGTCAGGGCGTCGCGCGGGGTGTTGGCGTGGATGGTCGCCATCGAGCCTTCGTGGCCGGTGTTCATGGCGCCGAGCATGTCCATCGCTTCCTCACCGCGCACCTCGCCCAGGATGATGCGGTCCGGTCGCATCCGCAGCGCGTTCCTGACCAGCGCGCGCTGGCTCACTTCGCCCTTGCCTTCGATGTTCGGCGGCCGGGTTTCCAGGCGCACCACGTGTGGCTGCTGCAGTTGCAGCTCGGCCGCGTCTTCCACCGTCACCACGCGCTCGTAGTGGCTGATGAAGCCCGAGATCACGTTCAGCATGGTGGTCTTGCCGCTGCCGGTGCCGCCCGAGATCAGGATATTGACCTTGGCCTTGCCCAGGCCCTGCAGCACCTCGGCCATGTCGGCCGTCATGCTGCCATAAGAGACCAGGTCGGCCAGGCGCAGCGGATCGGCGCTGAAGCGCCGGATCGACATCACCGGGCCGTCGATCGCCAGCGGCGGAATGATTGCGTTCACGCGCGAGCCGTCCGGCAGGCGGGCATCGACCATGGGGCTCGATTCATCGATCCGGCGGCCGACACGCGAGACGATCTTGTCGATGATCTTCATCAGGTGGGCGTCGTCGGTGAAGGTGACGTCGGTCAGCTCGAGCTTGCCGCGCCGCTCGACATAGACCTGTTTGTGGGTGTTGACCAGGATGTCCGACACGCTCGGATCGGCCAGCAGCGGCTCCAGCGGACCGAAGCCCAGCATCTCGTTCTGGATGTCGCGGGTCAGCGTCTTGCGCTCGGCGTCGTTGATGACGACCATCTCTTCCTCGAGCAGGCGCTCGACCAGCAGGCGCAGCTCCTGGCGGATCTGGTCCTGGTTCAGGCGCTGCATGCTTTCCAGGTCGACGCGGTCGAGCAGCGCCTCGTGGATACGGGCCTTGAGCTGGTGGTAGGCGCGGTTGTCGATCGGGCCGCCGCGCTGGGCGACGGCTCGCGTGACCGTGCCCGTGCTGGCGCTGCCGCTCACGCTGGCAAGGCGTTCACGCAGGGAGGAAGGTGGCGTCATGTTCATCGTGGTCTTTCCTTCTTATTCATGTCGTTCGGCGCCGACTAGACGTCGGTCTTGCGGCGCTTGAACAGGCGCGCCATCAGGCCGGCAGCCTGCTCGGGGGCGGCTTCGCCGGTCAGGCCGCGCGCCATCGACATCAGGGCCATGCTCAACTGGCTGTCCGGCGCCAGGCGCGTGACCGGCACGCCCTGGTTGACCGACTTGGCGGCCGCGTCGTAGTGGTTCGGCATCGTGCGCAGGTTCGTCGTGTCGAACGCCTCCTCGAGGTCCTTCAGGCGGATATCGCTGTTGTTGTCATGGCGGTTGACGATCAGCTCGACCTTGTCGTTGCCGTATTCGAGGTTGCGAAACACCGTCAGCAGGCGCTTGCCGTCGCGGATATACGGCAAGGTCGTCTGCAGCACCGGATAGATCGTGTCCGCATGATCCAGCGCGCGGATGCTGACCGGATCCAGGCTGCGGCCGACGTCGAGCACGATGAAATCGTACTGGCGGCGCGCCAGCTTGAGGATGGCGTCGATGTGTTCGGGCTTGACGTCGCTGGCGTGGGCCGGGTCGGACGGCGCGGCCAGCACGCTGAAGTTTGGCGTCACGCTGACCATGCTCGAGGACAGGAACGACGGATCCAGACGATGGATCTGGGTCGCGACGTCCGACAGCGTGGCCAGCGGCTTGTTGTCGGACACGAACAGCGAGGCGTCGCCGAACTGCAGGTTCACGTCGATCAGGGCCACGCGCTTGGCGCCGCCGGCGCTCAGGGCATAGGCCAGATTGGTAGCGAGGAAGGTCGAGCCGCTGCCGCCCTTGCACGAAATGAAGGCCAGCACCCGGCCCTGGGCCGCGCCCTGGCTGCCCAGCTTCTCGGCGACGTGGTCGACTGCCGCGACCAGCTCGGCCGGCAGTGGCTTGGCGACCAGCACTTCGCGCACCCCGGCGCGCATCGCGCGCAGCAGGAAGTCCTGCGACAGGTCTTCGGACAGCACGATGAAGACCATGCGCGGGAACAGGTGGCCCAGGCGCTCGAGCTGCTCGAGTTCGCCCTCGTCGGCGCGCGGCGTATCGACGATCAGGAGGTCGGGCACGGCCTCGTCGGCCATGGTCGCCAGGCGCGCGGCGGTGCCGGCGATCATGTCGACTTCGTCGCTGCCCGGCCGGGCGCGCAACTGGCGCGACAGCTCGATCAGGTGGCGCTCGTCGCGCGAAAGGACTGCGATCTTCATGGGGGCTCTCTTGCTGGTCTCTTATTTATTGCCGAAGGCGCTGGCGTTTTCCAGCGCGGTCGGCGTCACGTACGATTGCTGGTAGTTGGCGTAGCCGGCGACCGCGGCGCGCGCGTCGTGACCGCCTTCCACGCGCGGCTGCGCCGGTGCGGCCTGGCTCGCAAAAATGGCGCGCACCGACTCGCCGTCGGTGGCCGGGCCGTCGGTGGCGCAGCCGGCAAGGATGCACAGGGAAACCAGCATGGAGGCCGGCAGGCTGGCGGTCAGGGTCTTCTTCATCGTCATTCCTTCGAGGTTGCGGCGCCAGCGGCGCTCTTGCCTTCGTGCTGGCCGCCGAGCAGGAACTCGGTGCGGGTCGGCGGCACGTATTTATCGGTCGGCAGCGCCGGCACGGCTTCCATCGGCCGGGCCAGGCGCGGCGTCACGATGAACACCAGTTCGGTGCGGTCGTTCTGGAAGTCGCTGCTGCGAAACAAGGTACCCAATACAGGTACTTCGCCCAGGAACGGGAAGCGCTTGATACTGCTGGTCACGTTGTTGCGGATCAGGCCACCGATGGCGAAGCTCTGACCGTCCAGCAGCTGCACCGTGGTCGAGGCGCGGCGCGTGGTGAACGACGGCAGGATCGCGGTCGCGCCGCTGCTCGCGCCGCTGGCGCTGATGCCGATGCCTTCGCGGTTCAGTTCCGACACTTCCGGCGCCACGCGCAGGTTGATGCGCCCGCCCGCCAGCACGGTAGGCATGAACTTGACCGCCACGCCATACTCCTTTTCTTCGAGCGTGATGGTGTTGGCGCCGGCGGCGCCCGACTGCGCCACCGGGATGAAGATCTTGCCGCCGGCGAGGAAGCTGGCTTCCTGGCCGCTGATGGCCATCACGTTCGGCTCGGCCAGGATCTTGACCAGGCCGTCGCGCTTCTCGCCGTCGACCGTGAGTTCCTTAATGCCGGTGCCGACGCCGCCGACGCTGCCGGCGCCGCCGCTCAGGAGGGCCGAGGCGATACCATAGGTCCAACTGCCGTTCGTCTTGCTGAAGCCGGCCTTGGCGCCGAGCTGGTCGACCAATGATTTCGACACCTCGGCGATCTTCACTTCGAGCATGACCTGCTGCGGCGCCGCGATCGACAGCATGTTCAGCACCTTGGCGCCGGCTGCGGAAGAAGCGCCGCCGCCGGCCGCGGCGGCCGGAGCGCCCACGCCGGCCGGCGACGGGCTGCCTGCGCCGGCATTCGCTCCAGCGCCGGATGGCACCGCCGCGGCCTGAAAAGCGTTGGCCAGTTCCACCAGCTGGCTGGCCACGATGGCGTCGCTCACCATGCCCGACAGGATCAGGGCATTGCCGCTGCTGCCGATGCGGATGTCCTTCTCTTGCGGGAACAGCGCGTCGAACTGGCTGCGCAGCGCCCCGGTGTCGACGCCGACGGCGATGTCGATCACGGTCGATTTCTTGTCGCGGCCCGACACGATCAGGTTGGTGGTGCCGACGCTGCGCGCCACGATCACCACCTCGCCCGCGTTCGGGACCACCACGTTGGCCACTTGGGGATCGCCCACGGTGACCTGGCTGGCGGGGGTGCAAAAGCGCTTGATGACCGATTTGCCGCGCACCAGTTCCAGGCGCGGGGCGGCGTCGCTGCGCAGGTCGATGCAGTCGGCGGCGGTCGCCAGGCCGGCGCTCATTGCCAGGGCGCAGGTCAGGCTCGCAGCGAGCAGGGTCGGTTTGAACGTCTGGTTCATGATGGTGTCGTCACTTAAAAGCTTTGCGAAGCGGCGTCCAGGCCGCGGATCACGAGCACGCCGTCGCCGCGCGGGGCGGCGCTCTGGCGCACCAGGGCTGCAGCGCGCGGCGCCGGCTCCTGGGCTGGCGCCGCGGGCGGCTGGGCGGCGGTGCGTTCCGGCAGGCCCAGCACCGACTCGCGGGTGGCGCCGCTGGTAGCGGCCGGCTGCGGGTCGACCTGGTTGCGCAGCACCAGCGACAGGTCACCGATCGAACGCGCCAGGTCGAGTTTTTCCACCTGCTCCGGCGTCAGTTCGAGGGTCACGGCGTTCACCACGCGCGGCTTGCTGTCGTCGACCGTCGATTCCTGAGCCACGGCCAGCACCAGGATCCGCTCCAGCACGATCTTGGAGATCGCCCCCGAGCCGGCCAGGTCGCCGCCGGTGGCCCGCATATTGACCAGGATGTCGACGTAGTTGCCCGGCAGCGCGAAGCCGGCCACGCCGACCACATCGTTGACACGCACCGTCATGGCGCGCTTGCCGGCGCTGACCACCGACGACAGGCCGCCGAGGGTGCCTTTCGGCGCCAGCTTCGATTCGAGGATCGGTTCGCCCACCAGGATCTCGGCACGCGCGATGCGGCCCTCGAGCGCCTTGAGGTCGGTGATGGCCCCCGGCGGCACCGAGGTCGCCGGCCACTCGGCCAGCTGCAAGCTGGTCGGCGCCAGGCGCGAACCCTGGTTGATGTTCGCGACCGCCACGACCACCTGGCTGCCGGACGGGCCTTGCTCGCCCATCCACTTGGCCGCCATCACCACGGCGCCCAAGGCCAGCAGCAAAGCCACGCCGATGATCAGGATTGCTCTCGAATTACGCATTCTCGTACTCCACAGTGCCGCGATCGCGGCGTTCGGTCTCTAGGGGGCGGCCGGCGCTGCCGGCGGCAAAATAGTTATCCCAGGCCCAGTCGATGGTGCGGCGTGACAGCGCCGGGGTTTGCTCTTCATAGCGCGCCAGGTCGCGCAGCTGGCGCATCAGGTCGCGCGGATAGCAAGCCAGCAACGGCACCTTGCGCTCGTCGTGGCGCGCCAGCAGGTAGTCGAATACCGCGCTGTCGAATGCCACGCCGACGCTGGCGCAGGCCTGGCGGAACAACGTCGCATACTCCTGCGCCGATGCCGGCGGCACCTCGATCTTGTAGCCCAGGCGGCGCAGGAAGGCGCCATCCGACAGGCGCTGGGGCACGAAATTCGACGAGAAGACAACGATCACGTCGAACGGGATCTGGAACGTGTGGCCGGTGTGCAGGGTCAGGTAATCGACGTTGCGGTCCATCGGCACGATCCAGCGGTTCATCAGCGCTTCCGGTGTACAGCGCTGGCGTCCCAGGTCGTCGATGATGAAGATGCCGTTGTTCGATTTCAGGTGCGGCGGCGCCTGGTACAGGCGGGTGTGCGGGTCGAACCGGAGGTCGAGCATGTCCAGCGTCAGCTCGCCGCCGGCCATCGCCGCCGGTCGGCGCACGCCGCGCAGCCAGCGCGCGTCGGGCGCGCTGCCGCGGTCGAGGCCGACACCAGGCACTCCCGCCTCGTCGGCCGCCACATGGTGCGCGGCGTCGAAGAACGGAATCACCTCGCCGTCCACCATCAGGGCGTGCGGCACGGATATGGTTCCGGCCAGCAGCTCGCGCAGGCGCTCGGCCAGGTACGTCTTGCCGCTGCCGGCCAGGCCGTGCAGGAAAACAGCACGGCCCGAATTCATGGCCGCGCCCAGCTGGTCGAGCACCAATGGGTTGACGACGATACCGGTGAAAGCGGCGGCCATCGAGGTGCGCGTGACCTGCAGTGCCGCCACGCTCTGGGCCGCCACCTGGGCGGTGTAGCAGGCCAGCGTCACCGGCGCCGGCCCCGCGTAGGCGTTGCGTGCAATGGCGCCGGCGGCGCGCGCACGGCCGCCATCGGTCAGGATGTACGACAGGTCGGCGTCGGTGCCACTGTTGCCGACGCGGGCGATCTCGCACAGTTTTTCGGTGCGCAGGAAGCCGACCAGCGGATCGATGACGCTGACATTGAGTTTCAGGTGGCTCGCGAGCTCCGCCAGGCGCAGCTGGCCGCGCTGGTACAGGACCTTCGAGATCAGCTCGGCCAGAAACAGGAAAGGCAGGCCAGTATCCTCCACCGTACGCGGGGCACGGGCGTTGGCCGGCGCCAGCAGTGCACCGCTCACAGCGGCAACTCCCCGCAGGCCCGGATCCACAGCACGCAGCCGGCCGTCGCCGCAGCAATCGCCACCGCGTAAGGCAGCCGGCCGCTGGCCGCTTCCGGCGGGTTCGGCGGCGCAGCGAAGTGCCCGCCCAGGGCCGAGAAGGCGCTGTGCATGGTCATGTGGTAGGCATTGCCCACCAGGCGCCGCAGCTTGCCCTGCCAGGCCGCGAACACCAGCGCCAGCGCGCCGCCCGCCACCAGCGTGACCAGGCCGACGGTCAGGATCTGGCCGGCGCCGACAAAGGCGCCGACCATCGCCAGCAGCTTGACGTCACCCGCACCCATCATGCGCAGCGCATACATCGGCAGCAGCAGTGCCAGGCCCAGGCCCCAACCACCGAGCGACTGCATCAGTCCCAGGCCGCCCATCTGCGACGCAAACAGTCCCTGCCCGGCCGGCAGCAGCGTGTGCAGCAGAAATGCGCCCAGCATGCCGGGAAACACGATCGCATTCGGGATCCGGCGCGCACGCACGTCGTGCCGGACGGCGGCGCCCAGCAGCGCGAACAGCAGCAGGAATGGCAGGATTGTCAAGACGGACTCCGGTCAAAAAAAATCCGGCGCGAGACTTCGCGCCGGATGGCTGGCCACCGTGGCGGCCTAGATGTCACGAATCACTTCGGAGTATTTGTATTGATGAGGTCAGCCAATTTGTTGAACAGCCCGGTGATGCTGGTGCCAAGCGCCGTCACTGCGACGATGATGGCGCCAGCGACGAGCGCGGCGATCAGTGCGTACTCGATCGCGGTGACGCCGTCTTCTTCTTTGATCAGGTTGGCGATGAAGTTCATGAGAATTCCTTTGAAGTAGTAGATAAGTTGGGCTTTATGCGCTCGTCCACACGGCCATCGCCGCGATGAAACAGACGACTGCGAGCAGGACGCTCAGGACCAGGTACGACATCGCCGGGCTGCCGCTTCGTTCATACTGCAGCTCCGGATTGTCTTCCCGCTTCTGTTCGATGTCGTACACGTTCGCTCCTGTCCCCTTGCCGCCGTACCGTGTGAAACGATACGCAGCGCATGAGTTGAATCTTACGGACCGGCCAAATTGTTGCCATCCGTCAAAACTACCTTTTTGGGGGGGACTTGTTGCCGGGGCGGTCTAGGACATATGTCCTAGACGCCTTGTGGGAAGAGACCGACAGGGCGCGGCGCCCACGGAGGCGCCGGCGGGAAGCGCGTCAGGAGAGGCCGTGCTTGGTGGCGTAGACGTACAATTCGAGCCGGTTCGCGACATCCAGCTTCTGGTAGATGGTGGTCAGGTGGTTGCGCAGCGTGCGCTCCGAGATGAAGGCGCGCTCGGCCAGGTCCTTGTTCAGGGCGCCCTTGCCCCGCACGATCATGCCGATCACCTCGCGCTCGCGCGCGGTCAGCGACGCGATACGCTGGGCCTCCGGGTCGGCCTTCGGGCCCGGGGCGATCAGCTGGCCCAGCAATACCTGCATGAGCGACTGGTCGAGCCACAGCTCGCCGCCATGCACCTTGCGCACGGCCGCGAGCACGTCGTCGGTCGGCGCTTCCTTGCTGACGACGCCGCGCGCGCCGGCCTTGACGGCCGCCGCCAGTGTGGACTGGTCGCGGTTGGCGCTCAGGATCACGACCCTGGTCGACCCGTTTTCCAGCAGCACCGGCAAAAAATCGATCGAGCTGCTGCCTTTCAGGTCGAGGTCGAGCAGCACGACATCGGGCTTGAATTCGGCGCACAGGGCCCTGGCCTCGGCGCCGTCGCTGGCGCTGCCGACCAGCTGGAAGGCCTCGCCCTCGGCCTGGATCAGGCGCTCGAGGCCCCACAGCATGGTCTTATGGTCGTCGACCAGCAGGATACGGATGGTCATTTCTCTCCTTGGAGCATATTGTTATCAGATCGGAATGCGGATGCGCAGCAGGGTCTGGCGGCCGTCGGCCTCCACGTCCAGCTTGCCGCCCAGGCCCTGGGCCCGTTCCGCGATCGAGCGCGGCACGAACGGCAGCGGCGCCTGTCCGGGCACGGTCGCCGGATTGAAGATGTCGATGGCGAGCATGCCGCCCCCTTCCTCCACCACGACGCCGGCCGTGCGCGCCCGGGTATGCTTGCAGATATTGTTGACGCCTTCGGTAACGATCTGGAACACCTCGGCCGCCATGCGGTCGTTGATCATGCTGTCGGCATGCATCTCCAGCATCACGTCCAGGCCATAGAAAGTCTCCACCTGGTGCAACTGGCGCCGCAAGGCGATCAGGAGTTCCGGCTCCTCCTGGCGCCCGCTGCGAAAGCGCTGGGCAAAGTCGCGCATGTCGCCGATCACCCCCGTACACATGTCCATCAGTCGATCGAGTTCGGGCGCAACCGGGCTGGCGTCGCCAGCCTGGTTGCGGATCGCCGCCACCGCGTGGCGCAGGCCGATATAGGGCTGGATGGTGCTGTCGTGCAGGTCGCGGGCGATGGTCTGGCGCTCGCGGAAAGCGGCTTCGGACGCCAGCCGGTCGAGCAGGTCGATGGTTTCGATGACCGGGAAGGCCTGCTGCACGATGTGCTTCAGGAAGCTGGCGTCGTTGCGCTTGAAGCGCTCGCCCGTCACGAAGATGCGGCCGCTGCCCTTGCGCAATGGAAGCGAGGCGCTGACGAAGCCCCCGGCGTCCAGCAGGTCGGCAACGTGGCCGCAGGCGCCACGGTCGGCCTTGTGCCAGTCGGGCTTGCCGCTTCCCTGGCGCAGCGCGGTGGCCGCGCCCAGCACGAACAGCCCGAAGTGGCGCGGGGAAGCGCGGTAGAGGATGGCGCCGTCGCCCAGCTGCATCAAAGGCGCGATGTCGTCCGCATCCGGCCGGCTGCGGCCGATCGCGCGCCCGCTCCTGGGATGGTGGGCCGTATTCATCGTCCAGCGCTCGTGGCTATCCTGCATCAGGAGCACGCAGGTGTCGCCGCCATAGAAACGCAGGATTTTTTCCATCAGCGAATCGAGCGTGTGCTGCACCCCGAAGCGCGGGTTGGACAGGCGGCTGACGTCACGCAGCAGCGCCAGGCGCCGGCGCTGGTCGACCGCCAGCCCCCCCCAGAACGCGACCATATAGCCCAGCGCCAGCATGAAGGTCGCACGTAGCAGCAGGATATGGAGCGAGGCCAGGCCCTGGGCCGCCAGCACCGACAGCGCCACCACGGCGACCGAGCCCAGGGTCAGCTTGGCGCCGGCGTCGAAGCCATGGCGGAACGAGGTGGCCAGGATGGCGAAGAAGAAGAACGAAAAGAACGGGCTTGCCGTGCCGCCGCTGGCCCAGATGATGAGGCCGTACCAGCCGATATCGATCCAGTACACCAGCGGTCCATGCGAGAGCCCGGCGCGATAGCCGGCGATCGCGAGCAAGGTCAGGCTGTGCAGGACATAGGCGGCAAACACGAGCCAGGTCCAGTGGCCCGTCAATGTCACGCCGCCGGGTCCGATATACAGGGTGAGCAATGCGGAGACGGACAGCAGCACGCGCATGCCGAACACCATCCAGACCTCGGCGTCGGCCGAGGCGACGCGTTGCCCGCTGGCGTTCTGCCCTGTGCGCGTCAGGAAGGCTGGTCGAACAAAGGAATGAAGGAAGCTGGCTAACCAAGTCATGTTGTATGGCGCCGACAAAGGCGTTGAATCATTTTTAATAGCGACACGGGAAATGATTTTTGCCCTGTAGAATCCCCGAAGCTTACCGCATACGCCCTGCCACTTTCCGTAAAATTGCCAGAATAACGATGTATTCCACGCCCCGCCGTCAATCCGGCGCCACACTCGTCGAGATGGCGATCATCGCACCGGTCTTCTTGCTGGTGCTCGTTGCGATCATCGAGCTGAGCATGATGTTCTTCGCCACGCTCACGATGCAATATGCGGTGCGCGAGGGCGCCCGCTTCGCGATCACGGGCCGCAACGCCGAATCGGCGACCGGCAACCAGCAGCGCTACGCCAACGTCATCGCCAAGATCCAGAACAACGCGCTCGGCATGTACGAGCGCCTTGATCCCCGGATCTCGGTCAACGGCACCAGGTATTCGACCACGACGTTCAATAACGGCATGTTCGGCGCGCCTGGCGACATCGTCGTCATCCAGCTCGACTGTGGTTGGCCGGTGACGACGCCGCTGCTGTCGAGCTTCTTCACCAATGGCGTCTACCGCTTCACGGTGGCGGCCACCATGCGCAACGAGATCTTCCCGTGATGCCCACGGAAGCCGGGCGCGCTGGCCTTACTGTACCGAAAAACCGCTGCCGGCAGCGCGGCATTGCCGCGGTCGAGCTTGCCCTGCTGCTGCCCATGCTGGTGATCCTGGCCCTGTGCGCCATCGACGGCGCCCGCGCGCTGCAGGCGAACATCATCATGACGAATATCGCGCGCGAAGGCGCCAACCTGGCCGCGCGCGGCAGCACCGACCTCGAGGACGGCAGCCAGGACATCATCTACGCCGTGATGGCCAGCGCGCCGCCGCTCAACGTCAACCAGCAGGGAATGATGGTCATCACGCGCGTGATGGGCGTGGGCACGACCCGCAGCGTCGTGCTGGACCAGTACCGCTGGGACGACGCCGCCCGCAATCTCGGCGCCCGCAGGAGCAGCTACCAGCCGGCCAGCCGCATCCACGCCTGCAACGCCTGGAACAACCGCGGCAAATGCACGTCGATCAGCGGCACGTCGCGGCCGGCCGCAGCCGTGCTGACCGGCAAACTCGACGATGGCGAGATCGTGTACGTGGTCGAGACCTTCTACAAATTCGACATGCTGGTCAATGCCTTCACGTTCGGCAAGAATGCCCTTCCCGTGTTCGGGCCCGACCTGTATTCCATGAGCGTATTCTGATATGTCCCCGATTCTTTACCGCCAGCGCGGCGCAATCGCCATCATGGTGGCCATTTCCATGATGGTCCTCCTTGGGGTGGTCGGCCTGGCGATCGACGCCGGCCTGGCCTACCTGGTCAAGGCGCGCCTGAATGCGGCGGTCGATTCGGCCGCGCTGGCCGGCGCCCGCGCGGTTACGACCGGCGCCAACCAGAAAGAGCAGATCGACAACGCGGTCGCCGCGGCAAAGGATTTCTTTGCCGCCAATATCCCCACCAATTATCTGCTGTCGTCACCCAGGATCCTGAACACCAGCGTGACGTTCAATGGGGGCCAGGCGGTGATCGACGTCACCGCCGATGCGAAAATGCCGGTGTCGATCATGCAGGTACTGGGCTTCGAATCGTTGACGCCAGTGGCGTCGGCGCAGACCATCCGCAACGACCTGGACATGGCGTTGGTGATCGACACCTCGGGATCGCTCAAGACTTCCGCGGCCACCGTCAAGTCGTCCTCGACGAGCTTCCTGAACCGGTTCAACGTGACCCAGGACCGGGTAGCGCTGATCCACTTCGCCGCCGGCGTCGAAACGGATAGTCCCATCAAGCCGTCGGAGCGCGGATTCGACCGCCCCGCCATGAACCGCGCCATCAATGGCTATGTCTTCGACGGCGGCACCTCGTCCTTCGAAGGCATGTGGGAAGCGCGCCGCCAGCTGAACTCGGTTCCCTCGGGCAACCGCTCGACGATGCGGGTCATCGTTTTCTTCTCGGACGGCGCGCCGACATCCTTCGGGGCCCTGCCCGAATTCATCAACGCCAACGATTGCAAGACCGCGGGCGCGCTCGACCGCGTGCTCAACGACGGCGGCCTGTCCAACCTCGCGTCGAGCCAACCGCGCGTCATCACCGAAGGCTGCAAGGTCTGGAGATCGTCCTTTTCGTTTCTTACCTGGCGCACCGAGACGGTGCCGGCGGTGCGTCGCCTGCCGGACTGGTACAACGGACGCAGCAGCTCGGTACGCGAGTTTGCCGTGGTGACGAACACGCCGCGCCAGGTCACCGCCGATATCAGCACGCCTGCCGCATTCGAGCGCAATATCCTTCGCGCATCACGCAACCTCGCCGAGAGCGTGGCGGCGAAGGCGCGCAGCGAAGGCGTCTACGTGTTCACGCTGGGTTTCGGCGCGGGCCTGAAGGAGGTCGTGGCCAGCGATACGACCAGCAACGGCGAGACGATCTTGAAGTGCATGGCCAACACCCCCGACGCGCCGGCGCGCTGCCAGAACCCGTCCCAGCCGGTCGGCATGTATTGCTACGCGGCGACCGACGCCGACCTGACGCCCTGCTTTTCGCGCCTGGCGTCTTCCATCCTGCGCATCTCGAAATAAGGGCGGGCCGCCCCCGCAGCCGCATCGCAGCAGCTTGTCGAGCGTGATCGGCAGGTCTCACCGGCTTGCCGCAGGCGTTGCAGACCGCGATCGCGATCGCCGCCATCGTGCCCGTGATGCCGATTTCGCCCACGCCGCGCATTCCGGCCCGCGCCTGGCGGATCTGGGATAGCAAGCCGCATCACTCGATCTGCGGCATGTCCAGATGGGCCGGCACATGTGTCCGGACCGGCTGGGATTGGCGATGCCGCCCTGCCGTCGATGGTGATGGTCGTAGACCCGGCAATCTTGGTTCTTGGATGCCCCGCCACCGCCTGCCGGGAGCGACGGAAACCGCCTGGCTTCCGATGCCGGGCGACCAAGTGCAGGGTTCGTCACGGATGAGGGCGCGCGCTTGCACTCAGGACGGCTTGTCGCGCGAGGGCGTAGCGCACGCCCGCCCGGGGACCGCCGTACTGATGGCGACGGCGACCGGGTCGCTGGCCGGGAAGGATTCGGCCAGCGCTTCGTCGAGCGCATTCTCGTCATGCGCGTCGCGCAGGATGTTGCGACGCGCCTGCAGGCGCTCGCTCGGATGCTGGCGTGTCTGCGCAACCCGCAGGTAAGAAATGCTCATCTGTTCGCTCCTGGCGACGTGGCTGCCGGGACGGCCGGCCACCTTGATTCACTGTAGACCACCGCAGGCCGATCGGCCAGCCCGGATTGCATGGCGCCGGAATCAGCCCGCGGCATCGAGATAGATGCCCCGTTCGAGCGAAAGCCCGCGCTTGACATCGCGCGTGAGCGCATCGGCCAGCACTTCGTCTTGCCCGGCCTCGAGGGCGGCGAGGGTTTGGGCCACGACGTCCAGCGGCGACGCCTTCGGCGCATCGATGCCGGCGGTCATGTCGGTATCCATGAAGGCGACATGCACGCCGACCACCTGCGTGCCCTGCCGCTTGAGGGCGATGCGCACGCCATTGGTCATCGACCAGGTGGCCGCCTTGGAGATGCTGTAGGTGGCGCCGCCCGGGATGCTGATCCAGCTCAGGACCGACAACACATTGACGATGGCGCCGCCGCCGTTGGCGCCGAGGATGGGAGCGAAGGCGCGGCACATGGCCAGGGTGCCGAACAGGTTGGTGTCGAGCTCTTGTCTGGCACGCTCGGGCGCCTCGTCGTCGAGCAGGTCGCCCCCGCGCACGATGCCGGCATTGTTGACCAGCAGGGTCACTTCGCCGCATTCGGCCGCTACGCGCCGCACCTGTTCCGGCCGGGTGATGTCGAGCTCGAGGGGAATCACGTCGGGCAGGTCGATGGCGCGCGGATCGCGGGCGCCGGCGAAGACCTGGCGCGCGCCGGCTTCGAGCAATAGCCGGGCCCAGGCGCGGCCCAGGCCCCGATTGGCCCCGGTGATGAGTACGACGGAATCCTTGACTTTCATGGCGCATCTCCCTGGTGGATCGCCAGGGCGCGTCTGCCCCGGACCATGCATCGATACTAAGGTCGGACCACGCGCCGCCACAGTAAATCCTCGTGAAACGGCGTGCGCCCGTTCCGGCGCAAGCATCCGGTCTCTCCCATTGGTGGCGGCAGCGCCCTAGAGGAACATTTCATCACACGTCTTTACAGCCGGCAGGATGCGGGGCGCATAAGCTCGTTGGCAGTCGCTGCAACACACCTCATGACTATACAGACCAACAGGGATCCATCATGACCGCAACGCGCACCATCCTCGCCGCTACCCTTGCCCTTGCCGCCTGCACCGCTGCCGCCCACGAAAGCCACAAGGGCGGGATCCAGAGCACCGGCGCCAGGGGGGTCAAGGCCGACTATGACATCATCCACACGAAAATCACCACCGAGGGCAATATCGCCACCTTCCACGTGGCGGTGTCCGGCAAGGCTGGCAAGACCTATCCCGCCAAGTCGGGCAAGCTGGGCGGCAGCACCGTGTTCTCGTATGTCTGGCCCACCACCATCGATCCTTATGTGGTCGGCTTCGAAAGCCGGGCCGGCATCCTGGCCTTTGCCGTCACGTCGCATCCCGACTTCGACGACACCCCGCTGTACGACGAGAACGGCGACGGCGACCTCGGCAACGACGGCAACCTGTGGCATTCGCACTGGGTGGTGCTGACCAAGGACGACGCCTGCGGCAAGGATGCGCTGAAGGTGGTCGACATCCCCGAGGGCGCCAAGCCGCGCCTGCCCAAGACCTGGCCCGGCTTTCCGATCCTGCTCGACAGTCCCGGCTGGAGCCCGTTGTTCAGGGCCGAGTCGCTCGAGGTCAAGGTGCCGTTCGACGATATCGGCGTGGTCGAGGCGGCGGGCTTCGACGGCGTCACGGCGGCGCTGCGGGTCAACGCCAGCGTCCATAGCCCGCTGCTGTGCGTGGCGGACGTGTTCAAGGTCGCGTCCGGGAAACTGACGCTGCCGGGCAAGGTCAACCAGTAGCAGCCGTCAATCACATCCGGGGGCGAGCATGAACGAGAGCGAACTGGCGCGCGGCCACACTGCATTGCTGCTGGTCGACCCCTATAACGACTTCTTGTCCGAAGGCGGCAAGCTGTGGCCGCGCATCGCCACCACGCGCAATGCGGCCAGGCTGCACGGCAACCTGAGCGCGGTGCTCAAGGGCGCGCGCGCGGCCGGCATTCCGGTGGTGACCGTGCCGCACCACCGCTATGCGCCGGGCGACCTGGACGCCTGGCGCTTCGCCACGCCCTACCAGGCCGGCAGCGCGCGCGCCCTCGTGTTCCAGCGCGGCGAATGGGGCGGCGAGTGGCATCCCGCCATCGGCCCGCTGGCGGGCGAGCTGGTGGTCAAGGAACACTGGTCCAGCAGCGGCTTCGCCAATACCGATCTCGACCTGCAACTGCGCCAGCGCGCCGTCACCCATGTGGTGCTGGTGGGCCTGGTCGCCAACACCTGCATCGAGGGCACCGGACGCGCCGCCTCCGAGCTGGGCTACCACGTCACGCTGGTGCACGACGCCACCGCCGCCTTCAGCAACGCCGCGCTGCGCGCCGCCCACGACCTCAATGCCTCCAGCTATGCCCACCAGCTGGTCGCGACCGAGCACCTGCTCGAGCAATTTTCCGCCATTTCCGCAACCACCCACCCCCACCACCACCACGAGGAATCATCATGAGCAAGCAAGCCCTGATCGTCATCGACGTCCAAAACGACTATTTTCCCGACGGCCGCTGGGAGCTGGCCAGGATGGAGGCGGCCAGCGCCAATGTCGGGCGCCTGCTGAGCCACTACCGCAGCCGCGACACGCCGGTCGTCCACATCCGCCACGAATTCCCCGACGCCGCCAGCGCGCCCTTTTTCGCGCCCGGCTCCGAGGGCGCCGCGATCCACCCGTCGGCCGCGCCGGTCGAAGGCGAGCCCGTGCTGCTCAAGCACCACATCAACTCCTTCCGCGACACCGCCCTGCTGGACATCCTGCGCGGCCACGGCGTCGACGAAGTCGTCATCTGCGGCGCCATGAGCCATATGTGCGTCGACGCCTGCACCCGCGCCGCCAACGACTTCGGCTTCAAGGTCACTGTGGTGCACGACGCCTGCGCCTCGCGCGACCTGGAATTCGACGGGGTCAAGGTGCCGGCGGCGCATGCCCACGCCGCCTTCATGGCGGCGCTCGGGTTTGCGTATGCCGCCATGCGCACGACCGACGAGGTCACCGCGCGCTAGGCACGCCGCGCGCCGCCTCAGAAATCACGGCGCGCGGTCAGCAAAACGGTACGCGGCGGGTTGAAATAGGCAGAATCGATGCCGAGCGGCGCGATGAAGGTGCGCAGCGTCGGGTAGGCCCGATCTTGCAGGTTCCTGACCCGCAGCGACAGTGTCCAGTCGCGCGCCGCCGTCCGGTAGCTGGCCGCCAGGTTCACGTAGGTCTGGGCCGGCACGGCGAGCCGGGCGGCATTCGACACGTCCGAATAATGGCCGCGCACATACTTTGCCGACAGGTCGAGCGTGAGCGAGCCGCCACCGGCCAGCGGCTGCACGTGGCTCACGCCGCTGATCGCGCTCAGCCTTGGTGCGTTGGGCAGCGCGTTGCCGACATAATCCCCTGCCTCGGCGCCGCCCGGATTGGCGAACTCGTCGAAGCGAGACGCGAGGGCTTCGAGCGACACGGTCCAGCGCGTGCGCGGCGCGAGCGCCACCGCCAGGTCGAGGTCGACGCCATGGCTGCTGGCCCGGCCGGCGTTGACCAGGACCGTGTCGGTCAATTGGATGCCGCCGATGCGCACGCCGGTCAGGCCCGCCAGATAATCGTGGTAATCGTTGCGAAACAGCGCCAGCGCCAGTGTGGCCTTGCCCCCCGCATACCGTCCCTTCAGGCCGGCTTCGAAGGTGCTTACCCGCTCCGGGTCGGTGGCCTGGCGCGCCGACGCCAGCGATTCGGCCGCGCGGTTGAAGCCGCCGAACTTCTCGCCGCGCGCATAGCTCGCGTACAGGTAGGTGGCGCCGGTCCACTGGTAGTCGACGGCGATGCGCGGCAGCACGCCGGCACTGCGGGTCGACAAGTCGTCCACACGGTAGATCTGCTGGGTGCGCACGCCGGCGCCATCGACGCGCCAGAAGCCGTTGCTGCCGGTCTGGCGCGTCTGGTAGGCGCGCAGGCCGAGGGTGAGGCCGATACCGCCAGCGAATGCGCGCCGGCCCTGGGCGTAAAGGCCAAGGTCGCGCGTCACCTGGCGCGTCGCCGCATCCGAATGGATCGGGGCCGGCGCTGCCAGCGGCTGCGCATGCGTCAGGCGCAGGAATTCGAACTCGTCGCGCACCAGCATCGCCCCGGCGGTCCAGGCCAGCCGCGGGCCGCGCCCCTGCAGCTGCAGCTCCTGCGAGAACGCCTCCTGCTCCACCTTCTGGTCGATCGTCAGGCGCGCCGTTTCCAGGCCCCCGAAATCGGCCTGGAGCGGATCGTCGCGATAGCGCCGGTAGCCGGTGATCGAGCGCAGTTCGAGGCCACCGGCCAGCCGCTTGACGAGCCGCAGCGATCCGCCGCCGGCGATGCGCCGGAACGCGTCCATGCCGGCGGTCGTGAAGGTGGTGCGCGGCGCCGCGCGCGGATGGTTGAGCGGGTAATTGAGCGTGTTGTTGTCCGAGCGGTCGCGCAGGCCGTCCAGCGCCAGCACCACGTCCAGGCCGGGCGTGCCGGCCCAGCGCAGCTTGGCCTGGAACTGCGCGGTGTCGAGCCGGTTGACGTCGCGCTCGATCGCCGCGTTGTAGCCGAAGCCGTCGGTGCGGCGGCCCGACAGGCCAAGGCTGCCGGCAAGGCCGGGGCGCCCGAGCGCGCCGTTGAGGTAGGCGCGCGCTTCACGCGCCCCAGGGTTGCCGGCAGCGACGGCGACCCAGGCGGCCCGCTCTGCCTCGGGCGCGCGGGTCACGTACTTGACCGCGCCGCCCGATGAGTTCTGGCCGTATAGCGTGCCTTGCGGTCCGCGCAGCACTTCGATGCGTTCGATGTCCGGCAAGTCCCAGACCGAGGTCGCGTAGCCACGCACCAGCGGCACGTCGTCGAGGTAGATGCCGACCGCCTGGCTCATGGCCGGCAGCGACGCCCCGACGCCGCGGATGGCGACCGCCTGCGGCATGTTCGAGAAGCCGTTCGGCACCGACACCCCCGCCACCACGCCTGCCACGTCCTGCAGGTCGAGCACGCCCTTGGCCTCGATCTCGCGCGCGTCGACCACGCCCACCGAGACGGGCGTGGTGCGCGCCAGGGTGCTGACCCGCTCGGCGCTGACGACGACCTCGGGCAGCGGGCTCGGGGCCGCTTCGGATGCCGGCGGCTGGGCCAGCACGGCCGGTGCCATCCCGGTGCCGGTCCCGGCCGCGATGGCCAGCGCGACCGCCGCCGGCGCCCCGCGGGTAGAGCGTGGCGGCCCCGCCGGTATCGTGCCCATGCTTGAAGTCGTCATCGTCGCACGCCTTGCTCGTTGCAATGCCTGACATGCTAGACGCGGCGCGTGTGCGCGGCTGTGAAGATGTGTGAAACAGGTGGGCCTGAAGCAAGCGGGCGTGAAGCAAGCGGATGTTAAGCAAGTGGGCGTGAAGCAAGCGGGCATGAAGCAAGCGGACGCGAGGCAACCGGCATGCCGCGCGCCTGTCCCCTTCAGGCAATCGCCAGCCGTGCGCGGCAGGGAAAGGTGGGCGCCGCACGGTCCGCGCCTTTGAGCAGCGTGCGGGCGCGCTCCACGTCGGCGCCGCACGCGCCCTGGGCAAAGCGTGCGCTGATCGCACGCAGCTCCGTCCATCCTTCGGCCTCGCGCGTCGTCCCGTCCCACAGTGCAGCCAGGCCGGTGGCGATGCGCAGCTCCCAGCCCGCCGCGCCCTGGCGCCGCGCCAGCGCGCGCGCGGCCAGCCAGTAGCCCTCGGCCAGCGCCCTTGCCCTGTGGTCGGCCGCGCCGGCCCCGAGCAGGCGCTCGCCATGCGCGCGCAACACTTCAGGCGCGCACCAGCCGAGCGTCCCGCTGCGCACGCGCCGCAAGCTGGCCGCGTCGACCAGGCGCGGATCGACGGTCGCGAGCAGGTCGCGCAGCGGAACCGGCAGCGCAGCGAGCATCCCGGGCGCCAGCGTCGCGGCTTCACGCTCGAGCAGCGGCGCCAGCACATCGCGCCAGGGCCGCCAGTAGCTGGCGGCACCATCGTCGATTTCACGGCCCAGACGCTCGCGCAACGCGCGCGCCTGCGCTCGGTCGCCGCGCCACAGGGCGACCGGCAGCGCCGCCATGCCGAGCGCGAAGCAGGTGGCGAACGGGTGGCCGCCTTCGGCGAGCGCCAGCGCCTCTTGCGCCTGCGCCCAGGCCTGGTCGGGCCGTCCCTGGATCCAGGCGGTCCTGGCCAGCACCGCCAGCATCGGCAAGGTGCGCGGCGCCGGCCCCAGGTAATGCACGTGGCGCTGCACCGTGGGGCTTTCGATCACGGCGCCGGCAGTGCGCGCCGCCTCGCCGTGCATGCCAAGGCAATGCAAGGCCTGGGCCCGGAAACGGTAGGCCAGCAGCAGCGCGCCCGAATCGCTCAGCCCACCCGCCAGCGGCGCCATGCGTTCGGCAATTTTTCGCACCACGCCATATTCACCCTGGCTCATCGTCCATCCCGCCAGCGCATGCAGCGCCTGCACCGCCATCCGCGGCTGGGTCGTGCGCGCCAGCGTCTCCAGCCGTACTATCGACGGCGCCGCGTCCATCGGGTCCGCGTGACACAGGCCCAGCAGCAGCACATGGACCACCAGCAAGCGCAGCTCCAGGTCCGCGGGTGGCTGGCGCAAGTGCGCCAGCGCGTCGAGCGCCAGCCGCACGTGGCGCCGGTGGGTCTCGACACGGCCGCATTCGATCATCACGAACCAGCCCGAGGCCGCCAGCTCGACACCGAGCGCCGGCGCCCCCTGGTCTCCCATCGCCCAGTCGAGCGCGGCGCCGAAATCGTCGATGGCGCCCCCGTAGCGCTCGCGCCAGGCGGCGCCGCCCATCCGGTGCAGGTCGGCGTCGGCGGCGCGGTACAACGCCAGCATGGCCGTCGCGTGACGCAGCGCCAGCGCCGCCAGTTCGCCGCTGCGTGCGAGCCGGCGCCGCGCATAGGCGCGCGTGGTGTTGACCAGGCGGTAGCGTGGCGCCGGATCGGCATCCTCGACCTCGACCAGCGAGCGCTGGCTCAGCACGAGAATGCTGTCGGCGACGCCATTGGCGTCGAGCTGGCCGCAGGAGCACACCTGCGCCGCCAGGCCGAGGCCGAAGGGGCCGCGAAACACCGACAGGCGCGCCAGGACCGTGCGCTCGCGCGCGGCCAGGAGCCGCCAGCTCCAGTCGAGCATGGCGTCCAGCGAGCGGTGGCGGCCAGCGCCGAGGTTCGCGGCGTCTTCGTCCGCCGGGAACAGGGTCTCGAGGCCGCCGATGGCCACGATACCAAGCGCTGCGGCCCTGGCCGCGGCCAGCCCGATGGCCAGCGGATTGCCATCGAGCTCGCGGCACAGCGCCGCCACGTCCGTCAGCTCGCAGGCGCTCAGCGCCGGCACCCCGGCATGCAGCGCGAACAGGCGCAGGGCCGGATCCGTCAGTGCCTGTTCGGGTAGCGGTGCGGCCGGCGGCGGTGCCAGCGGCGCCAGACGGTAAACCCATTCGCTGTGCAGGCACAAGGCTTCGCGGCTGGTGGCAAGCAGGCGGACGTCGGTCGTCATCTCCAGCACGCCCTCGGCCAGCAGCGCCACCGAATCGGTCATGTGGGCGCAATTGTCCAGCACCAGCAGCAGTCGGCGTCCGTCCAGCACGGCGCACAGCTCGGCCAGCGTTCCGACGGGTCCGGCGTCCAGCACCGCCGCGACCGCCTGTGCGAGCCTGCCGGAATCGGCCAGCGTGGCCAGGTCGACATAGGCGACGCCTCCCGCGAACTCGGGCGCCAGCCGGGCCGCGGCCACCAGCGCCGTCATGCTTTTCCCCAGGCCGCCGGCGCCGACGACCGTCACCAGTCGGCGTGCGCGTATTGCGTCGACCAGGGCGGCGACCGCCTCCTCGCGGCCGAGCACCGGCATGCTGGTCGACGGCAGCGAGCGCACGACGGGCGTGGGCAGGGCCGGGGCAAGCACGGGCCGCGCCACCGGCTGGCGCCGCACTGGCGCCACGAACGCATAGCCGCGCCCAGGGACGTTGACGATATAACGCCGGCCAAGCTCGCCTTCGCCCAGGACGCGCCGCAGCAGCGCGACGTGTGCGCGCAGGCGGCTGCGCTCGGCGTCATCGCCCGGCCACAGGCGCGCGCTGATCTCGCGCTTGCCGACGACGTCGCCCGCCCGCGCGACGAGCAGCAGCAACAGGTCGAAGGGGCGCTCGCCCAACGCGACCGGGGCGCCGTCGCGGCGCAGCGCGCGCGCCCCTGGCGACAGGACGAAAGGACCAAACGCGAGCGCCATGTCGTCCGGTGGCGGGGAAATCGGGTGCACCTCCATCAGCTTGCCTCTAAATGGTTGGCAATACCCTCATGATATGAGACAGGTCATAAAACTGGAGTGAAAATGTGTGAAATCGATGCCAGGCGGATTCCATCCTCCGCGCGCCGCCGCAGGCCCGCCGGCGGGCGTCCGTCGCGGCCTGGCCATCCTTCACGCGGGTCCGTGCACGGCCTCCCAGTCGGCGATGCGCAGCTGCCAGGCCAGTGCTCCCTGCTCCGTGGCCAGCGCCAGGGCCCGCCGTAACATCGCCCGCGCCCCTTTCCCGTCGCCATCGGCCAGCAGGTGTCCCGCATGGGCGCGCAGCGTTTCCGGGGCGCACCAGCCAACCCGCCCGGCCAGCACCCGCTCGAGCGCCGCCGGCGCGAGGAAGTCGGGATCGAAGGTCGCCAGGTGGTCCGATTGCTTGCCGTCGCGCGCGGCGATGCGCTCGGCGCACGCCAGCGCGAGCGAGCGCCGCCCGGCACCGGGCGCCAGCGCCATGCAGGCCAGCACGTCGCGGTAGAAAGCGGCCCAGGTGTGCCACAGGCCGAACGAGTAGCGGCGCGCATGCTGTTCCAGCTGCGCCAGCAGCGGCTCGCAGGCGGCCAGGTCGCGGGCCCACAGCGCAATCGGCAGCGCGGCCATTGCAAGCACATGACACTGCGTCATCGGCCGCTCGGCCTCGGCGCGCGCCATGGCGTCGGCGCAGGCGCTGGCGGCGCGCGCGGCATCGCCGCCCAGCCAGTGCGTGCGCGCCATGACGATGCCTACCGCGACCCGGGTCGGCACAGGGGACGTGACATAGCCGAGCGGCACGCTGCAGGCGCCGCCGACAGCGGCCTGCGCGGCCGCCAGCGCTTCCTCGTGGCGCCCCATGAAATGCAGCGATTGCGACAGCGCCTTGCGGCCGAGCTGGGCCAGCACGGGATCGTCCTGGGCGCGCGCCGTCTGGGCCATGTCGTGGGCGGTCGCCAGCGCCGCTGGGTAATCTGCGCTGCCGAAAGCCACGCACCAGCGCGCCATCAGGACGCCACTGGCGATCTGCGCCTCGCTGTGCGCGCGCACGTCGTGCAGGGCGTTGGCGTGTGCGCGCAGTACCGAGCTCACGCTGCCGCCCGCTTCGCTCCGGCTGTCCCAGGTGAACCCGGCAAGGCGCAGCCGCAGCAGTGGTGCTGGCTCGGCCGTGCCGGAAAGAACCTCCAGTGCCTGTGCGACCCGGCCGCCGAACTCGAGCCCGGCGCCGGCCTGCTCGGCCAGCGGGAAGCCGAGCGCCGTCAGGCGTACCCCGAGCATGCCGTCGCCGTCGGCGCCGAAGGTCCAGTCGAGCGCGGCGCGCAAGTCATCCAGCCACGGTGCGTGACTGGCCAGCCAGGCTTCGCGGCCCATCGTCATCCAGGCCCCATGGGCGCTCTCGAGCAGCGTGCGCAGCCAGTCGGCGTGGCGCGCGCGCACCGCCGCCCGGTCGGCGTCGGCCGCGTGCAGCCGCGCGGCGTAGGCGCGTGTCGTGTCCAGCAGGCGCGGCCGGGCGCCCGGTTCCGGGGCGACGCTCACCAGCGACTTGGCCATCAGGCCGATGACGATTTCCTTGACATCCTCGAGGGCTAGTCCGGGGTCGCCCGCCACTGCCGCGGCGGCGTCCAGCGTGAAGCCGCCGCGAAACACCGACAGCCGGCGAAATACGGCCTGCTCGTCGCGCCCGAGCAGGTCATAGCTCGAGGCCAGCATGGCGCCCAGGCTCAGGTGGCGACTGCGCATGCCGTCCAGGTCCTCGTTCGCCGCCTGTGGATCGCGGTCGAGCAGGTGCTGGTCCAGCCGCAAGGCCAGCGCCTCGAGTCCCAGAGAAGGGGTCAGTGCCGCCGCCAGCTCCAGCGCCAGCGGCAAGCCGTCGAGGCCGCGGCACAGGGCGGCGACCGGATCGAGCTCGTCCGGCGCCAGGTCGCGCTCGCCAAAGGCGCGCGCCGCGAACAGCCTGACGGCCGGCGCGGTCCGTATCTCGGACGCGTTGGCGCCAGGCGGCGGCACGCCCATCGCCGCCAGCCGGTACACCCGCTCGCCGTCGGCGCGCAGCGCCTCGCGACTGGTGGCCAGCACCGTGACGCCGGGCGCGGCCGCCAGCAACAGCTCGGCCGCGCCCGCCGCGGCATCGATCATATGCTCGCAGCCGTCGAGCACCAGCAGCGTGCTGCGTCCAGCCAGCAGCGCGCCGAAGCGCTGCGCCAGGTCGCGCTCGCGGCCCGTGGCGCCGTCGGGCATGCCCAGCACCTGGGCCAGCGCCGGCAACAAGTGGCGCGCGTCGGGCATGGCGGCCAGGTCGAGCACATGGGCGCCGTCGCGCACCCCGGCCTGTTGCGCCAGCGCCAGCGCAACGCTGGTCTTGCCGATGCCGCCGGGACCGACGATCGAGACCAGGCGCTCTGCAGCCAGCAGGCGGCCGAGCGCCGCCAGCGCCGCGGCGCGCCCGAACAGCACCCGCCGCGGCGCATCGCCCACCGGCAGCTTCAGCGCATAGCCGGCGCCGACCTGCATCGCATAGATGTCTGGCGCGTGCACGGCCAGCGCGCGGTTGACGGCGGCCACGCGCTCGTACAGCCCGCCCGCGCCGGCCGGCGCCGCGCAAAAGCGCACCAGCACGTTCTCGGGCACGACGGCGCCGCGCCGTTCGACCAGCGCCGCCAGCAACGCGGCCTCGCCCGGCGCCAGCGCCAGCACCGCGCCGCGCAGCCGCACCGCCTGGCGCGCCGGCGCCAGCTCGAACGGGCCGATGGCGAGCGTATCGCCATCATCGGTCACGGCGGCCAGGGCTGCCACGCCGCCAGCAATCATTGTCATGATGCCTCCAGGACTGTCAAGGCGGCGCGCAGGTCGGCGCCGTCGTGGTGTGCGTGCAATGCCTGCACGATCGGCTCGAGCAGCGCCGCGCCGCGCGCGCGGTCGGACGACTCCCGCCACAGGCGCGCCAGGCTGGTCGCGCAGCGCAATTCCCACGCGCGCGCGCCTTGCCGGCGCGCCTCGTCCAGGGCGCGCAGGAACAACGCCTGGGCCGCGCCCTCCTGGTTTGTACCTGCGCCCAAGAGCTGTTCAGCGCTGGCGCGCCATACCTCGGGCGCGCACCATGCGACCAAGCGCCGCTCGCAGCGCAGCCTGGCCTGGTGGTCGGCCAGGGCGCTCCAGTAGGTGGCCAGGTGGTCGCCCTGCTTGGGGTCCATCTCCCAGGTCGAGCACGACAGATCGTTGGCCCGGCTCGAACGCGCCACCAGCACCTGGCGGTACAGTTGGGCCCAGCCGCCCCAGTACTGCAGCGCGTTGCGCTCGGCCAGATCCGCGAGGTGCGCGGCCAGTTCGCCGGCCCACGCGTCGTCGCCGCGCCAGAGCGCCACCGGCAAGGCCCCAAGCGCCACCGCGCAGGCGCGCGATACCGGCGCCCGGTCCTTGGCCGCCAGGTCGAGGGCGTCGCGCGCGATCGCCGCCGCCTCGCCGCCGCGGCCCTGCAACCACGCGGTCCGCGCCAGCAGTATGCGCATCGACACGCCGCGATCGATCGGGCTGGTCATGCGCAGCGGCGACTTGCCGCCCGGCGCCCCGAGCACCTCGCGCGCCAGCACGGTCGCCGACTCATGCTGGCCCAGCATGTGCCAGCACTGGGCCAGGGCGCGCCGCGCGACCAGCAGCGAGCGTGTGTGTCCGGCCTGTTCGGCGACCTGCCGCATCCGCTGCGCGTATTCCTGCGCCGCGGCGTACTGGCCCGCGCCATAGCAGCGCACGAAGGCGTCGTACAGGGCCTCGGCCATTTCGATGGCGCTGCCGCCGCTCACCGCGTGGTCGAAGGCGCGCTCGAAGGGTGTCCAGTCGGGCGCGCCGCCGGGCCGGGCCGGGTCGGCGGGAAGCTCGGTGATCGACAACGCCGAGCGCAGGCGCACTTCGTCGAGCGGATTGGCCGATGCCCCCGCGCCGATGGCTTCCAGGGCTTGCGCCGCATAGCGCCGCAGCTCGGGCTCGCGCACCACTCCCGACATCAGGATGCACGAAGATGCGGCCAGGCGCGCGCCCAGTTCGCGGTCGCCGCCCGGGCCGAAGGCCCAGTCGAGCGCGCCCCGCACATTGCCGACCAGGAGACTGGCACGCGCCAGCCAGCTCGACTGATCGAGCGTTTCCCAGGCCAGCTCGCACTCGCCCAGCAGGGCCGCCGTATGGCGTGCATGGCGCAGCGCCACCTGGTCGCGCGCCGGATCGTCGGCCAGCTTGTCGATGGCGTAGGCGCGGGTGATGCCGAGCAGCGCGAAGCTGGCGTCCGGCCCGCGCGTGTCGGCGGCCAGCAGGGACTTCGATACCAGCGCCAGCACGCAGCGCGCCACCTCGGCATCGCTGTCGGCGCCGCTGTCGGGTCCATCCTCGGCCACCGCGATCGCCGAATCGAGCGAAAACGCGCCGCTGAACACCGCGCAGCAGCGCAGCACATGCTGTTCCGCGGGCGTGAGCAGCTCATAGCTCCAGTCGAGCAGCGCACGCAGGGTGCGGTGGCGCGGCAGCACCGTGCGCCGGCCGCTGCCCAGCAGGCGCAGGCGGTCGTCGAGCTGCTCGATCACCCCGTGCATGCCGAGCAGGCCGACGCGCGCGGCGGCGAATTCGAGCGCCAGCGGCACGCCGTCGACACGCCGGCACAGCTTCACCGCCGCCGGCAGCTCGGCCGCGCCGAGCTGGAACGTGTCCATGCTCGCGCCGGCGCGCTCGGCCAGGAGGCGCAGCGCCGGAAAGGCCAGCGCCTGCTCGACGTCGAGCGCCGGATCGTCCGGCGGGCAGGCGAGCGGCGCCAGGCGGTGCACCCATTCACCCACCGCATCGAGCGGTTCGCGGCTGGTCGCGACGACGTCGACCTGCGGCGCGATGTGCAGCACCTGTTCGATGAAGGCGGTAGTCGGATCGATGAGGTGTTCGCAATTATCGAACACCAGCAACAGGCGGCGCGGCGCCAGCCAGCGCTCGATGGTCAGCAGCACGCTTTCGCCAGCCACCGCGATCCCCAGCGCCGCCGCCAGCGCGTCCGGGATCTGGGCCCCGCCCGACAGCGGCGCCAGGTCGACGAAGCAGGCCCCGTCGGCATACTCGGCCCGCACCTCGGCGGCCAGGCACACCGCCAGCGTGGTCTTCCCGATCCCGCCGTGGCCGACGATGGTGACCAGACGGCGCTGCGCGAGGCGCGCGCGCAGTTGACGCAGTTCCTCGTCGCGGCCAAGGATGGAGGTCAGGCGCGGCGGCAGCGGACGCGTGGCGCCGCCCGCCGCTTCCGGCGCCGGCGGCAGGCCGCTCAGGACCGATACCGGCGCGATGAAGCTGTACCCGCGGCCCGGCACATTGACGATATAGCGCGGCTCGCCGACGCCATCGCCCAGGGCCTTGCGCAGCGCCCCGATGTGCACCCGCAGGCAACTGTCCTCGACGATGCTGTCGGGCCAGATCGCCCGTTCGAGTTCGGCGCGGCTGACGACCTTGCCGGCCCGCTCGACCAGCATCACCAGGAGGTCGATCGCCCGCCCGCCCAGCCGCACCGGCGTGGCCCCGAGGCACAACTGGCGCCCCTGGCGCAACAGGCGGAAGGCGCCGAAGGCATACGTGTCCTGCGCGTCCCGTGCATCGTGCCTCGCCACCGCTCGTTCTCCCCTGGACTGTTGCAGACCCAATACCTTCCGCTCCGCAGCATTGTCTTATTTCGCATCAAGTGAATACACGACCACCCAACGATTACCCATGAAACATATGGCACCCACCATTTTGAGCGGGAAATTGCCCCTTTACCAATAAATTATTGTGAAAAAGCGTTCTGGTCCAATAGCGTGCATCCCGCGTCGACAGCCCCCACGCCCCCGCGAAGCTGCGCGGCGTGAAACCTTGTGAATATTCCTCTGCATCCGCCCGCGGCCGGGGACAAGCATTTACGATACCCGCAGCAATCGGAGAACATGCATGCCATCCCTTGAACTCGCCACGCCTGTCGCCAGCCGTCTTGACCAGATGCCGGTCGGAACCCTGCACTGCCTGGCGGTTGGCCTGTGCGCGATCGGATTCGCCTTCGACGTGTTCGAGATAACGCTCGGCACCACCCTTGCGGCGGTATTCTCGGCGCCGCCCCACGCCACCGGGCCGGTGCGGCTGTCGGCCATGCTGGCGGCGGTGTATGTGGGCGCCGTGGTCGGCGCGCCCCTGCTCGGATGGATGGCGGACCGCATCGGTCGCCAGCGCAGCCTGATGGCGGCGCTGCTGTTCCTGGCCGTGACCTCGCTCGGCGCCGCGACCAGCCGCGACGCCGACCAGCTCACCGCGTGGCGCCTGCTGTCAGGCGTCGCGCTGGGTGGCTATCCGCCGCTCATGTTTACCTACCTGGCCGACCTGCTGCCGGCGCGGCGGCGCGGCGCCTTCATGCTGGCCACCGTGGCCTTCGGGTTCACGGGACCGGTCGCCGGGACCTTCCTGATCCGGGCCCTGGTGCCGCTCGAGCCCCTCGGCCTGGAGGCCTGGCGCTGGGGCCTCATCCTGGGCGGCGCCGGCAGCGCCGCCGCCGGCCTCCTGTTCGCCTGGCTGCCCGAATCGCCGCGCTGGCTCGAGGCGCGCGGCCGCGCGGCGGCGGCGCGGGCCGGTTGCGAACGCCTGGCGCGCGCGCGCGCCGTGCTTGCCGCCAGCGCGCCGCTGGCGCCCGCGGCCGCACCGGCACAAGCCGCTACCGGGGCGCCACCCAGTGCGCGGCGCCGCTGGCTGCTGGTGTCGGCCCTGTTTTTCCTGTCGGCCTGGTCGACGGTGGCGTTTCCGATCCTGACCGGGGCCATCCTGGCGCGCAAGGGCTTTGCGCTGGCCGATACCCTGCTTTATGTCGGCTTGGCCGCGCTGGGCCCGATCGTGGGCACGCTGGCCGCGTCGTTTGGAATCGACCGGGTCGAGCGCAAGACCGCCCTGGCCGCGACCACGGGCGCCGGCGCGCTGCTGGCGCTGCTGTTCGTGCAGGCCGAGTCGCCGGCGCTGCTGGTGGCGTCGAATCTCGGTTTCATGGTCTGCGCCACGGTGGCGGCGGCGGTGCTGAACCTGTATGCGTCGGAGGTGTTCCCGACCACCAGGCGTGCGGCCTCGGTGGCTACGGCCTGGGCCATGAACCGCTTCGGCGCGGCCTGCGCGCCGCTGCTGCTGCTGCCGCTGATGGCCGCCGGCGGGCCGCTGGCGATGGTCGCAGTCATCGCCGGTACCGTCCTGGCGGGGCTCCTGCTGCTGCCGGCGGCGCCGCCGGGGCGCGCGCGCGGCGCGCTCGACTAGCCTGGCGCCACGACCCGGGGCAGATCAAGCAGGCGACAGCGGGACGGCGGGGATATCCGGATCCTGGACGAAACGTTCACGCAAGTCGCGCGCGGCGCGCAGGTCGGCCGTGTCGAAACCCTGGTGGAACCGTCCCAGCACGCCGTCGAGCAGCTCGCCCGCCCGCCGCTGTCGACCGGCTGCGGCCCAGATGCGCGCCAGGCTGGTCGCCGCGCGCAACTCCCAGGCCAGCGCCCCCTGGGCCTGGGCGGTCACCATGGCATGCGCCAGAGCTGCCTCGACGCTGGCACGGGGCGCCCCGTTCGCGTGCGCGGACTCGGCCTGGATGCGCAGCAATTCGGGCTCGCACCACGTCTCTTGTCCACGCGCGGCCGTGGCCAGCGCCGCTGGCGGCAGAAAACCGGGCCGCGTGGTGGCGAGCAGCTCGAGCATCATCGGCTGGGCCGCCACCAGTTCACGGACGGCCGCCAGCTGATGCTCGCCGGCCGGCGCGGCGTCGCCCATCGACAGCCGCAGATGCACGGCCCATTCGCTCCAGAAGCTGAGCGCATGGCGCCGCGCATGGGATTCGAGGCGTTCCAGCGTTTCCAGGGCCAGCACGTCGTCGCCCCGCCACAGCGCGACCGGGGCCAGCGCCAGCCCGAGCGCCAGCGACAGCGCGAACGGGTGCTCGTTCTCGGCCAGGGTGACGATCTGCCGCGCGCGTACCAGCGCCACGTCGGCCTCGCCGGTGATCCACTCGCTGCGCGCCATCACCACACCCATGACGATCCGTTGCGGAATCGGACCCAGCACATTGCTGTGCCCGCCCGGCATGTCGGTATCGAGCGTATGCAGGGCCTGTTCGCGCGCCGCGCGATGGCGGCCCTGGAAATGCAGGCCGAGCGCGCCCCAGCGCGTCGCCAGCAGCCGCGCCACGCGCGCGGCCGGGTCGAGCACGGCCATCCCGGTGCTGTCCAGGCGCGCCTGCGCCGCGACCGCGCCGATGCGCGCGTAGTCGCCGGCGATGAACGCGCCCACGCACAGCGCGCTCGCCACCAGCGCCCGTGCCTCGGGCGCGCGCACCCGCGGTGCGGCGTCGACCAGCCGCGCGTACATGCGAATGCGTTGCTCGGGCGGCATGGCGACATGGGTGGTCGCGAGCGTCCACGCCGCCAGCAGCCGCGCCTCCAGTTCGACGCCGTCCGTCACGGCTTCGGCCGCCACCAGCGCGCCCAGCGCCTGGAGCGCCATGTCGAGCCGGCGCCGGAACTGGTCGACCATGCCCAATTCGATCATGGGCAGCGGCACGGCGACGCACAACGCGAGTCCGAGCATCGGCTCGCCGCCGCTGCCGAACGCCCAGTCGAGGGCGGCCAGCAGGTCGGCGCTCAGCCCACCGTAGCGCCGGTACCAGCGAGGCAGCGAGCGCTCGTCGATCTCGGCGCGCGCCTGCCCGAACAGCGTGCACAGGTGCGTGGCGTGGCGCCGCCGCGATGCGTGCCCTTCGCCGCTGGCGGCCAGGCGCGCGGCGGCGTAGCGCCGGGTGGTATTCAGGAAGCGGTAGCGCGCCAGGCGGTGGTCGGCGTC
This sequence comes from Telluria sp. RT2P19, assembly GCF_059685725.1. Classification (NCBI taxonomy): domain Bacteria; kingdom Pseudomonadati; phylum Pseudomonadota; class Betaproteobacteria; order Burkholderiales; family Oxalobacteraceae; genus Telluria; species Telluria sp. RT2P19. The sequence continues at coordinate 92,883 of NZ_JCASIL010000003.1, forward strand.
GACCGTCAGCAGTGATTTGTCGGCCAGGGCCAGCACGGCGTCCAGTACCTGGGCCGGCGCCAGCGTGTCGAAGGCGCAGACCAGCGCGGCCGACTCCAGCGAAAAGGCGGCGTGGAACACCGACAGCCGCCTGAATACGGTGCGCTCGACGTCGCCGAGCAGCCGGTGGCTGCAATCGAGCATGGTCTCGAGCGCAGCGTGACGCGGGCTTGCCAGGCGCCGGCTGCGGGTGAGCAGGCCCAGCATGTCGTCCAGGCGCGCGGCCAGCCCCTCGACGCCGAGCGCCTCCACCCGCGCCGCCGCCAGCTCGATCGCCAGCGGCAGGCCGTCGAGTTGCTGACACAGCCTGAGCACCGTGGGCAGATTGCCGGGGTCGAGGACGAAATCGCTCGAATTGGCCTGGGCGCGCTCGACGAACAGCGCCACCGCCGGCGACATGCTGGCCGCGGCGCAGTCTGGCGCCGCGTCGGGCGCGGGCAAAGCCAGCGGCGGCAGGCGGTACACCGCTTCGCCGGCCACGCCCAGCGCTGCGCGGCTGGTGGCCAGCACCCTGACCCGCGGCGCGGTGGCCACGATCTGTCCGGCAAACTCGGCGGCCGCCCCCAGCACGTGCTCGCAGTTGTCGAAGACCAGCAGGGTGTGCAGCGCAGCGAGCGCGTTGCAGATGCCGGACAGCGGATCGACCTGCTGCAAGGAGATGCCGAGCGCGCTGCCGATGGCGGCCGGCACCAGGGCGGGATCATCGAGCGCGGCGAAGTCGACCAGGTGGCAGCCATCGGCATGGCGCGCGCCGTGGGTCGCCGCATAGTCGAGGGCCACGGCCGTCTTGCCGATTCCCCCCGGCCCGGTCAGCGTCACCAGCGCGGCCCCGGCCAGCAGCGCATCGAGTTCGGTGGCCACGGTGGCCCGGCCCAGCAGCCGACCGAGCCCTGCGCGCCGGTCGAACACGGCGGGCATGGGCGGCAGCGGCGACCAGCCCGGCTGGGAGTGGCCGGCCGCAGGCGCCGCGCAGACCGGCTTGACGAAGCGGTAGCCGCGTCCCAGCACCGTCATGATGTATTGGTCCGCCGGCGTCTCGGCCAGCGCTTTTCGCAGCGCCGACATATGCACACGCAAGCCGTTTTCTTCGACCACGGCGTGCGGCCAGACCGCGGCCACGAGTTCCTGGTGGCTTACCACGTCGCCGGCGCGCGCGACCAATGCCACCAGCAGGTCGAAGGCGCGTCCGCCCAGCGTCACCGGCGCACCGTCGCAGGCCAGCAGCTTGCGCCCCGGATGGAGCGAAAAGCGCCCGAAGGCATAGTCGACCCCGGCTGGCCGGGGCGGCATGCCGCCCTGGTTCGCCGGCTGGTCGGATACGGTGTCGGTATGCATGTCGATAGGGTCGCTGGCCGGCGGACACGCCGCCGGACGCATCTTGCGCCGGTCGGGCCGCCCCAGCGGTTAACTTAAGCCTTTGGCGCGCGCTTGACAAGATGTAAATATGATACGCCCTGGCGTCACCCGAGATGCCGCCGCAGGAAGTCCGCGGTCCGGCCGTTGGCCAGCGCCGCCGACGCCGCATCGAAGTGGGCGCCGCCGGGCCGGGCGAAGGCGTGCGACTGTCCGGGATAGGCATGGATCGTCACGCCGGCTTGCCCGTCCAGCGCAGCGTGGATGGCGGCCTGCGCGTCCTTGCCGATGTATTCGCCTTCTTCGGCCAGGTGCATCAGCAGCGGCGTGCGGACCTGCGCCGCCCGCGCGAGGAAGCGCTCGGTGCCGCCACCGTAATAGGCCACGGCGGCGTCGGCGATCCCGTCCTCGGCGGCGGCCAGGAAGGTCAGCAGCCCGCCCAGGCAGAACCCCATGACGCCGACCTTCCCCGAGCATCCGGGCAGGGCGCGCGCGGTGGCGGCGGTGGCCGCGATGTCGCCCACGCCGCGCTCGAAGTCGTAGCCGCGATAGAGGGCGAACCCGCGCTCCTGGTGCGCCGGGTCGCCTTCGTGCATGGATAGTCCGCGTTCGCTGCGCCAGAACAGGTCCGGGCACAGCACGATGAAACCTTGTTTCGCCATCTCGGCGGCGATCGAGCGGATACCCGCGTTCACGCCGAAGATCTCCTGCAGCACGATCAGCGCGGGCCGCCCGCGCCCATCGGCGGGGCCGGACGCTGGATGCGCGAGATAGGCGGAAAAGCTGCCCTCGGCGACGGCAATATCGATGGTCGCGTTCATGGTTCCTCCTTTGGTCACTGTTGTCGACGACAAAAACCGAGTCTAATCAGCAAGCAGCGCCCGGAGGGTGAAATTGCGTGAAACCCTGCGCGCGCGGCCCCGCTCCGCCGGCTTTCACGACGATTCACTCACGCCCGCGCCAGGCGTCTCTCTACACTTGGGGACAGTCTTCGCGCGACCGATCCACACCGACAGGAGCGCCCATGTCCACGCTGTCGATCCATATCCACCAACACCACGAGGAGTAACCGCATGGCCACGTTCACCACCACCGAAGGCGTCGAACTCTATTACAAGGATTGGGGCAGCGGCCAGAGCATCGTGTTCTGCCACGGCTGGCCCTTGAGTTCGGACAGCTGGGAATCGCAGATGATCTTCTTCGCCGACCAGGGCTACCGCTGCATCGCGCACGACCGGCGCGGCCACGGCCGTTCGAGCCAGCCCTGGAACGGCAACGACATGGACCACTACGCCGACGACCTGGCCGAGCTGCTCGTTCACCTGGACGTCAAGGACGCGGTGCTGCTCGGCTTCTCGACCGGCGGCGGCGAGGTGGCCCGCTACATCGGCCGCCACGGCACCGGGCGGGTCGCCAAGGCCGGCCTGATCTCGGCGGTGCCACCGCTGATGCTCAAGACCGAGGCCAATCCCGGCGGCCTGCCGCTCGAAGTATTCGACGGCATCCGCGCGGGGCAGCTGGCCGACCGCTCCCAGCTCTACCTGGACATCCCGAGCGGCCCGTTCTACGGTTTCAACCGGCCCGGCGCCAAGGTGTCGCAAGGCCTGATCCAGTCGTGGTGGCTGCAGGGGATGCTGGGTGGCCACAAGAACACCTATGACTCGATCAAGGCGTTTTCGCAGACCGACTTCACCGACGACCTCAAGAAGTTCGCGATCCCGACCCTGATCATCCATGGCGACGACGACCAGATCGTGCCGATCGACGCAGCCGGGCGTGCCTCGAAGAAGCTGGTGCCGCACGCCCAGCTGATCGTGTATCCCGGCGCGCCGCATGGCCTGACCGATACCCACAAGGAGCAGGTCAATGCCGACCTGCTGGCCTTCGTACGCGGCTGACCCGGACCGGGCCGAGCGCCACCATCCAACCAGAGGACGATGTGATGAAAGAACTGACCACCGCCGCGGGCGCCCCCGTGGTGGACAACCAGAACACCATGACGGCCGGCCCGCGCGGACCGGCCCTGCTCCAGGACGTGTGGTTCCTGGAAAAGCTGGCCCACTTCGACCGCGAGGTGATTCCCGAACGCCGCATGCACGCCAAGGGCGGCGGCGCCTACGGCACCTTCACCGTGACCCGCGACATCACGCGCTATACCAAGGCGCTGCTGTTCGCCGAAGTCGGCAAGAAGACCGATCTCTTCATGCGCTTTTCGACGGTTGCCGGCGAGCGCGGCGCGGCCGACGCCGAGCGCGACATCCGCGGCTTCGCCATGAAGTTCTACACCGAGCAGGGCAACTGGGACCTGGTCGGCAACAACACGCCCGTGTTCTTCATGCGCGACCCGCTCAAGTTCCCGGACCTGAACCACGCCGTGAAACGCGATCCGCGCACCGGCATGCGCAGCGCCGACAACAACTGGGACTTCTGGTCCAGCCTTCCCGAGGCGCTGCACCAGGTCACGATCGTCATGAGCGACCGCGGCATTCCCAGGAGCTTTCGCCACATGCACGGCTTCGGCAGCCATACCTTCAGCTTCATCAACGCCGCCAACGAGCGCTTCTGGATCAAGTTCACCTTCAAGACGCAGCAGGGAATCCAGAACCTGGACGATGCCGAAGCGGCCACGGTGATCGGTCGCGACCGCGAGAGCAACCTGCGCGACCTGTACGACAGCATCGAGGCGGGCGACTTCCCGCGCTGGACCATGTACGTGCAAATCATGCCGGAAAAAGAAGCTGCCACCTACCGCTACAACCCGTTCGACCTGACCAAGGTCTGGCTGCACGCCGACTATCCGCTGATCGAGGTCGGCGTGCTGGAACTGAACCGCAACCCCGAGAACAACTTCGCCGAGGTCGAGCAGGCCGGCTTCAATCCCGCCCACATCGTGCCCGGCATCGGCTTCTCGCCCGACCGCATGCTGCAGGGCCGCCTGTTCTCGTATGGCGATGCGCTGCGCTACCGGCTCGGCGTGAACCACCACATGATCCCGGTGAACGCCCCTCGCTGCCCGGTGCACAGCTACCACCGCGACGGCGCCATGCGCGTTGACGGCAACCGCGGCGGCACGCCGTCGTACGAGCCGAACCGCCATGGCGAGTGGCAGGACCAGCCGGACTTCAAGGAACCGCCACTGACGCTCGAAGGCGCGGCCGACCACTGGAACCACCGGGTCGACACCGACTATTATTCGCAGCCGGCCTTGCTGTTCCGGAAAATGTCGCCGGCCCAGCGCGAAGCCCTGTTCCAGAACACGGCGCGGGCGATCGCCGGCGCCTCGGACGAGGTCAAGGCGCGCCACATCGCCAATTGCACGATGTGCGACCCGGCGTATGGGGACGGCGTGGCGCGCGCGATCGTGCAGGCCAGCGAGACCTCCTGAAGGCGACCGGGCGGGAGCGGCAACGGCACGGACGGGCACGGCGTTGTAGAATCCGCATCCTCGGTGCGGCTCGCACCTTTTTGACCAGAGGTATGCCGTGTTCCCCGTTCCCGCCCTCGACATGGGCGTCGCCATGAAGACCCTGGTGCTGACCCTCGACCTGGTCGGCACCTTCGTGTTCGCCCTGAGCGGCGCCACCGCCGGCGTCCGGCGCCAGCTCGACCTGTTCGGCGTGCTGGTGCTGTCCTTCGTCGCCGCCACCTCGGGCGGCATCGTGCGCGATGTGCTGATCGGCGCCACGCCGCCGGCCGCCTTCACCGACTGGCGCTACCTGGGCGTGTCGCTGCTGGCCGGGGTGGCGATCTTCTTCTGGGCGCCGGCCATCAACCGCCTGCGCCATCCGGTGCTGGTGTTCGACGGCGCCGGCCTGGCCCTGTTCTGCGTCGCCGGCGCCCAGAAGGCGCTGGTATTCGGCCTGGAACCGGTGATGGCGGCGCTGCTCGGCATGTTGACCGGCATCGGCGGCGGCGTCGCGCGCGACGTGCTGCTGTCGAACGTGCCGGCCGTGTTCCGCTCGGACATCTATGCCGTCGCGGCGCTGGCGGGAGCGTCGGTCGTGGTCGTGGGCGACGCCCTGGGCTTGCCGAGCACGCCCACGGCCATCGGCGGGGCGCTCCTGTGCTTCGGCCTGCGCCTGGCGGCCATCCGCTTCGGCTGGCACTTGCCGACCGCGCGTGCGCCGGAAGGCAGCGAGGCCGACGACGACGCCGGCCGCGACGGGCGCTGAGCCCACCTAGCAATACTTCGACAGAAGGCGCCGGAATCCGGGAAGATCGTCACGACCCGGGCCTTGCCCAGTTGCGGCAACAGCCGGGCGATCCCGGCGCTCACGCAAGCGCTCGAGCCGCCGGCCAGGATGCCCTCTTCGCGCGCCAGCCGCTGGATCCAGGCCAGCGCTTTTCATCCGGCACCTGGGCCACGTCGTCGACCACGCCCGGATCGAATGCGGGCGAAGGACAACCCTTGCCGACGCCCTCGATCGCGCTGGAGAACTGGCCGCCGGCCGGGATATCGGTGACCAGCGTGCGGTAGGCCGAGCGGGCCGGTTCGGCGCCGATCACGCGGATCGCCGGGTCACGCTCCTTAGTGGCATGCTTGCCTGGCTGTCAGTCACTATTGACACCCTGTCGGTTCCTGTGCGGTCCGGCGCGAGAAACGCGACACGCGCATTGGGGAGACACCCTGCCGCGATCGGCTAGAATGACGGCCCGACCATGCATCAGGCCAGCGAATGAACACCACCGACCTGCCTTTCCGGGCCAATACCGCCGAGGCCTGCTCCTGGCTTGCGCAACAGACCGGGTCTGCCTGGACACTCGCGCGCCTGCTTGAGCATGCGCTCACGCCGTATGTCTGGCTCGATTACGATCCGGCCCATCCCGAGCTGTTCGGCGACGCCAATGGCGGCTATGCGGCGCCGATCTTCTTTCGCGACGATATCGCGCGGCTCGCCGCCGGCAGCGACGATGTCGTGATCACCCTCACCAAGGACGCCTACCAGATCGTCGCGCGGCTGCCGGCCCCGGGTTTCACGCGACCGCTGGACGCATTGCGATTTCTGAGGAAGGACCTGGAGCGCCTGGCCAAAGAGCTGGCACGCGCCCAGACGGCGCCCCTGGAGGGCGGCGCCGCCGCGCCGGGGCCGGCGCCCGAGTCACGGCACGGCGTCGGCAAGGCGCATCTGGTCGAAGCGTTCGGTGCGCACGCCAGGATGGACCTGGGCAAGGCGCTCGACGATGCGATCGGCATCTTCGGCGACGACGGCGCACGCATCAAGGCCAGCGCCCGCAGGTCGAAGCGCCACGCCGTGTGGAACCCCGTGACGCTGGCGCTCGGATTGCACGACGTCTACCGTGTGCCGCTCGGCCCCTTGCGGCGCGCCTTCGCAACCCACGACTTCCTGCTCGACTGGCAGGACAATTGGGAACAGTCCTTGCGGCTGCTCGGCAAGTAAGCGGGATCAGCGCGCCAGCAGGCGGCGCAGCTGGGCCGCCTGGTAGGCGCCGAAGGTGTCGCCGAACAGGCAGCGGATCAGGGGGTCGTCGACCACCTCGGCTTGCAGCAGCTCACGTTCGGTGTCGGCATCGAACGTGGCATCGTTGATCCGCATATACATCGAGGTCAGCGATTCGCCCAGTGCGAGCGCTGCATACAGCTTGGCGGCCGGGATCTCGGTCGTCCAGCCGAGGGGACCCGCGCCGGCGTCCACCGGCACCGCGCTGTCACCGTCCAGGCGGTAGTGATACCGGCACGCCTGGCCCGCATGATCGAACACCGACAGGCGCCAGATGCGCGGATGGTCGAAATACGCGGAGTCGGCTTCGGTGTCGCCATACTTCGCGGCCAGCCCCACGCGGCAGAACTCGGTCACGCGGCCCTGTTCGTCTTCCGCCAGGGGCGCGAAATGGCGGGCGACCTCGCTCGTCGGCGGCGGCGTCGCATTGCCTTCATAGACATAGTCCACATCCTGCTCGCCTAGCGGGGTCACCCATGGCAGCGGCGGCGCCGGATGCAGGCCTGCGGCATCGAGCCGCACCGAGACGGATGGGTCGAGCCGCACGATGCGCGCATGCGGCAGCGCCGCCCCCACTTCGTCCACGAAGCGGGCATAGGAAATCGGGAAGAACGCGCGGTTATACCAGGACCACGGCTCCTGCAGGAACTGGCACGAACTCGGCACCACGATGCGCGGCGCCAGCGCCCGCAACTGGGCGATCCACTCCTGTGGCAGGCCGGGCGGCGCCGCGGCATGCCGCGTCGGCGCCAGCACCTCGAGCTCGCGCATGGTCTGGAACGGCCACAGCACCATGTCCCACGGCCCCTGCGCGACCAGTTGCGAGAGCACGGCTTCGTCGATCCAGGAGTCGACCACATTCAGCACGTTCATGCCGGCGGCGCTCACCTGGAACATCGAGTCGACCTCGGCATCCATCGCCTCGCGCGGCGTGACCGTGAACGGCCCGATCCCGACCGCCTGGTCCAGGACCAGGCGGTGGACATCGGTGAAGCCGAGCTGGCGCACCATGGCGAACAGCTCGTCGAACAGGCAATAGATATGGAGCGGCGTCGCGCGGTCCAGCAAGTCCAGGCTCTCGAGCGAGCAGTGGTCGTCATGGAAGTGCGAGATGAAGACGGCGTCGAAGCGCTGGCGCCGGATGGCCTCGACGTCGAACCGCACATCGGGAAAGGCGTGGCAGTTGCGGCTGAAAGGATTCTCGAAGATGGTGTCGAAGGCGATGCGCCGGCCCGCGCATTCGAAGACATACCCTGCGTGGAGAATCCTCGCGATTGTCAGTCCTGGCGTGTCCATGATCCCCCCCCCCATGATTAGCGTGAGAGGCGGCATTCTACACGCCGACCGCGCCTGGCGGGCCGTCTGGCGGTAGAATCGCGTCTTTGCCCAGCAGCTTCCCATGTCGACACCCTCAAGCCAGCACGTCCAAGAACCCCGGTCGGAACTGATCCTCGGCCTCGATGACCGTCCGCCGCCGCTGCTCGGCATGCTGTCCGCCCTGCAGCACCTGCTGGCCATCATCGTCCCCATCGTCACGCCGGGACTGTTGATCTGCCAGGCGCTGGGCGTGTCCAGCCGCGATACGAACCTGATCGTCTCGATGTCGCTGGTCATCTCCGGCATCGCCACCTACGTCCAGTGCCGTCGTTTCGGCCCGTTCGGCGCCGGCCTCCTGATCGTGCAGGGCACCAGCTTCAACTTCGTCGGCCCGCTGATCGCGGGCGGCGCCCTGATGGTCAAGCAGGGCACGCCGGTCGAGGCGGTGATGGCCGCGATCTTTGGCGTGGTCGTGGCCGGCTCCTTCATCGAGATGGGCGTCTCGCGCGTGCTGCCGTTCGTGAAACGCCTCATCACGCCGCTCGTGACCGGCATCGTCGTGCTGATGATCGGCCTCACCCTGATCAAGGTCGGCCTGATCAGCATGGGCGGCGGCTACAGCGCCATGGCCAACGGCAGCTTCGCCACGGGCGAGAACCTGCTGCTGTCCGGCGTGGTGCTGGCCATCATCGTGATCCTGAACCGGGTGCCGGTGGTGTGGCTGCGCAGCGCCGCCATCGTGGTCGCTCTCGGCGTCGGCTACGCCCTCGCCGGCTGGATGGGCCGCCTCGACTTCAGCGGCATGCACGAGGCGCCGCTGTTCCAGGTGCCGACGCCGCTGCACTTCGGCCTGGGCTTTTCCTGGTCGCTGTTCATCCCGATGATCGTGATCTACCTGGTCACGTCACTGGAAGCGATTGGCGACGTCACCGCCACCAGCAAGGTCTCGCGCCAGCCGGTCGAGGGCCCGCTGTGGATGCAGCGCATCAAGGGCGGCGTGCTGGTCAACGGCGCCAACTCGCTCCTGGCCGGGATCTTCAACACCTTCCCCAGCTCGATCTTCGCCCAGAACAACGGCGTGATCCAGCTGACCGGCATCGCCAGCCGCCACGTCGGCATGTGGATCGCGCTGTTCCTGGTAATCCTTGGCCTGTTCCCGGCGGTCGCCGGTGTGATCCAGGCGGTGCCCGAGCCGGTGCTGGGCGGCGCGGCGATGGTCATGTTCGGCGCGGTGGCGGCGGCCGGCATCAATATCCTGGCCAGCGTCACGCTCGACCGCCGCGCTCTGCTGGTGATCGCGGTCTCGCTGGCGCTGGGCCTGGGCGTGTCGCAGGTGCCGGAATTCCTGGCCCATATGCCGGCCGCCGTGCGCAACGTGCTCGAATCGGGCGTCGCCACCGGCGGCCTGTGCGCCTTGATCCTGAACTGGTTCCTGCCCGAGCAGGCCACCGCGCCGGAGCAGGCGCGGTGAACTGGCGCCGGCTGGCCAGGGGCGTGCTGGCGCTGGTCGTCCTGCTCGTGACGGCATGGGGCGCGCTGGCCCTGTGGTTCCAGCTGGCGCCGGCATTCGCCCTGCCCCTCGGCGCTGCGTGGTGTCTGCTGGGCCTTGCCGTGGCGCTGACGCTGATGCGGGCGCCGGGTGCAAAGCACGAGCGCAGCTTGCTGCTCGCGGCGGCACTGGCGGGCCTGTCGATGCTGGGATGGTGGCAGTCGCTCGCGCCGTCGCACGACCGGCCGTGGGCCGACGACGTCGCGCGCCTGCTGGAGTCGACAGTCATCGGCGACCAACTTGAATTACGCAATGTACGCGCTTTCGAGTGGCGTACCGAAACCGATTACACGCCGCGCTGGGAAACGCGGCGCTACGACCTTGGAAAGCTCGAGTCGGCCGACCTGGTGCTGTCGTACTGGATGGGGCCGCACATCGCGCACACGCTGGTGTCGTTCGGCTTCAGCGACGGGCAAAGGCTGGTGTTCTCGCTCGAGATCCGCAAGGAGCACGGCGAGCAATTCTCGGCGCTCGGCGGCTTCTTTCGCAAGTTCGAGCAGGTCATCGTCGCCGCCGACGAGCGTGACCTGATCCGCACCCGCAGCAATGCGCGCGGCGAGCAGGTCTACCTGTACCGGCTGCGCGCGGCGCCGGCGCAACTGCGCTCGGTGCTGCTCGACTATCTCGCGCGCGCCGAACGGCTGCGTGGCCGGCCCGAGTTCTACAACACCTTGAGCAGCAACTGCACCACGATCCTGTTCGAGCTGGCGCGCCACATCGATCCATCGCTGCCGCTCGACTACCGGCTCCTGGCCTCCGGCCATTTCGCCGAGTATGCCTACGACCAGGGTGCGCTCACCGCAGGCCTGCCCTATGCCGTCCTGCGCGAGCGCGGCCATGTGAATGCCCGCGCCCGCAAGGCGGACCTGGAGGCCGTCGACTATTCGCACGCCATTCGCGCCGGCGTGCCTGGCATCCCGGCGCAGGATTAGCGCGACTGCAGCGCCGCGATACGCTCTTCGATCGGCGGGTGGCTCGAGAACAGCGCCATCGCGCCGCCCTTGCCCGAGATGCCGAAGGCGCTCATGTTCTTCGGCAGCTCGCCTTCGGCCATGCCGCCGAGGCGGCGCAGCGCCGCGATCATCGGCTGCGGTTGGCCCATGATGGCGGCGGCGCCGCGGTCGGCGCGAAATTCGCGCTGGCGCGAGAACCAGGCCACGATGATGCTGGCCAGGATGCCGAACACGATCTCGCACACGATTACGGTGACCATGTAGCCGATACCGGGCCCGCTGTTTTCCTCGTCGTTCTTGCGCAGCATGCCGTCCACGAAGTAGCCGACGATGCGCGCCAGGAAAATCACGAAGGTGTTGACGACGCCCTGGATCAGGGTCAGCGTCACCATGTCGCCGTTGGCGATGTGGGCCACCTCATGCGCCAGCACGGCCTCGACCTCCCGCTCGGTCATCGACTGCAGCAGGCCGGTCGACACAGCGACCAGCGATGAATTCTTGGTGGCGCCGGTCGCGAAGGCATTCGGCTCGCCGTCGTAGATGGCCACTTCGGGCATGCCGATCCCGGCGCGCCGGGCCTGGGCCGCCACCGTGTCGAGCAGCCACTGCTCGGTCGAGCTGGACGGCTGGGTGATGACGCGCGCCCTGGTGCTCCATTTCGCGATCGGCTTCGACAGCAGCAGCGAGATGAAGGCGCCGCCAAAGCCCATCAGGCCGGCGAACATCAGGAGCCTGGGCAGGTCCAGGCCATTCGAGGTGAGGAAGCGGTTCACGCCCAGCAGGCTGGCGGTGACGCCCAGCACCAGCATGATGCCGAGGTTGGTCGCGATAAAGAGAAGAGTACGTTTCATGATGTCCTTCCAGGTACGGTTACGATGATGAAAATGGGGTTCAGGCGGCTTGTTCGGCGGCGTCCGTCACGACACGCTGGACCAGCACCTTGGCGATGCGGCGCTCCTCCACGCTCAGGATGCGGTAGCGCAGGCCGTCGATCTCGACCTCCTGGCCCGGTTCCGGCATGCTCCCGAAGCGCGCCAGCAGGAAGCCGGCCAGCGAGGTGTATTCGTCGTCGCTGCTGACCAGGCCCGAGGTCTCCAGCGCCTGTTCGAGCTGGTGCAGGTCGGCCGCGCCGTCGACTTCCCACGCGCCCGGCCCCTTGGGCTGGATCGCCAGCTGCTCGTCCTCGTCGGGGAATTCGCCCGCGATGGCCTCCAGGATGTCGACCGGCGTCAGGAGGCCCTGGACGAGGCCGAATTCGTCGGTCACCAGCACCAGCTGGCCGTGAGCGCGCTTGAGCGTGTCCATCGCTTTCAGCACGCCGGCGGTGTCTGGCAACAGGATCGGTTTGCGGATCGGGCCGTTGCCGTCCACGACGGCATCGTCGATGCGCGCCTGCAGCACCAGCTGGCTGATCAGGTCCTTGGTGCGGGCGATGCCGACCAGGTTGTCCAGCTGGCCGCGCCCCACCGGCATCAGACTGTGCGGCGAGTCCTGCAACTGGCGCAGAATATCGTCCGCTTCGTCGTCGAGGTTTACCCACGACATCTCGGAACGCGGCGTCATGATCGAGCGGATCGAACGGTCGGCCAGCGTCAGGACGCCGCTGACCATATTGCGCTCCTCGATGCCGAAGGCTTGCGCCTCTTCTGCGGGCGCGTCGGCAGCGTCGGCGTCATGCTCGGGACGGCGCTTGCCGCCCATCAGGCGCAGCACGGTGTCGGCGGTACGGTCGCGCAGCGGCACGCGCGCCTCGTTCTTCAGGAAGTTACGGCGCGCGAACTGGTTCAGCGCCTCGATCACGATCGAGAAGCCGATCGCCGCGTACAGGTAACCTTTCGGAATGTGGAAACCCATGCCCTCGGCCACCAGCGACAAGCCGATCATCAGGAGGAAGGACAGGCACAGCACGACCACGGTCGGATGCGCATTGACGAAGCGGGTGAGCGGCTTCGAGGCCAGGATCATGACGCCGATCGAGATGATCACGGCCGCCATCATGACGCCCAGCTCGTCGACCATGCCCACGGCGGTGATCACGGCGTCGAGCGAGAACACGGCGTCCAGCACCACGATCTGCGCCACCACGGCGCCGAAGCTCGCGTACACCTTCGACCGGGTCTGGACGTGGGTCACGCCTTCGAGGCGCTCGTGCAGCTCGACGGTGGCCTTGAACAACAGGAACACGCCGCCCAGGAGCAGGATCAGGTCGCGCCCCGAGGGCGACCAGGGCCCGAGCGCGAACAGCGGCGTGGTGAGCGTGACCAGCCAGGACACGATCGTCAACAGGCCCAGGCGCATCAGCATGGCCAACGTCAGGCCGATCAGGCGCGCCTTGTCGCGCTGGTGCGGCGGCAGCTTGTCTGCCAGGATCGCGATGAAAATCAGATTGTCGATGCCCAGGACGATTTCCAGGACGACGAGTGTGAGCAGACCCGCCCAGATTGCCGGGTCGAATAGCCATTCCATGGTGTTACCTCGTTATTTTGCTAAAAGTTGTTCGCGGCCGCGATCGCGGCATGGCGGCGCAGTCGACAGCGCCAGCGCTCCATGCGGGGATCGTGATCGGCCAGTGGCGCCGCGGACGCGGCCAAGGCAGGTCCTAGCGCCTGCGCGGGGGTTTCAGCGGTGGGAACGAGGCGTGGCTGGCGCGCGGCGGCGCCGGGGGCATGATCGCCCCTCCCGGCGCACCGGGCAGCAGCAGGCCGAGGTCTTCATGGACCGAATCGTGGACGTCGGCGCCGGCCGGCGGTTCATCGGGATCGATATCGCAGGCGGACTGGCAATCGTTGCCGCCCAGGTAGGCGTCGGCGAACAACGGCACGGCGGCATCGGTCTCGAGCGCAGCCGTGTGAATGAGGACTTCGGAGGGTGTGACGTGTTGCGTCGCCGCCGGCTGCATCGCGGATGCGGCCATGGCCAGGGCAAACATGTTCAGGGGGAGCAGCAGGGTCAGGCAGATGACGATGAATCGTCGCATATACAGTGCGAAAGTCGGAACGGCGCCAGTATAACATGCCGTTCCAACACCATCGGCCCCGCCTGCCGCGCCATGGAAGCCCTGCTAGCGCCACTCGAGCGCGCGCGCGGCGCACAGCCGCGCATACCTGGCCGGCGTTACCCCCACCGCCAGCCGGAAGCGCCTCGTAAAATAACTCTGATCGGCATACCCGACCAGCGCCGCCACCTGCACCAGCGGCAGCCGGCCATGCCGGATCTGCGCCTGCGCGCGCAGCATGCGCATCCGCTCCAGGTAGGCGATGGCGCTGCTGCCGGTGCTGCGGCGGAACAAGCGCGCGAAATGGAAGCGGCTGACATTGGCGACGCTGGCCAGCATTTGCAGGTCAATCTCTGCGTGCAGGTTGGCGTCGATGAATTCCTTCACCCGCTGCAGGCTGCGCGCGTTCAGTCCGCGCGGCGCACGCTCCGGCGGGGCCATCTGGCAGTTGAAGCGATGCACCAGGTGCAGGGCCAGCGCGCTCGACAAGGCCTGGCTGACATAGGCCTGAGCCGGGTGCGGCGGGCGCTCGATCTCGGCCAGGAACAGCGCCACGATCCGCTCCACGAACGGGTCGCGCGTAGCGAAACAATTCACCAGCTCGGTACTGGGCAGCGCGCCGCGCAGCGACGTCTCGGCTGCCTGCTGCAGCAACGTCGGCGGCACCCGCATCAGCATGATGGCGCCGGGGCCATCCCATGCCCACTCGGAAGGCATGCCGCGTGGATGGATACCGATATTTCCTGGACCGATCATGGCGCTATGGGTCGCGCCGTCACGTACCTGGGTCAGGCGGACCGTGCCCGAGATGCGCATCCCGATCACGTCCTGGTCAAGCACACCCGAGCCGACCCGGCCGGCCGATTGCCATTCGTAGATATTGATGCCGACACCGCTCCATGGCCGGTTCTGGCTGCTCGCGACGGGCGCGGCCAGCAGGCGGTTGTCCGCAGTTGTTGATGTGTGCATGGTGTCCCCGCACATGGCACGTTAGTACCAGAGATTGGCAATACCTTACCACGCAGCGAACCATGTTTTACAGATAATCCGTATCAGGTACCGGCGGCAGCCAGCCGCTGCCACCGAGCCGGGGCAATGCTCTGGCCATGGTCATAACGCGGTCCCTGTCTGTGGTAGTAGCCACCGAAACCTGATCCGTGACTTTCATTCAAGGGAGTATGCACATGGGTATCACGAGCCAGCAGGCCCAGATGGTCATCGACGCGGCGCACGCCAGGGCCAGGACCCTCGGCGTTCCGGTCGTGATTTCGGTGATCGACAGCGGCTGCCACCTGAAGGCATTCCAGCGCATGGATGACGCCCCGCTGGGATCGATCGATGTCGCCCTGGGCAAGGCCAGGACGGCGGCCTTGTTCGCCTGCAATAGCGAAGACATCTGGGACTACTGCAAGCCTGGCGCGCCGGCCCCCGGCCTCGAACTCAGCAACGGTGGTCTCATGCCATTCGCCGGCGGCATGTCGCTCAAGTCCAGCGACGGGACCGTGCTCGGCGCCGTCGGCGTCTCGGGCGGCGCGGTCACCGAGGACCAGGAAATCGCCCGGGCCGGCGCCGCGGCATTCAGCACACGGTAATCCCGGCAATCCATCATCCATTCTTCCCATCAAGGAGTATCGATATGTCCAAGACGATCCTGATTACCGGCCCGCCGTCGGTTTCGGCCGCGGCGCCGCCCTCGGCATGGCCAAAAATGGTCACAATATCATCGCCACCGTGCATGTGTCCTCGCAGGCTACTACACTGCGCGAAGAGGTTCGCGAACTCGGCCTGGCCGACCGCATCCGCGTCGAGCGGCTCGACCTGACCGACCCCTACGACATCGACCAGGCCCTCACCTGGGATTACGACGTGCTGTGGAACAACGCCGGCATGGGCGAGGCCGGGCCGGTGTGGGAAATCCCCGTCGACCTGGTGCGCAAGAACTACGAGGTGAACGTGTTCTTGCCGCTGACGCTCACCCAGCGCGTGGTGCGCAAGTGGATCGACGGCGGCACGCCCCAGGGCAAGAAGGTGGTCTTCACCTCGTCGATGGGCGGCCTGTTCACGCCGGCCAACTGGGGCACCTATGTCTCGACCAAGCATGCGCTGGAAGCCATCGCCGAGGCGCTGCAGCAGGAACTGGCGGCTTATGGCATCCGGATCCAGACCATCAATCCCGGCGCCTACTATACCGGCTACAACGAGACCATGGCCGACAACCCCTTCCGCTGGCTCGACGAGCGCAAGCACCTGACCGATCGCACGCAGCTGCGCAAGGGCTTCGACGACTTCTTCGCCACCCCGGAAGGCAAGATGGATCCGACGGAGATGATCGAGCGGATGATCGAGATCGTCCCGGCCGACAGCGGCAAGTTCCGCAACGTGATGCCAAAGGTGATCGAGGACATGCTCAAGCAGCACCAGCTCGCAGCCTGGGACAACACGATCTAGCCGACGAACCATGCCAACCATCACGCAAACCATGTGCCTGGCGGCTGCGCTGCTCGCCGCCGGCGCGTCACTTCCGCTGCAGGCCAACGATACGAGCGCTAGCATGACAACGCAGACCGAATCGCGCAACAAGGAACGGGTCAGGGCCGCCTTCCAGGCCTGGGCGGACGGCACCGGGGGGCCGTTCGGCCTGCTCGGCGACGACGCCCAGTGGACCATCACGGGCCGCTCGCTAGCATCGCGCGCCTATCCCGACAAAGCGGCCTTCATGAACGAAGTAATCCACCCCTTCAATGCGCGCATGGCCGGGCCGTTGCGGCCCACCGTGCGCAAGCTGGTGGCCGAGGGCGACACGGTGATCGTCTTCTTCGACGCCCAGGGCACTGCTTTGGATGGCGAGCCTTATGTGAACACCTATGCCTGGATCATGGAAATGCGCGACGACCGGGCCGTCAGGGTCTGGGCCTTCTTCGACGCCATCGCCTTCGACGAGCTCTGGACCCGGGTCAAGCCGGCCCCCGCCAGCGCAATGCCATGACCTCCGCGACCGCCGGACACGCTCCGGCAGCGGCGATCGAGCTGTTGCCAATCCTCATGCTGCTCGGGGCGGCCGTGCTGGCGGTGCCGCTGTTCAAACGATTGGGGCTCGGTTCCGTGACGGGTTATCTGGCCGCCGGCATGGCGGTGGGGCCGTTCGGCCTGCAGATCGTGGCCGATCCCGGAGCGATCCTGCACATCGCCGAACTGGGCGTCGTGATGTTCCTGTTCGTGATCGGCCTCGAAATGCAGCCGTCGCGCCTCTGGACCATGCGCGGCGAGATCTTCGGGCTCGGCTTTGCCCAGGTGGCAGGCGCCGGTGCGGTGCTGACGGTGTTCGGGATGGTGCTGGGCTTCCCGTTTGCCCAGAGTTTCGTCGGCGGCGCCGGCTTCGTCCTGACCTCGACCGCCATCGTGATGCAGATGCTGGAGGAGCGGCGCGTACGCGGGCTGCCGCGCGGGCGGCGCACGATCGCCATCCTGCTGCTGGAAGACCTGGCGATCGTGCCGCTGCTGGCCGTGGTGGCCCTGCTGGCGCCAGGCACCGAACGCATCACCGGCGCGGCGCGGATCGAGGCCGTGGCCATCGGCGCCGCGAGCATCGCCGGCCTGGTGCTGGCGGGACGCTACCTGCTCGACCCCTTGTTCAGGGTGCTGGGGCGGGCGCGGGCGCGCGAGGTCATGACCGCCGCCGCATTGCTGGTCGTCCTCGGCGCCGCCTACGCCATGCAGCTGGGCGGATTGTCGATGGCCATGGGCGCCTTCCTGGCCGGCGTGCTGCTGTCCGAATCGACCTTTCGCCACCAGCTCGAGGCCGACATCGAGCCATTTCGCGGCATCCTGCTCGGCCTGTTCTTCCTGGGCGTCGGCATGGCGCTCGACCTGGGCGTGATCGCCAGCAGCTGGCAACAGGTGGCGTTGGGCGTGGCCGGCTACATGCTGCTCAAGATGGCAGTCATCTACTGCGTCGCGCGCATGTTCGAGCTCGACAGCCGCGAAGCGATCGGCCGCGCAGTGCTGATGGCCCAGGGCGGCGAGTTCGCCTTCGTGCTGTATGCGGCCGCCGCCGCCGCCGGCATCCTCGACGCGCGCCAGAACGCCATACTGACCACCGCCGTCATCGTCTCGATGATCCTGACGCCCTTTTTGATCATGCTGTACGACGCCTTCATGCCTGCCTGGGCGCCATCCAGGGACAAGGTCACCGCGCCGGCAGACCTGTCGGCCAACGTGCTCCTGATCGGCTTCGGGCGCTTCGGCCAGATCGCCAGCCAGCCGCTACTCGAGCACGGCAACTCGCTGTCGATCATCGAAACCAGCACCCAGGCGATCTTCGACCTGGAACCGCTCGGGTTCAAGGTGCATTATGGCGACGGCGCCCGGCTCGATATTCTGCACGCCGCCGGCGCGCACGAGGCGCAGCTGATCGTCGTGGCGATCGACGACCGTCCGGCCTGCCTCAAGATCGTGGAAATCGCCAAGGCCGCGTTCCCGCATACGCCGGTGCTGGCGCGCGCCTTCGACCGCGAGCACGCCATCGAACTGATACGCGCCGGCGTGGACTGGCAGGTGCGCGAGACGGTCGAATCGGCGCTCGGTTTGGCCGGCAAGGCGCTGGAGCTGCTCGAACCCGATGCCGAGGTACGCATGCACGTGATGGATACCGTGCGCCGGCGCGATGCCGAGCGCCTGGCGATCCAGGTGACGGAAGGGTTGTACGCGGCGCCCGGGCTGATCCGGAACAACGCGGGAAAACGGCCTGACTGACCCGACGGGCGGCCTGTCACGGCGGTGACATGGGACGGCGCTACACCGGCATGGACTTTTCACCATCCATCATGCGCTTGCAGAGGAAGCCCCCATGCCTGCCGTCCAAGCCATCGGCCTTCCCCGCTGCGTGCAGCGCGACCTCAGCGACAGCGACGACGAGGAACTCGCGCTGGAACTCGACGACCTTGACCTCGACCTGGAACGCTACTGCCCTTGCCCCCTGCAACGAACAGGAAAAGGAAGCGCGGCGCCAGTATTTCCATGATCTGCTGCGCCTGCAGGCCGGACTGGTCAAGCTGCAGGACAGGGTCGTGCATACCGGCCACAAGGCCGTGATCCTGTTCGAGGGCCGCGACGCCGCCGGCAAGGGCGGCGTCGTCAAGCGCATCGCCCAGCGCCTTAATCCCAGGGTCTGCCGGGTGGCCGCGCTGCCGGCGCCGAACGAGCGCGAACGCGCCCGGTGGTACTTGATCTCGGACGCGGAACAGAGCGCGCGCTTCCCGCGCCGCATCCACGACCCGCTCAAGCAGTGGAAACTGAGTCTGATGGATCTGGAATCGCGCCGGCGCTGGGAAGAGTACACCCGGGCCAAGGAAGTCATGCTCGAGCGCACCCATATCCCGGAGGCGCGCTGCTCGGTGGTGCAAGGGGTGGACAAGACGCGTGCGCGCCTTCACTGCATCCATCGTCTGCTGCAGCAGACGCCATATGTCGGGGCCGACCGGCCGACGATCGAGCCGCCGGAGCGCGAATGCCACCACGATTACGTGCGGCGGCCGGTGCCGCCCGAGATCATCGTACCGGAGATCTTTTAGGCGCCGGCTGCGGCGCCGCGCTGGGGCCCGACGTGACCGGCCGCGCGCCATCCCACGCCAGGCGGTCGATGCACATCCGGCGCGCGGTCTGCGCGACGTCCCAGGCATGGTACACGATCCAGGTTTCGCTGCCGTCGGGCGACGTCGTGAAGCTGTTGTGCCCAGGGCCGATGACGGCGCCGGGCCGGCTGCGCATCAGCAGCGCCTCCTCGCCCCCTTGCGGGCGCCGGTAGGGGCCGAGCGGATGGTCGGCCATGACGTAGCTGACGCCATAGTTCTCGCGCTCCCAGGCGCCGCCGCTGTAGAAGCAGTAGAAGACGTCGTCGTGCACCTGCACCGCGGCCCCTTCCACCGTATGCCAGTCGCGTACCGCGTCATAGATATGCCGCCCCTTGCGAAACACATGCCAGTCATGGTGGGGCCGCACGACGACGCGCGGCGCGCCCGCCAGCGTGCACATGTCGAGCAGGCGGTCGACCACGATGCCGGTGCCGACCCGGTGGTCAGCGTCCTGCTCCAGGAAGTCGACGCAGTAGAACAGATACCATCCGCCATCGCGGTCGCGGAAGGGATGGGCGTCGATCGAGAACGGTTGGTCTGGCACCAGGATCGTCCCGGTATCGGCGAAGGGTCCGGCCGGACGGTCGGCCACGGCGACCTTCAGGCGCTGATCGGTCCCCTCCGGCGCATTGCCCGACGAGTAGTACATGTAGAACCTGCCCTCGTGGCAGGCCACCTCGGGCGCCCAGTAGCGGGCGTCGCCGTTCGGCTCCAGGGCGTGCCCCAGCGGCTCCCAGTCGACCAGGTCGGCCGAGCGCAGCACCGGCAGCTGGCGCCCGTCAGCGCCGGCGGGGCCGGTCCCGTAGGCGTAATACACGCCCGCGTGCCGCAGGACGAAGGGATCGGCCATGGTGTCGGGGTACACCGGATTCTGGTAGGTTCGCGCCATCGTTTCTCCTCGATGCCGTGCTCACATCTTGAATCGCAGGCTCACGCCATAGGTCGTGGGGTTGTAGCGGATATCGCGCGGCTGGTAGGGTCCGAGCGAACTCTGGAACCTGGCGCGGGTCAGGTTGATCGCATCGAACTGCAGCGCCAACCGCGGATTGAGCTCGTAGCCGATGCTCAGGTCGACGAAGGTGGTAGCCTTGACCACGCGGTCCTGGTTGAATGGCGGCTCGGCGATCTGTTCGACGTAGTCGCCGCGGCGCGTCGCGGCCAGGCGGCCGGTGACGCCGTTGCGCTCGTACAGTAGCGCGACGTTGTAGTTCTGGCGCGCTACCCCCACCAGCGCGGTAGTGGTGAAGGTGTCGCTGTCGAAGGCGGTCTTGCTCTCGTTGTCGCCGTCGATCCAGGTGTAGTTGAACTGCGCCCCGAAGCCGCTCCATGGGCCGGGCAGGAAGTCGAAGAACTTCTGGATGCCGAATTCGGCGCCGCGCAGCGTGCCCTGGCCCGAGTTCTGCGGGCGCGTCACGCGGTACACCTGGCCGCCGATCGATTCGTCGAGCGTGAAGTTCTGCAGGTAGCCCACGATGTCGCGGTGGAACAGCGCAAGCTGCGCGTAGCCGTTGTTCTTGAAATAGTATTCGAGGGTCGCGTCGAGGTTGGTCGAGCGGGTGGGGCTCAGGTAGGGATTGCCCGCGCCGCCGCTGCCTGGCGCGTTCACGGTGGGCGGCACCAGCGACAGCGCCGGGTTCAGGGCACTGAAATTGGGCCGGGTGATGGTGCGGCCTACCGCGAGGTGCGACTGCCACTGTTCGGTCCAGGCGATGATCGCCGACGCGCTGGGCAGGTAGTTGGTTTCATAGGTCGACAGGTCAACGTCCGAGACGGTGTCGCCGATGCGGGTCTGGCCGCGCAGCTCGCGGTTGACGCGCACCACGCGGGCACCGGCTTCGCCGCTGACCTCGACGCCGGCCAGCGCGGTCTTCCAGCGCGCGGCGAGATAGAGCGTGGCGCTGCGTTCGCGCTGGTCGAACAGCCGGGTGGGGTCCTCGGGCACCCGTCCCGGCCCCACCCCATAGCCTTCGCGCACCAGGTTGGCATGGTCGATCAGGAAGTCGGCCGACGGCGTCGCCCATGGCCCGCCCAGGCGGTCCAGCCCCGGCACCAGCTGCTGGAACGAGGGACTGAAAGCCTGCAGCGGCGTCGGCCGCACCGCGCCCGTGAAGTCGGCGTGGTCTTCGGCGCCGTGGTAACTGGCCTTGCGCGTCGACAGGCGCACGCCGCCCAGCAGCGCATTGAAGAAGCCGTCGCCACCCAGGCGCCAGGTGGCGTCGGAGCGCCACTGGAGCTGCGAGCCGGCCTGTTCGTTCCAGTTCTGCACCAGGCCGCGCAGCACGAACTGGTTGGGGTCGCGCAGGGCGTTGGCGCTGCCCGGGGTGGCGACGGCGTTGTAGCCGCCATGGCCGTCGGCGCCGGCGGCGAACACGCTCGCACTCGCGCCCGGCACCTGCTGGTCGACGATCACGGTGTCGTTGACGAACTTGGAACGGGTATAGCCCAGCTGCGAATCGACGCTCAGCGGACCGTCGTTGTACTTCAGGCCGAGGTTGAGGTAATGCGTGGTGGTGCGCTCGTTCTGGCCCCAGGTGCTGGTGGCGACATATGGATCCCAGTCATAGGCGCCGCCGAACTGCGCGGCCGGCGCGCTGGCGGCCAGGATCGGGCAAATCGTGCCCATCGGCGTGTCGCAGTGCCCGCCCTGCGGCGCCAGCACCACGTTCGTCAGGCGCGGCGCCCAGGTGACGATATTGAGGATGTAGTTGACCGCATTGCGGCCCTGGTAGCCCATGCCCAGGTACTGGGCGCTGGCCTGCAGCCGGGGATTGATCTTCCACTGGAAGGCGCCGTGCACGCTCTGGCGCTCGCGCTGGCCGCTGTTGTAGATGCCGCCGATGTTCGGCAGCTGGCCCAGCACCTCACCTTCGCCCAGCGCGAACGGCGGCCGCTCGCCGAGCCGGGTAGCGGTGCCGTCCGGGCGCACCGCGAACATATTGGTCGGCCGGTCGACCCACTGCACCGGATAGGCCCAGTTCTCGCGGTTGACGGCGACGTCGAACAGCGCCCCCATCTCGCCCAGGCCGGTGTTCCAGCGGTTGCTGACCAGGAAGCCGCCGCCCGGATTGTGCCGGTCCTTCGTCGCATCGCTGCCATTGGTCTGCTGCAGGCGGTCCTCGATGTAGCCGGTGGCCATGAAGCCCTTGGCGTCGAACGGCGCGCGCAGGCGGATGTTGACGGCGCCGGCGATGCCCCCCTCGAACTGGTTGGCGGTGGCCGACTTGTAGACCTCCATGCCGCCGATCGACTGCACCGGCAGGTCCTGGTACGACAGGCGGCGGCCGGCGGCGGTGAAGATCTCGTTGCCGTCGAGCGTGGTGGCGACGTCGGGCAGGCCGCGGATGATCACGGTATCGGTCTGGCCGCGGTCGCGCCCGACCTGCACGCCGGCCACGCGCTGCAGGGCGTCGCCGGCCTGGCGGTCGGGGAACTTGCCGATGTCGTCGGCATTGATGGCGTCGACCACCTGCACCGCGTCGCGCTTGATGGTCTCTGCCGAACGCAGGCTCTGGCGCAGGCCGGTGACTTCGACCACCGCGGTCGCCCCTGGCGTCGTCGTCGCGGAAGCGGCGGCGCTCGCCGGCTGCGGGGCGGGCGGGACGGGTGGAACGGCTAGCGCGCCTTGCCCGTCTCCGGTGGACTGCGCCAGCGCCGGCGCGGCGTGCGCGGCCAGCAGCATGATGGCCGCGCAGATCGGCTTGATATCGAATCGGTCCATGCCTGTCTCCTGTGCTGGTGGTCGAGGTTCCTCGCCCGCCCCGCCGGTCGCTGCCGGCTAGGGGCCGTGACACATGGTAAGAGTGCGACATGCGCGTTACCCATAACGAAACGCGCGTAAGGTATCCGAAATCGTGATGTCAGGATTCGTGGGCCTTCCGGGCCGGGACGGCGTCGCCCCACCCGGGCGCGAACGCCCTGTCGTTGGCGTCGAACAGGAAGGCGCGGGTGGCCGGGAATGCCAGCGTCACGCGGCTGCCGGGCCGTGGCGGCGCGGTATCGGCGTCGCACTTGAGCGAGAGCATGTCGCCGCCGCCGTCGGCATGGGCGTACACCAGGGTCACGTCGCCCAGATACTCGACCAGGGCCACGGTCGCACCGATCCCGCCCCCCTCGCCGCCGCGCACGATCTGCAGGTGTTCCGGGCGCACTCCCAGACCGACCTTGTCGCCCGGCCTGGCCTGCGCCACGTCGGCCGCCACCTGCACCCGCACGCCGCGCGCCAGTTCGATCGTCGCGCTGCGATCCTGACCGGCCACCAGCGTGGCCTCGAAGAAGTTCATGCGCGGCGAACCGAGAAAGCCCGCCACGAAGCGGTTGGCCGGCCGCTCGTACAGCTCGAACGGGTTGCCCACCTGCTCGACCCGGCCGCCATTGAGCACCACGATCTTCTGGCCGAGGGTCATCGCCTCGACCTGGTCGTGGGTGACGTAGATCATGGTGCTGTTCAGTTCCCGGTGCAGCCGCGCCAGCTCGACCCGGGTCTGGCCGCGCAGCGCCGCGTCGAGGTTCGACAGTGGCTCGTCGAACAGGAAGACGGCGGGTTTGCGCACGATGGCGCGGCCGATCGCCACCCGCTGGCGCTGGCCGCCGGACAGCGCCCTCGGCTTGCGCTCCAGCAGGTGGCCGATCTGCAGGATGTCCGCCGCCTTTTGCACGCGCGCGCGGATCTCGGCCTTCGGCACCTTCGCCAGCTTGAGCGCGAAGCCCATATTGTCGAACACGCTCATGTGCGGATACAGCGCGTAGCTCTGGAACACCATCGCGATACCGCGCCGCGCCGGCTCGATCGTGTTGCTGACGACGCCGCCGATCTCGAGCTGGCCCTCGCTGATGTCCTCGAGGCCGGCGATGATGCGCAGCAGCGTCGATTTGCCACAGCCGGAAGGACCGACGAACACGACGAACTCGCCGTCCTCGATCTCCAAGTCCACGCCCTTGATCACGATATTGTCGTCGAACCGCTTGCGGATGCCACGAAGGCTCACTGATGCCATTTTATGATCCTGCCTCTCTTCGTTATGCTGTCCGGGTCAACCCTTGAGGCCACTGGCCGCCAGGAAGCCCTGGGTCACGCGGCGCTGGAACACGACGTAGGCCAGCGCCACCGGCAGCGCCCCCAGCAGGGCCGCCGCCATCAGCTGGGCGTAGCGCACCCCGAAGGCGTCGTAGGTCTGGGTCAGCCCGAGGGGGATGGTCATCATCTCGTTCGAGGTCACGATGATGAACGGCCACAGGAAATTGTTCCACGCGCCGATGAAGGTCACGATCGCCATCGCCCACACGATGTTGCCGGAGATCGGCAGGTAGACGCTCCACAGTACCCGCAACGGCCCTGCCCCATCCATCACCGCCGCCTCGCGAAAGTCCGCCGGAATCGCGTCGAAGAACTGCTTGAACACGTAGATCACGACTGGCGACACCACCTGCGGCAACACCAGGCCGGCGTAGCTGTTGATCAATCCGAGCTGGTTCATGGTGCGAAACAGCGGCACCAGCAAGGCCTCGAACGGCAACAGGAAGGCCAGCATGGCGCCGGCGAACAGCAGCGTGCGGCCCCGGAAGCGCAGCTGCGAAAAGGCGTAGGCCGCCATCAGGCTGACCGCCATCGTCACCACGGTGACCAGCAGCGCGACCAGCGCGCTGTTGAACAGCCAGCGCGGCAGGTTGCCGGCGCCGAGGGTCTTGGTGAAAGCCTGCAGGGTCCAGGTGCGCGGCAGCCAGTGGAAGGTGGAAGATACCGTCTCGAGTTCGGGCCGCAGCGCGGTGGACAGGGCCCACAGCAGCGGAAACACCCATAGCGCCGCCAGTATGCAGGCCGAGGTGCCGGCGACGATGCTCCAGCCCAGCTGGGACGGGCGTCTCATGCCGTCCTCTTGGGCCGCGCGCGGCGCCACGAGCGCCCCAGCCACACCTGCAGCAGCGACAGCGCAATGACCACTGCCATGAACGCCATCGCGATCGCCGCCGCATAGCCGGCGTCGCTCTGGGTGAACGCGGTCTCGTACATATAGTGCAGGGTCACGCGGGTGGTGTTGAACGGCCCGCCGGTGGTCAGAATATAGGTCTGGCCAAAAATCTTCAGCGAGGCGATCAGCTGCAGCAGCAGCGCGGTGCCGACCACCGGCCGCAGGGCCGGCCAGGTGATCGCGCGAAACAGCGTGAAGCCGCGCGCGCCATCGAGCGCCGCCGCCTCGTACAGCTCGGACGGGATATTGCGCACGCCCGCGAGCAGCATCAGCATATTGAAGCCCACGGTCCACCAGATGGTGCCGATCGCCACCATCGGCATGGCCCAGTCGACGTCGGCCAGCCAGGCGCGCTGGCCGCCGACGATGTGGTTGATCACGCCCGACGACGGCTGCAGCATCCAGTCGGCGATCAGGGTCATGACCGAGATCGGCAACACATAGGGCAGAAAGAACGCCCCCTGCAGCCAGGCCGAGGCGCGCACGAAGCGGTGCACCAGCAGCGCCATCACCAGCCCCAGGGCGGTCAGCGGGACCACGGTCAGCAGCGAAAAATAGAAGGTGTGGCCGAGCGAGGCCCAGAATGCCTCGTCCTGGACCAGCGTGGCGTAGTTGGCCAGGCCGACGAAGGCGCTGGTGCGCGTCAGGCTGCTTTCGGTCAGGCTCAGGTAGAAGGTCTGGGCCGCCGGCCCCAGGAAGAACAGCAAGAATACCAGCACGAATGGCGCCAGCAGCAGCATGGCGGGCAAGCCTTCGGCCCGCGGCGCCGCGGGCGGCGCCTGCCTGGCCAGCTCGGGACTGTCTGCGCGCTTGAGCATCGGCTGTGTTTCCTCGTTTTTCAGTACCGCGGCGGGCGCTTGCGCAGCAGGCGCGACGCTTCTTTCTCGAACATCGACAGCGCCTGCGCCGGCGCCAGCTGGCCCGACAAGGCCCCGGGCAGGTATTTCGACGCCATCGCCTCGACCGGCCCGGCCGCGCCCATATACCAGCCTCCCGGGTCGTACACCACGTTCGCTGCCGCCCCGGCATACAGCGCGTTGGGCATCAGGGCGCGCGCCGCCGGCGACTCGGCCACCGGACGGTAGGCCGGCACGTGCCCGCCCTCGGCCCAGCCCATCGAATTGCGGCTGACGTAGCCCATGAAGGCCAGCACCGCGCGCACCTTCTCGGGCGCCATCGGCCGCCCTTCGTTGGAAGGGATCGCGAACGCGTGCGAGTCGGTCCAGACACTGGCGTCCTGGTACAGGCGCGGCAGCGGCACGATGCCGTACTCGAAGCCGAGCGTGCGCTGGCGCGTGGCGCGCACCAGTTCCGGGACCTCCCATACGCCGTTGATCATGAAGCCGGCGCCGCCGCCCATGAACTGGCTGGTCGATGCCGGGTAGTCCAGGCCCGCCTGGGCATAGCCCCGGGTAAACCAGGCGCTGACCCTGGCCAGTTCCTCGACGCCGGCGGCGCCATAGGCGAACCTGCCGTCCTCGATCAGCGGCGCCTTGCGCTGGGCCAGGAGCGACACCCACAAGCGCCAGATCGCATACGAGCTCTGGCTGGCCTCCATCGCCAGCCCGGCCCTGCCGCTTTTTTCCTTCACGCGGCGAAACGCGGCGCTCAGGGCGGCATAGCCCTCGATGGGCGCCAGGCGTCGAGAGGCGTCGAGCAGGCCGGCCTGCGCGGCCAGGGTCTTGTTGTAGTACAGGACCAGCGGATGCAGGTCGAGCGGGATGGCATGGCTGGCGCCGGCGTAGCGCGACTTTTCCCACTGGCGCGGAAAATAATCGCTGCCTTTCAGGCCCGCGGCCGCGAGCTCGCCCTCGCCGAGCGGTCGCAGCACGCCGCCTCCGGCCAGGTTGGGCAGGCGTGACAGGTGGATGGTGGCGATGTCCGGCCCTTCTCCCACCACCGACGAGGTAATCAGCTTGGTATAGAAAGGTTCGCCCCACTTGAGCGTGGTGCTGACCACGCGCGCCGCGCGCTGGCTCGCGTTGAAGGCATCGACCATCGCGCGCATGCGCGCGCCGTCGCCACCGCTGAGGAGTGTCCACATGCGGATCTCGACGGGCGCCTGGGCCGCCGCGCGCATGGCCGGCAGTCCGAGCAGCATCGAAGCGGCCAGCAATCTCCTGCGTTGCGTCACATTGTCTCCCTGTCGTCTGTTGGCGGCTGGACGCACTGCGCCGCACGCGTCACGCACCAGCGCCATTATGGACCGCAATCGGCCTTCGCCGCGCCACGCCTGCACGCTTTACCGGACCAGGGTCGGACCCCGTACCACCGGCTTGCCGTCGATCCAGTCGAGCCGGTCGATGTACAGGAAGCGCCGCTTGCCGCGGCTGCCGTCCGCCTTCAGCTCCCAGGCGTGGTAGGCGATATGGTCCTGGCCATCGACCTGAAACACCGACTGGTGGCCCGGTCCCATCAGCGCCACCTCGGGCCGGCTTTTCAGGAAAGGCGCGTCCCCCTCCGGCTGGCAGGGGCCGAGCGGACTGGCGCAGGTCGCATGGCCTGCCGCGTACGAGCCGTCGCCGAAATCGTTGGCCGAGTACAGCAGCGTGTACCTGCCATCGCGCGCGAGCATGGTCGGCGCCTCGATCACCTTGCCCTCCCAGGCCCGCCCGTTGGTCAGGAGCCGGGTCGGCTGGCCGAGCAGGCCCAGGCCGTCCGGCCGCAGCTCCTGGCCGAAGATATGGGTCGGCTGCTTGCAGCAGTTGCCATCGTTCTTGAAATACAGGTAGAGCCGCTGGCCGTCCTGGAACGGACTGGCGTCGATGGTGCCGCCCAGTTCCGCCTGGCACACGAGCGGCGCGGCGGCGCTGTCGACGAACGGCCCGCGCGGCGAGTTCGCGACCGCCGCGCCGACGCACTGGCGATCCGACGTCCTGTCGTGCGCCGTGTAGTACAGCACGTAGCGCCGTCCCAGCTTGACGACTTCGGGCGCCCACACATGCGGCACCGGCTGGCGCACCCAGCGCGCCAGCACCGGCATCGCATCGGGCAGCGCACGCCAGGCGCGCAGATCGGTCGAATGCAGCAGTTGCACGTGCTTGTCGTTGGCATTGGTCGCGTAGGCGTAGTAGCCGCCGTCGTGCGGCAACACGAAGGGATCGGGGAAGTCGCCCAGCGAACTGGAAGCCGGTTCGGAATGGAGCTGGGCCTGGACCGGCAGCGCCAGCGCTAGCGCTAGCGGCGCCAAGTACAGGCCGGCGGGGCAAGGCGAAAAGCGGTATTCCATGATCTGCTGTCTCCTCGGCGCTGTGGGCGGCTGCTCGTGTGGTGACAGGAATCATACGGACGGCGGGCACGCGTTTCCTATAACGAAACGCGTGGGAGATATACCGAATCCGTATTCATCTGGCGCAGGCGGCGCGCGATGGCGGCTGCCTCGCGCAGCGCCGCCAGCATCGCCTCGGCCGACGGCGACAGGTGATGGCGCCTGCGCGTGATGATGCCATATACGTCGGCGCGCAGCCCGAGGTCGAACGGCAGCAGCGCCAGCAGCCCGGCCTCGAGCTGCGCGCGCACCAGATCGGGCGGCAGCGCCACCACGCGCGTGCTGCTGGCCAGCAGTTGCGGCACCAGCGGCAGGGATGCGGTTTCGACGACATCCTGCGGCGGCTCCAGCCCCGCCCCCATGAAGCGGCCCATCAGTTCCTCGCGCAGGCGGCACGGCGGCGGCAGGATCCAGGCCGCGCCGGCCAGGTCGGCCAGGGACACGTCGCCGCGCGCCAGCCAAGGGTGGCCGGTACGTACCACCAGGGCGTGCGGCTCGTCGGCCAGGGGTTCGAAATCGAGTTCGGCGGCGGCGGCGGGATCGAGGACGTGGCCGACCACGATGTCGCAGTCGCCCGCGCGCAGCATCGCGACCAGCGCATCGCTGGCCTCGACCGTCAACACCACCTGCACCCGCGGACTGCGTTCCTTGAGCAGGCCGACCGCCTGCGGCAGCAATGCCACGGCCGGCGTCAGCACGCTGCCGACGCACACGCGACCGTCGGCTCCGGCCAGGCCCTGCATGATTTCCTGGTGCGCCGCATCCATCTCGGCCAGCGCCGCCCCGGCGCGCCGGATCAGGACCTTGCCGTGCCAGGTCGGCACCACCCCGCGCGGCAGGCGTTCGAACAGGGGCACGCCGAGCGCGTGTTCGAGTTCGCCGATCAGCTTCGAGGCGCCGGGCTGGGTCAGCCCCGCCGCCTCGGCGGCATGCAGGATGGATGCATGACGACCCAGTTCGACCAGCAGCACCAGATGGCGCGTCTTGAGGTGGAAGCGGATGAACCGGGTCGAGGATGCGTCGCGCATGCCGCAGGGCCATTTAACATTTCTTTAATCCTAAAGCAATGCGTGCGCGGGCGTCAAATATTGTCTGGCGCTGTCACGCGGCGGCAACAGTGGCCTGGCTGCGCGCGGGCAGCCAGACTTGCGCCACCAGGCCGCCCTCCGGATGGTTGTCCAGCGCGAGCCGGCCGCCGTGCGCCTCGATGATCCCGCGCGCGATGCCCAGGCCCAGCCCCATGCCGCCGTCGTTGCTGTCGCGGCCATGGGCCAGCCGCACATACGGGTCGAACAGGCTGGCCAGCGCGTCCTCGGGCACGCCCGGACCATGGTCGCGCACCGCGATCACGACGCCGCCCGGCGCTTCGCGCACGTCGATCTCGGCCCGTGCGCCGTAGTACAGCGCGTTGTCGAGCAGGTTGCCGAGCGCGCGCTTGAGCGCCAGCGGCTTGCCGCGCACGATGATGCCGGACGATTGGTAACCCACCTGGTGACCTGCCAGCTGGGCACTCTTGACCATCCGTCCCAGCAGCGCATCGAGCCGGATTTCGGCCGGGTTCTCGTGGATGTCGCTGTCCTTCACGCACTGCAGGGCGCCCTTGACCATCATGTCCAGCTCATCGAGATCTTCCTCGAAGTCGTTGCGCAGGGCCTCGTCGTCGAGCAGTTCGGCACGCAGTTTCAGGCGCGTGATCGGCGTGCGCAGGTCGTGCGAGATCGAGATGAACAGGCGCTCGCGATCGTCGATGTAGCGCGCGATGCGTTCGCGCATGGCGCCGAAGGCGCGCGCCGTGTTGACAAACTCGCGGCTGCCGGTTTCGGGGAGCGGGCGCGCATCCTCGTCATGGCCCTGCCCCAGCGCGGCGGCGGCATCCGACAGCGCCGCGAGCGGGCGCGTGATCGAACGCACCATCAACAGGCACAGCAGCAGGACGACCGCCAGCGACAGCGCCTGCGGCATCAGGCGGTCCCACGCGAACGGGTCGCCGCCGTCCAGGAAGTACGGGTTGGGCATCAGCGCCGCCAGGTACAGCCAGTTGCCGGGTTCGATCTCGGTCTGGATCACCAGGATCGGGGCCGGATCGGGCTTGAGCAGGAGCACGTGCTGCACCCAGGAGTGCGGCAGGTCTTCGAGCCGCACGTCGTGTTCGGCCACCACCAGGCGGTCGGGCTGGGCGAAGGACAGCCTGAAGCCGGGCGAATGCGGCAAGTCCTGCTTCAAGGTGGCGCCGACGGTGGCGATCACGCTGCGCGCCAGCGGATGGGGCGCGATCTCGTCAATCGGCACGTAGGCGTGGTTGAAGTTGACAAAGAAGCGCGTGCCGCCCATCTCGCGCAGCTGCTGGATGATCAGCGAGCGATAAGCCGGCGGCAGGCTGCGGAAGAACCGGATCGCGCCGGCAGCGCCGTGGGCCACGTACTGGGCCGCCGACTGCGCCTCGACCTGCTGCTTGGCGCGCAGCTGGCTGGCCCAGATCGCGCTGGCCGCCAGCTGGGCCAGCAGCACGCCGGCCACCATCACCAGCGTCAGGCGGCCCAGCAGGGACGCCGGCCAGGCCCGGCGCAGGCGCGCGGCGATCCCCTCAGACACTGGACACGCTGACTTCGGCCGAGAACACATAGCCGGCCCCGCGCACGGTCTTGATCAGGGCCGGCTGCTTGCCGTCGTCGCTCAGGCGCAGGCGCAGGCGACTGATCTGCACGTCCAGCGAGCGGTCCAGCGGACCGGCGTCGCGGCCGCGGGTCTGTTCGCACAGCAGGCCGCGGTCCAGGATCTTGCCCGGATGCTCGGTGAAGTACTTCAGCAGCTGGAAATCGAGCCCGGTCAGGGCCACCTGGTTGCCAGCCGTGTCAATCACCGTGCGCTCCTTGAGGTCGAGCGTGAAGCCGACGAAGCGGTAGTAGCGCGCCGGCGGCGCTTCGGGTGCCGCGCGGCGCAGGATGGCCTTGATGCGGGCCAGCAGCTCGCGCGGGCTGTAGGGCTTGGCGATATAGTCGTCGGCGCCCAGCTCCAGACCGACGATGCGATCGGTCTCGTCCGAGCTCGCGGTGAGCATGATGATCGGCACGTTCGACTGCTGGCGCACCTGCTTGCACAGCACGAAGCCGTCGGTGTCGGGCAGCATCACGTCCAGGATCACCAGCGACAGCTGGTCGCTGTGCGCCTGCAGCTCGGCCAGGAAGCTTTCGCCGTTGTGCGACAGGATGACCTCGTACTGGTTCTTCTCCAGGTAAGTCTTGAGCAGTACGCGGGTCTTTTGGTCATCGTCCACGATCAGTATCTTGCGCACCCGGTGTCCCCTGATTGGTTATATTGAATAGTCTGAACAAGGCGGCCAGCCGGCGCTGAGCCACCGCGACCGGCGCCCGGTCGTCGAGAAAGAAGCGGTGCACCTCGGCGATGATCGCGTCGCGCGTGGCCTCGTCGGTGGCCATGCGGTGCACCAGGCTGGGCGCCTGCACCAGGGCGCCTTGCGCGAAGATGGTCCACGAGGCGCGCGCGCAGCTGTCCATGCGCGCCGGATCGGCATCGCGCCGCACCGGCACCCCGCCCTTGAGCGTATTGAATTCGGCCTGCACCGTCGGCGACAGCAGCAGGCGCGCCATCTTTTCCTGGGCCTGCCGGTGGCGATAGTCGCCGGCGAACATCGACAGCGTATCGACGCTGTACAGGTGGTACTGCCCGCTCCCCGGCGCGCCGGTGCAGCCATAGTCCTGGTCGAGCATCATGCGCTGTCCGCCCAGCTCCGCCTTGGCCCAGTCGCCCATGATCATCATGGCGGCCTCGCCGCGCGCGAACCGGCGCACCACCTCGGTCCAGGGACGCTCGGCCAGCCGGCCGCGCGACCAGCTTTTCACGGTGCGCAAGCGCTGCAATGCGCGTCCCGTGCGTTCGTCGAAGGCGGCCGCCGGGCTGCGGCGCACGAACAGCTCACGATAGAAATCCGGCCCGCTCTCGG
Source organism: Telluria sp. RT2P19 (assembly GCF_059685725.1). Taxonomy (NCBI): domain Bacteria; kingdom Pseudomonadati; phylum Pseudomonadota; class Betaproteobacteria; order Burkholderiales; family Oxalobacteraceae; genus Telluria; species Telluria sp. RT2P19. The sequence continues at coordinate 125,373 of NZ_JCASIL010000003.1, forward strand.
CCAGCACCAGGTTCTCGAACAGGGTCGCCACCTGCCAAGGTTCGCTGCTGTGCGCCAGCGGTGTCACGCCGGCCGCCAGCAGGCGCCGCGCGACGGTGTCGAACTCGGTCCAGCTGCGCGGCGGCGCCAGCTTGTGCTGCGCGAACAGCGCGCGGTTGTAGTACAGGGTATTGACGCGGTGGATGCCGAGCGGCGCCGCCATCGTGTGCTTGCGGTAATGGATCAGTTGCTGGACCGTGGGGAACAGGACGCCGTTCCAGTTGTCGGCCACGGCGACGTTGTCGAGTTCGAGCAACAGGCCCATCTCGGCCCACTCGGCCACCGACACGCCGATGATCTGGGTGACCTCGGGCGCATCGCCCGCCACCACCCTGCCCTTGAGCACCTTGCCGGCGCCGATGCCGGCGCCGCCGGGGATGGCGGCATCCTGCCATTCGACGCCTTCGCCCTTCAGGCGCGCCGCCAGCAGGTCGGCGGCCTTGCGCTCGCTGGTCGAGGTCCACCAGTGCAGCACCTGCAGACCGGACGACTCGATCGCGGGCGCCGCCGTCGCCAGCGGCGGCACGATGCCGATTACCTGGCCCGCGGCGCGGGCGCTGCCGTAAGCGGCGCAGGCCGCCCCCAGCACCGCGCAGATCATCGTCGCCCGCCATCGGTCACGCCACCGCCAAGCCACCTCTCCGATCGACGCCATCACCCGCGCTACCACCCGATATCCCGCAGAAAACGCTGATTATAGCGCCGCTACCGGGCGCCGGTGGCGTATTCGGCGTACTGTCGGCGCCACGACTAGCGCCTGTCAATACGGGCCACCCGACCTGGCCTGCCATTGCGGTCGAAGGCCGCGACCTGGATGATCCCGCGCTCGGCGATCGGCCCTGTTACCGGCTTGCTGGCGGCGGTGGGCGCGCTGCCGTCGACCGTATAGCGCAGCGTCATGCCGGGCAGGACATGGTTGACCAATACCTGTTGCCCGTCAAGCAGGAGGCCCGGCGGCGCGATACGGTAATCCACGCCCTTGCCCTCCAGGTCGAGGCGCGGCAGCACCCGCTGGCCGAGGGCATTGACGAAGCCGGACCATGCGCGGCGGTGCAGCGCGGCGGCCTTGGCCGCGTCGGTCTCGAGCGCCCAGGCCGGATCCGGCGCCCAGGCCCGCTCGGCCACCGCCAGCAGGCGGGGCATCACCAGGTAATCGATGCCCTTGGGGTCGCGCACGGTCTCGGTAAAGAGGGTCGCTTCCAGGCCGCGGATGCGGCGCTTGCCGTAGTCGGTCAAGCCATCCTTGCCAACGCGCGCGGCCTCGGGCGCATTCTTCAGGTAGTCGAAGGGGATAAAGTCGTAGGTCGTCTGCAACTCGACGTAGTCGCCCCAGTTCATGCCCGGCTCTTCCGGATTGGGGTTGTACGACATGTCCATGTACATCTTGGTCACCGGGGCCAGCACGATATCGTAGCCGGCGTTCGCGAGGCGGTAGGCCAGGTCTTCTGCGCCCTCGGTATTGTTCCAGACCCAGGCGCTGAAGCCCTTTTGGGTGAAGCGCGGATTGGGGATCAGCTTGTGGCGCCCGTGCAGCATGGTCTTGCGGGCCGCCAGCTCTTCCCAGCCCGACGTATAAAGCCCGTGCTTGCGCAGCATGCCGTCGACCCGTTCATAGAAGAAATCCCACAAGTCGGCGGTGCTCTCGAGCTGGTGCTGCGCCATCATGCGGTGGGCGGCCGGCGACTTTTCCCAGGCGCCGTGCGGCAGCTCGTCGCCGCCCATGTGGATCGTGTGCAGCGGCACGCCGGCTTCGCGGTGCAGCGCCACCACCTCGTCGACCACATGCTGAACGAAGGTGAAACTCGATTCCAGACCCGGGTTGAGCACGTGGTCGTTGTACAGCTGCTGCGACTTGTAGACCGATTTATCCTCGAAGTCGTTGAGCAGGTACTTGGCCGCATCCTTGTCGCCGGCCGACTTCAGGCGGTGGTAACGCGCTTCCATGGCCTGCACGGCGGCGCGTGCGTGGCCGGGCATCTCGATCTCGGGGATCACCTCGATGTGGCGCGCCGCGGCATAACGCAGGATCTCGATGTAGTCGGCGCGGGTGTAGTAACCGCTGCCGTGGGGGTCGCGTGGGTCGGGGCCGGAACCGTAGGCCGGCTGCAGGCGCACGCCGGGCTTGGCGCTGTGGCCGCGCACCGCCCCGATCGCGGTCAGTTCGGGCAGGCCCCTGATTTCGAGGCGCCAGCCTTCGTCCTCGGTCAGGTGGAAGTGGAACTTGTTCATCTTGTAGCGCGCCATCAGGTCGAGCCACTTGAACACGGTTTCCTTGGTATGGAAGTTGCGGGCGACGTCGAGCTGGAAGCCGCGGTAGGCAAAGCGCGGCGCATCGACCACCGTCACTTCCGGCAGCGACTGGTCGGCGGCGCCCGGTAGCGGCAGCAGGTCGCGCAGGCTTTGCAGGCCATGGGCCACGCCGGCCGCGCTGTTACCGACGATGGCGATGCCGCCGCCGGCGCTGACGGTCAAGCGGTACGCCTCGGGCGAAGCCTGGCCCTCGACCTTGCCCACGCTCAGGTGCAGCGCCGGTCCGCCGGCCGGCAGCTTCTGCGGGAACAGCGTGCGCGCCAGCGCCGCCTCGTGCTTCAACGCGGCGTCCGCCGTCACCCGTGGCTGGCCGCGCAACGCCAGCCGGCCCTTGCCCTGCACGAGCTGCAGCGGCGTCGGCAGCAACAGCGGCACGTCGCGCGGCGCCAGCAGATCGGCGCCGGTATTGGCGCGGTAAGTGTCAGCCGGCGTCACTACCCGACGCGGGTCGGGCCCCTTGTCCAGCTGCTCCGGACGCGTGACCGGCAGCAGCGCGAAATCGGCGATGGCCACGCCGACGTCGGGATCGCTGTCATAGACCAGGTAGGGGCCGATCGGGGCCCGGGCCATCTTGATGATGCTCTGCGGGTGGTAATAGACAATGTCCAGGGTCTGGCTTGGTGCCAGGCCGGCGAAGCCGGGCTGCGGGCGGATGCGGTACAGGTTGCCAGCCACCTGCTCCATGCCGAGATTGCCGGATACCGGGCCGGTGACCACGCCGTCCATGCTGTTGAAATAGATCGACCAGCCCTGGGCCGGCAAGGCCTGGCTGTCGCCATTCGTCAGGATCAGGCGCGCCTGAGCCCGTCCCTGCGGCGCCTGCGGCGTGAACTCGTTGCGCAGCAGCTCCCAGCGCATCTGCAGCCGCGCGCCATTGGCGACGCCGCCTGCCGGCGCGGCGCTTGCCTGCGCCACCTGGGCCTGGGGCGCGGCCAGCGCGGTCGACGCCAGCGGCGCCGCCAACATCAGCGACACCAGGGCCATGCCACGCACCATTCTTGTTCTATCCACGAGTCTCTCCTATCCAGCCAAAAAAAACGAATTTCACTTTTGCGGTGGCTTGTACCACCGGACGAAACTATCTTGCAAGCTGCGCGCCGCCTCCTGCGGCGCCAGCTTGCGATCCAGGACTCGCGCATTCACGTCCCATAGCACGCTCTCCATGCTGGGCACGCCCCGATGCAGCACCTGGGCGTTCAGCCGCACCGTCGATGCGCAACCCTTGCGCCACTCGACCATCTGCTTGGCCACCGGATCGCGCACCGCGATCAGGTGGTTCGACAGCGTGAAGAAGCCGGTCAGGCGGTTGCTGTAGATGTCGGCGAATTCCTGCGATCCGATCCAGGCCAGGAAGGTGTAGGCGTCTTCCTTGTTCCTGGACTTGCGGTTGATGCCCAGCCCCAGGTCCATGTGGTCCGAGATATAACAGGCGTCGCCGCGCTTGCGAACCGGCGGGGGAAACACCCCGAGCTCCAGCGCCGGCGCACCATTGAAATTGGCGATGTCCCAGGAGCCGCTCGGGTAGATCGCGGCGCGGCCGGCCGCGAACATGGCCTGGCTCTGGCCATAGCTTTGGGTGGCCGCGCCCGGGCCGAGGTAGGCGCCCATGCGCGCGCCGAAGCGCAGTGCTTCGACGAACGGCGCATCGGTCAACCGGGCGCGGCCAGCGAGCAAGGCCTGCTGGCCCTGTTCGCCACGCCAGAAATTGGGGCCGATATTGGTAAACACCAGCTGGCTCGACTCCCACTTGTCGGCCGTGCCGAGCGCCAGCGGCGTAACGCCGCTCTTCTTGAGCACATCGAGAACGCCGAAGAACTCGTCGACCGTGCGCGGGGGCTGCAGGTCGAGCTTGCGAAAGATGGCCTTGTTGTACATGAAGCCATGGATCACGGAGGCCACCGGCATGCAGAAGGATTCTTTCGCCCCCGCCGTCTGCCAGGCCGCGAGAGCGCCGGGTTCGAAATACTGCATCCCGGCCCTGCCGTCCAGGCGTTCGAGATGGCCCCGCCGGTACAGCGACAGCGAGACGTCGAAGGGACGGCAGGCAATCAGGTCGCCGGCCACACCCTGCTCCAGACGCGCGGCCAGGCCGGTGTCGTACTCGGTCGGGGCGCTCGGCGCGAACCTCACCTCGATCCCGGGATGACTGCGCTGGAACGCCGGAATCAGCACTTGTTCCCATAGCGCCTTGTCGTCCACGCGCCAGCTTTCGATCACCAGCGCGCCGGCCTGCGCGGCCTGCGCGACGCCGAACGCCAGGCATGACAGGAGGTGGAAACACCGGATCGGCCGCATTCGTGACACCCTTTTCTTCAATAGTGCGCGTACGGGTTCCTGCCCAGGTCCGCGCAAAACAGCCGGGCGGCTCCCTCCACGCCGCCCGACAGCTGGCGCGCCCCCTGCCGCGTCGACCCGGCCTCGTCGCCATCGCCGCGGCCAGTGACCGGCAACATCATGCCCGCGACCGGCACCGCCGTCCACCGGCCCCGCACATCCTTGTTCGCACCACGCATCACGGACTCCCTGCTTGAACTTGCGGCCGCCGGACGGCGGCCGGTACTTCATGCCCCTACCAGTCGGCGCCCACGCGCAGGCCGAACATGCGCGGCTCGATGTACTGGCCGATCACGTAACCCGGATCGACGATGCGCGCATTGGTCTTGGCAAAGGTATCGGTCAGGTTGTTGACATAGACTTCCGCGCGCCATTGGCCGCTTGGCGAGGTCAGGCGCAGCGAGGCGTCATAGGTCGCGTAGGCGCCCTGCATATTGCCGACCTTCGGGTTGTCCAGGTTCTGGATGCTGAAGTACATCTTGTCCTGCCAGCGCGCCGATACGCGCGGGGTCAGCTCGTAGTCGCCGGGCAGCATGAAGCGTTGCGACATCTCGATACGGGCCGTGTTGCGCGGCGCATGCGGCAGGTCGTTGCCCACCACATCGGCCGGGAAGCGGCCGACCAGCGCCTGGTTCGGGCCGGTATAGCGCACGCACGGCGCCACGCCGTAGGTCTCGCGGAACGGACCGCACGGCACGTCGCGCCAGGTCTGGGTGTAGTCGGGATACGACGCCACCTTGGCGCGCAGGTGCGAGTACTGGAAATTGACTTCGGCGCCAGTCCACGGACGGTACTTGCCTTCCAGTTCCAGGCCTGAGATCTTGGCTTCGGCTGCGTTGGTGGTGCCGTACAACACCGCCGAATCGCAGGACGGGTTGGCGGCGGTACACGGAATCGCCGGGATGATGCGGCCCATCTCGACCGCACCGGTCATCTGCATGTCCTTGTAGCGGCTGTGGAAGGCGGTGGCCGAGAACGACAGGCGGTTATCCAGCATGCGGCCCTTGTAGCCGATCTCGAAATTGGTCAGCGTCTCGGGCTTCCATGGCAGGAAGGTGTAGTGCGGACCCGGCTCGCGGTCGGCGCAGTTGCCGTTCAGGCCACGCGCGCAGATGTTCTGCTTGTCGCTGAAGCCGCCCGCCTTGTAGCCGGTGGACAGCGAACCGAACACGAAGTCGTTCGGCGTCAGCTGGTAGCTCAGGCCGAGGCGCCAGGTAAACTTGTTCCATGAATCGCGGTTGCTGCTCACGTCCGGGATGATGGCCGGGTTCATGCCGGCCACGCCGTAATAGGCGCCCATGCCCGGCTTGAGGTCCGAGCTGTTGAAGAAGCGGCCCGGGATCGGCGTGTACTGTCCCTGGAAGTACGAGTACGGATCGCCCGTGGTGCCCGAGTCGTAGAACTTGCCGTCCTTGTCCTCGCGCACGTCGCGCGTCATGCGGCCGCCGACCGTCAGGTTCCATTTCGGCGCGAACTCCCAGTCCACCTGGCTGAAGGCCGCCATCGACGTCGACTGGCGGTTGGTCTGGCTGTACAAGGCATAGTACGGAGCGCCCGGCGCGTTGACCATCGCCGAGATCGAATCCTCGCCGAACTCGATGGCGTTCTTCTCGTGCATGTAGAACAGGCCGGTCACATAGCGCAGCGCACCCTGCTCGCCGCGCAGTTGCAGCTCCTGCACGGTGGTCTTGAACTTCGACGAATTGGTGAAGCCGGCCGAGTCGTTGACGAAGCCGCCATAGATATTGATGTCCTCGGCCAGCGGCTGGTAGCCCGAATCGCCGTCGCGGATCTGGCGCCGCTTCTGCACCGAATGCGAAGCGTTGTACTCGACGGTCGCATTCGGATTCAGGTTCCAGGTGAAGCGGCTGCGCCAGGTGTCGATGCTCCAGTCCAGCTCACCAGGCACATTGATCTTCACATCCCATTGGCTGCCCGGGCAGGCATAGGCGGTGCCGGCCGCCATCGTGCAGTCCTTGAGGGCGATGTCGCCGGCGCCCTTGTTGGTGTAGCGCTCGTAGGCGCCCAGCCATTCGAGGTTGTTGCTCACCTTCCAGCGGCCCTGCAGGCGCGCCGCCCACTCGTCCTTGTTCATGTACGCCTCGTCGGCACCCACCTTGCGGTTGTGGCGCTGGTCGACGTCGGGAATGATGTTGCCGGCACCGTCACGCGCCGGCGTCACGCCGAACTGGGGGAAGTCGGCGGCGTAGAAGTCCTGCTGCTGGTTCAGGTAGCTGTCGCGCTTGATGGCCATCATGGTCGCGCGCATCGCGAAATTGTCGCTGATCGGGATGTTCTGTGCCGCAGTCACCTGGCGCAGGTCGTAGCGGCCGATCGTCAGGGTGCCATGGCCTTCGGTCGAACCGAACAGCGGCTTGGCCGGAATGATGTTGATGCTGCCGCCGGTCGCGTTGCGGCCGAACAGCGTTCCCTGCGGGCCGCGCAACACCTCGATCTGCTCCAGGTCGAACAGCAGGGCAAGCGCCGACTGCGGACGCGGGGTGTAGATGCCGTCCACGTTCAGGCTCACCGCCGGATTGCCGATCTCGGTGAAGTCGTTGCTGCTCACGCCGCGAATCGAGATCTTCACGCCCGAGCTGCCGTCGGTGGCGCTGCCCAGCTGCAGATTGGGCACTTCACCGCTCAAGCCGCGCACATCGGTAATGCCCTTGCGGGTCAGCTCGTCCTGGGTGACGGCGGTGACCGAGACCGGCGTCCTCAGAAGCGAGGTGGTATGGCGGGTGGCCGTGACCACCACTTCGGGGATCGCGTTGGCATCCACCGCCGGCGCGGTCGGCGCTCCCTGCTGCTGGGCCATTGCCGGCAATGCGGCGTAGGCGCACAGGCCGGCCACCGCCATGCTGATGAGTGTCTTTTTTGGTTTTAGTTGGGACATCTGGGTGCTCCTGGTATGGATGAAAACGGTAGACCGCGCGGCGGCGCCGTGCGGGCAAAGCTGGTGACAAAGAGATCGGAGAGCGGACCGGGACGGCGCCTCAGGCCCCGCCACCCCTGGCCCCGCCCCATCGGCGCAGCGTGTGGCCATGGGCGGCGTACCAGAGAATCAGGGCGTAGCAGGGCAGCATCATCCAGTAAGCGCTGCGCGAACCGCCCAGGTCGGCCAGGTGGCCATACACCAGAGGCAGCAGTGCGCCGCCGGAGATCGCCATCACCAGGATGGCCGAGCCGCTCGCGGTATGGCGCCCGAGCCCCTGCAGGGCCAGCGGCCAGATGGCCGGCCAGACCATGGCGTTGGCCAGCCCGAGCAGGGCCAGGAACATGACGCTGTCCGGCACCAGCGGCACGCCCAGCCAGCCGACCAGCACGCGCGAGACGCCGTCGTCGGCGTTCGAGCCCAGCGCCACGCCGACCGTCAGCACAATGCCGGCGACAGCCGACAGCAGCAACGCGCGCTGCTGCGACAGATAGCGCGGGATCGCCACCACGCCGATCAGGTAGCCAATCACCATGCACATCATGGTGTACGAGGTCAGCACGCCGAAGTTGGCGACCTGGAGCTCGTGCCCATACAGGCCGATGGTGTCGCCGGCGATCACCTCCACGCCGACGTAGGCGAACAGCGCAAGCGAGCCGAGGACCAGTTGCGGGAACTGCAGCACGCCGCCGCGCTCGACGACCACCTCCTGGCCGTCGGTCTCGGGCGGGATATCGCGCAGGCTCGAGAAATGAATGAACACCATGATCGCGAACAGCAGCCCCGCCATGCAGGCGTAGGGGAAGACCAGCCTTTGCGACAGGCCGGCGCGCATGGCGTCGCGCGCCGCCGGATCCAGCGCCTCCAGCGCCGTGTGCGAGAAACTGTCGATATCGGCCAGCATCAGGCTGGCGAACACCAGGGGCACGACCACCCCGGCGCCCTTGTTGAACAGACCCATGATGCTGATGCGCATGGCGGCGCTCTCGCGCGGGCCGATGCAGACGATATAGGGGTTGATCGCGGTCTGCATCAGGGTCATGCCGCTGGCCAGCGTAAACAGCGCAACCAGGAACAGCTCGTAGCGCGCGCTCTGGGCCGCTGGAATGAACAGCAAGGCGCCCGCACCCATGACGCCCAGTCCGAGGGTCATGCCGCGCTTGTATCCGGTACGCCGCAGGACGGCGGCGGACGGCAGCGCCATGACGGTGTAGGCAATATAGAAGGCGAACGTCACCCACAGCGCCTGGAAGTTGTTCAGGCCGCAGACGATCTTGAGGAAGGGCACCAGCGACCCATTGAGCCAGGTGACGAAGCCGAGGATGAAGAACAGCAGGCCCACGAAGAGCATGGCCACCACCACGGTGCGCCTCGAACCGCCGGTAACCGGATTGCTGATACTCATTTCCATGCTGCCGAACCTCGCGCCACAGGGGCTGGGAGCGTGGCGTCCACGTCCGGGCAGGTGTTGAAGTACTGATGCATAAAGGTCCCCGTGTTATCGATAATTCATGCTAGCAGCGGGGGTAGATTCACGTCCAGCGTCGGCCCGAGGCACCGTAAGTGACTGATTTCATTGATATCACGGCCTTTACTGCTGGCACTGCTGCAACATTTCTTTACAATAGAGCCGGCCTGGCGTGCGTTTGCCGTCGCGCAGGCGTGCCGGCGCTTGCAAAACTTTACAAAACGACGCGAGATATTACCGAACTGTGACGCGATGACCACAGGGCCGTGGACAATGCGTTGAGAAATGCGTATTGACGCGGTGGTCGGCGCGCCGCCATGCTGGATGGCTTGCAGGATGACGGCGGCTGCCGCAGCAGCCGCCTTCGAGACGAGGGGACGGTTACATCCTGAACCGCAGGCTCAGGCCATAGGTCGTCGGGTTGTAGCGGATATCGCGTGGCATGTACGGCCCAAGGCTGCTCTCGAATGTCGCCTTGGTCAGGTTGATCGCATCGAACTGCAGCGACACCTTGTCATTGATCTCGTAGCCGATGCTCAGATCGACGAAGGTCGCGCCCTTTACCACGCGGTCCTGGCTGAACGGCGCCTCGGCGATCTGCTCGACGTAGTCGCCGCGGCGGGTGGCGGCCAGGCGGCCGGTGATGCCGTGGCCCTCGTACAGCAGCGCCAGGTTGTAGCTCTTCTTGGCCACACCCGTCAGCGGCGTCGTGGTGAAGGTGTCGCTGTCGAAAGCCGTGCGGCTCTGGTTCTCGCCATCGATCCAGGTGTAGTTGGCCTGGGCGCCGAAATTGCTCCATGGGCCGGGCAGGAAATCGAAGAACTTCTGCACGCCGAACTCGGCGCCGCGCAGGCGGCCCTTGCCCGAGTTTTGCGGACGGGTCACGCGGTAGACCTGGTCGTCGATGACTTCGTCCTGCGTGAAGCTTTGCTCGTAGCCGTCGATATCGCGATGGAACAGCGCCACTTGGGCAAAGCCGTTCTTCTGGAAGTAGTACTCCAGCGTGGCGTCGATATTGGTCGAGCGGGTCGGCTCCAGATAGGGATTGCCGGCGCCGCCGCTGCCGGGCACGTTGACGGTCGACGGCACCAGCGACAGCGCCGGGTTCAGCGTGCCGAAGTTGGGACGCGTGATGGTCTTGCCGACCGAGACGTGCGACTGCAGGTCCTCGGTCCAGCCGACGACGGCCGATGCGCTCGGAAGGTAGTTGGTCTCGGAGGTCGACAGGTCGATATCCGACACCGCGTCACCGATGCGGGCCTGGCCGCGTAGGTCGCGCTTGACGCGGATGACGCGCGCGCCGATCTCGCCGTCCACGGTCACGCCGCCGACGTCCGTTCCCCAGCGCGTGCCCAGGTACAGGGTCGCGTTGCGCTCGCGCTGGTCGAACGCCCGGCCCGGATCGTTCGGCACCCGGCCGTTGCCCAGGCCATAGGCGCCCCGCACCGCGTCGGCGTTGTCGATCAAATAGTCGGACGACGGCCCGTACCAGGCCCCGCCCAGGCGGTCCAGGCCTGGCACCAGGCTCTGGAACGACGCGCCGAGGGCCCCGATCGGGCTCGGACGCTCGCCCGTGAAGTCGGCGTGGCCTTCGGCGCCATGGTAGCTGGCCTTGCGCGCGGACAGGCGCACGCCGGCGGTCAAGGCGTTGAAGAACCCGCCGCCCGTCAGGCGATAGGTGGCGTCGGTGCGCCACTGCAGCTGGCTCCCGGCCTGCTCGTTCCAGTTTTGCACCAGGCCGCGCAGCACGAAGTTGTTCGGATCCTGCAGCGCGTTGCCTCCGCCCGGCGTGGTGATGGCGTTGAAGCCGCCGTGGCCGTCGGCGCCGTACGAATACAAGCTGGCCGAGGCGCCGGGCGCTTGCTGGTCGACGATCACGGTGTCATTGACGAACTTTGAGCGGGTGTACCCGAATTGCGAATCGAGGGTCAAGGGGCCGTCGTTGTACTTCAGGCCGAAGTTCAGGTAGTGCGTGGTGGTGCGTTCGTTCTGGCCCCAGGTACTGGTCGCGGTGTAGGGGTCCCAGTCGTAGGCGCTGCCGAATTGCGCGCCCGGCGCGCTTGCGGCCAGGATCGGGCAGATCGCGCCCTGCGGCGTGGCGCAGGCGCTCCCCTGCGGCGCCAGCACCACGTTGGTCAGGCGCGGCGTCCAGGTGGCGTTGCTCATGACGTAGTTGACGCCGGTACGGCCCTGGTAGCCCATGCCGAGATACTGGGCGCTGGCGGTCAGGCGCGGGCTGATCTTCCACTGGAAGGCGCCATGCACGCTCTGGCGCTCGCGCTGGCCGGCATTGTAGATGCCCCCGATGTTCGGCAGCTGGCCCAGCACGTCGCCGGCCGCGGCCGGGGCATACGGCCCGGTGTTGCCGAGGCGGGTCGCACTGCCGTCCGGGCGCACCGAGAACACATTGTCGGGACGGTCGACGTATTGCACCGGAAAGGCCCAGTTGTCGCGGTTGACCGACACGTCGAACAGGGCGCCGATCTCGCCGAAGTCGGTGTTCCAGCGATTGCTGACCAGGAAGCCGCCGCCCGGGCTGTGCTTGTCCGAGGTATTGCTGCTGCCGCCTGTCTGGTTGACGCGGTCTTCAACGTAGCCGGTGGCGGTGAAGCCCTCGTTGTCGAACGGGGCGCGCAGGCGGATGTTCACGGCGCCGGCGATGCCGCCCTCGAATTGGCTGGCGGTGGCCGATTTATAGACTTCCATGCCGGCGATCGACTGGACCGGCAAGTCCTGGTATGACAGGCGGCGGCCGGCTGCGGTGAAGATCTCGTTGCCGTCGAGCGTAGTGGCGACGTCGGGCAGGCCGCGGATGATGACGGTGCTGGTCTCGCCACGGTCGCGCCCCACCTGGACCCCGGCCACGCGCTGCAGCGCGTCGCCGGCCTGGCGGTCGGGGAACTTGCCGATATCGTCGGCGTTGATGGCGTCGACCACCTGGGCGGCGTCGCGCTTGATGTCCTCGGCCGAGCGCAGGCTCTGGCGCAGGCCGGTGACTTGCACCACGGTGGGTGCGGCAGGTGCTGACTGTGCGGCCGGCATGGCCGGTGCTGCTTGTGCTGCTTGTGCTGCTTGTGCTGCTTGTGCTGCTTGTGGTGCCGGTGGTGCTATCGCCGCCTGTGCGGCAGATGCGGCTGGAGCTGCCTCGGCGGCCGGCGCCGATGGCTCGGACGCGGCGCCCGTGACCTCGGTACCGGCGGCGGCTTGCGCCATGGCTGGCATGCTGTATGCCGACATCAGCATGACGGCGGCGCAGATCGGCTTGACTTTCAATCGGGTCATTCTTTCTCCAGTTTGGTCAGATTTTCCCGATGCTTAACGCGGCCATATGTCATTCAGTTGACATAAATACACAAAAAACTTCAACCATATTTTCCTTGCCGTCTTGCGGATCGTGTCAATACATGAAAAAAGCCCGCCGAAGCGGGCTGTTTCTTGAAGAAGACAGGCGCGATGTGTCGCGATCGTCGGCGTCTGTCCTGCCCTCAGTGATCCCAGAACACCGGCACCCAGCGGAAGGCGTCGCCTTCCAGCGCCACTCGCCCCACCGAGGGAAACGGCAGGTGGGTGGCCACCAACAGGCCGCCGTTGTTCGCCAGCTCGCGGAACAGGGCGAGCCGAACGCGGGTCGATTCCTCGGGATCGTGCTCGAAGCCGTTGTGCCACTCGGGCTTGTCGAAGCCGACCGGGAACATCGCGTCGCCGGCGAATATCAGGCGCTGGCCGTTCGACTCCAGGTCGACCACACAGTGGCCTGGCGTATGGCCGCCGGTGCGGCGTGCGGTGACGCCCGGCGCCACCTGGTGCCGCTCGTCGAACACATGCAGCCGGTCGCGGTACATCTCCATGAACGCGGTGGCGGTCGAGCGCAGCACGTCCGGCACCGGGGCCGGCATGTCGGTATGGGTAAAGTCAGGGGCGGCCCAGAAAGCAACTTCGGCCGCCGCCACGTGGATGCGCAGGTCGGGACGTAGGCGCGCCTTCAGGCCGTCCACCAGCAGGCCGCCGATGTGATCCATGTGCATATGGGTGATTACCACGTCGGTGATGGCGGACAGGTCGATGCCGGCGGCTTCCAGCCGGTGCGGCGTCTGTCCCGCGCGCGGAAAGCCCGGGAATTGCGAACCCAGACCGGTATCGACCAGCACTACCTGTTCGCCGCTCCTGGCCACCAGCACGTTGAGCGGCCAATCGAAGGCGTCCGGCGGCAAGAACATATGGTCCAGCCAGACCGCCAGGTCGGCCGGTTCGGCATTCGTGGCCATGGTGACGGCCGGCAGCGGCAGTACGCCGTCGCTGACCACCAGCACGTCGATCTCGCCGATCTGCAGGGCGTAGCGCGACGGCACCAGGTCTTCGTCCCCCGGCGTGCCGGGCTTGATCGCATTGTCTCGGGCATTCATGATGATATCTCCTAGTCAGGGGCCCGCTCGTGCGGGCCGGGCCGGTCGGGTGACTGGCAGCGATGTCATCGTAGTCAGTGGGCAGCCCTGCGGCTAGGCCTGCGGACGGGCTCACGGTGTTGACTGAAACGCACCAACGCCGCCCTGCCCGCCCGGTAATTGGCGCCCTTCCCCGGCGTGCCCGGCCTGCGACCGATATTCGGGTGTCATGACCGCGCCGACGCCCCGGCCGTCGCGGTCGACCTCCTCGACCTTGTCGATCACGACGCAGGCCGATGGGGGCGGCTTGCCCATCGACCACGCGCTGACGGCCAACCATTCGACGATCTCGCGCCGTCTGCATCGGCGTCAAGCGACGCCTGGCCAGAAGCGGGGTGCAGCGCAGTCCCGAGTGCTACCTGCTCACTGCTGGAGGCGCCCATGCGCGTCGACTTTCATGGCATGCCCGCCTTGTGCGACCGGATCGGGACGGCGAACAGCCCCTGTTCGCCGGCTTCGGCGACACCGACGGCTACCTGCCGGTCGCGCCGACACGCGCGATCTGGCTGCCGACCCGCGGGCAGGACCGCAAGGACTTGCCGATCCGCGCCGCGCGCGACGACATCCTGGAGGCGTTCGACGAGGCGCGCTTGCCGTTCGAGGCGCGAGGCCGCAAGCGCGCGGCCCGCTAGCGGTGTTGGCATCGGCCGCGGCGCAGGGTATGCTGCCGAAATTCCGTTCCTACCACCATCAAGAAAGAACCCATGAAACATCTGCTGTCTTCCTGCATCATCGGCCTTGGATTGACGCTGGCCCTGGCCGGCTGCGACCGCGCCAAGACGCCCGCCACCTCCACGGCGGCGGCAGCGGCCGTCGCCTTCCAGAAGATCGACACCGTCCCCGGCGCCGGCAAGGAAGCCGTGGCCGGCGCCACCGCGGTCGTCAACTACACCGGCTGGCTATATGCGCCGGACACCGAATCGCTGCGCGGCCAGCAGTTCGACTCCTCGGCCGGGCGTTCGCCGTTCAGCTTCCAGCTGGGCGCCGGCCAGGTCATCCGCGGCTGGGATGAAGGGGTGCAAGGCATGAAGGTCGGCGGCAAGCGCACGCTGATCCTGCCGCCCGAGATGGGCTATGGCGCCGGCGGCGCGGGTCCGATTCCGCCCAACGCCAGCCTGATCTTCGACGTCGAACTGCTCGACGTACGCTAGGAACCGGCAGGTTCGAGGCCGCCGTCAACGGGGCCTGAAAATTTCAGCGGCGGCAGCGTGTCGGGATAGCGGTTGCGCAGCGCGTCGACGGCGCCGAGGGTGTCCGACAGGTAGGTGCGCACCATTGGCCGCGCCCGATCGCCCCGGCAGTCGCGGCGTGCTGCTCCAGGATCGACAGGGCCTTGCCGTTGAACGGCGGGCCGGCGACCGGGACGACGCGCATCGCGGTGATGACGGGTCGCGCCGTGAGCGTTGGCATTCATGATGCATCGCGAGCGCCTTGCACAGCACCGCCGGGTTGTCCAGTCCACGGTCCAGTACACCGGGATCCCGCTCCCTGCCAGCAGGCCCAGCTCGTCGGCCACGCGCACCGTGGTTTCCGAGGGCCGATAGTGGGACAGGCGCACGTAGCTGCCGTTCAGGCCATGCTCGATCTCGTGCAGCAGCGCGCGACGCCTGTCCGTTCCTATCGGGCGCCGGGTTGGGACCGAATTCCTCCTCCTGCAATGAGATGCCGCGCAGGACCAGCGGCTTGCCGTTCAAGAGGATCTGGTTGCCCTGGACGGCGATGGTGCGAAAGCCCATGCGTTCGCGCACCTGTCGCCGGCGGCGCTGAAGCGCACCTCGTACAGGGTCGGCTTCTCGCGCGTCCATTTTTCCAGGCCTTCGGGCCGGCAGGTCGAGGATCGCGCGTCCATCACCATGCGCGACAGCCCAGTGGGTTTAGTCAACAAGTTGAGCAAAGGCCTGCGCGCGGCGGTCTTTCAGTCACGGCTGCGCACGGTTCGCGGCCTGTCGCCGCCTCGACGCCCTGGCATCGTGCTGCGCGCGCGGCGCAGTTGCCGCCGGCGCGGGGCAGCAGCGGACTCTTGAACGAATCCCCTCGACGAGGAAGATGACGCGGTCCAGGCCGGCTGCGGGACGCAAGGCGGCCAGCAGCTGCTGGCGCTGCGGCTGGTTCAGCAGCGCCAGCTCGGAGAACAGCGCGGCCACCATGGGGCTTTCACCGTGCGTTCCTATCGACGTCGACCGGAGCCCGACCGCCGATCAGCCCGGCAGTTCAATACTCATCCACAGCTAACGAGTACAGCACCGAAAGAAACCCCTGCGAACAGGGACTGCGTCAGAGCGGGAGCAATCAGGCGCTGGCCGCCCTGGCCCGCGCCGCATGGAGCTTGCGGTAGCTGTCGATCAGGCGGTGGTGGCGATCGAGCCCTTCCAGCGCCATGCTGGTCGGCGTGAGGCCGTGGAAACGCACGCTGCCGTCGACCGAGCCGAGCACCGCATCCATCCGGGCGTCGCCGAACATGCGGCGGAGGTTGACCACGTAATCGTCGCGTTCCAGTGCATCGTCGAGCTCCACTTCGAGCACCACGTTCAGGGCCTGGTAGAACAGGCCGCGTTCAACGGTGTTGTCGTTGTATTGCAGGAAGGCGCCGACCAGCTCATGGGCGTCCTCGAGGCGCCCCAGCGCCAGGTTGATCAACAGGCGCAGCTCGAGCACGGTCAGCTGGCCCCAGTCCGTGTTCTCGTCGAACTCCACGCCGATCAAGGTAGCGACATCGGAATACTCGTCCAGCTCATTGTTTTCCAGGCGCTCGAGCAGCGCTTCGAGGCTGTCATCGTCCAGGCGGTGCAGGTTCAGGATATCGGCCCGGAACAGCAGGGATTTATTCGTGTTGTCCCAGACCAGGTCTTCGACCGGATATACCTCGGAATAACCCGGCACCAGGATGCGGCAGGCCACGGCGCCCAACTCGTCGTACACGGCGGTGTAGACTTCCTTGCCCATGTTGTCGAGAATGGCCAGCAGGGTCGCGGCTTCATCGAGATTGGCGTTCTCGCCGCGGCTGGTGAAGTCCCACTCGACAAAATCGATGTCCGTGCGGGCACTGAAGAAGCGCCACGACACCACGCCGCTGGAGTCGATGAAGTGCTCGACGAAGTTATACGGCTCGGTTACGGCTTCGCTGGCGAAGGTCGGCCGCGGCAGGTCGTTCAAGCCTTCGAAGCTGCGCCCCTGCAGCAGTTCGGTCAGGCTGCGCTCGAGTGCCACCTCGAAGCTCGGATGCGCGCCGAACGAGGCGAACACGCCGCCGGTGCGCGGATTCATCAGCGTCACGCACATCACAGGGTATTGCCCGCCCAGTGACGCGTCCTTGACCAGCACCGGGAAGCCCTGTTCTTCCAGGCCCTTGATGCCGGCCAGGATGCCCGGGTACTTCGCCAGGACTTCCTGCGGCACGTCCGGCAAGGCCATCTCGCCTTCCAGGATCTCGCGCTTGACGGCGCGCTCGAAGATCTCGGACAGGCATTGCACCTGCGCTTCGGCCAGGGTATTCCCGGCGCTCATGCCATTGCTGGCATACAGGTTCTCGATCAGGTTGGACGGGAAATACACGACCTCGCCGTCCGAATGGCGCACGAACGGGAGCGACACGATGCCCCGTTCCACATTGCCCGAATTGGTGTCGACCAGGTGCGAGCCACGCAACTCGCCGTCCGGATCGTAGATCCCGCGGCTGTAGTCATCCAGGATCTCCGGAGGCAGCGCGTCGTCGGCGCCGGGCTTGAACCAGCGCTCGTTCGGATAATGCACGAAAGGTGCGTTGGCGATGTCCTCGCCCCAGAAGGCGCCGGCATAGAAGTGGTTATTGTTCAGGCGTTCGATGTATTCGCCCAGGGCCGAGGCCAGCGCGCTTTCCTTGGTCGATCCCTTGCCGTTGGTGAAGCACATCGGCGAATGGGCATCGCGGATATGCAACGACCAGACGTTCGGAACGATATTGCGCCAGGAGGCGATCTCGATCTTGATACCCCAGCTGGCAAGCATGCCCGACATATTGGCGATCGTTTGCTCGAGCGGCAAGTCCTTGCCGGGAATGTAGGTCTGCGCATCCGATGGCTGCAGCGTCAGCAACGCCTGGGCGTCGGCGTCGAGATTGGCCACCTCTTCGATCACGAATGCGGGACCGGCCTGCACGACCTTCTTGACCGTGCAGCGGTCGATCGAGCGCAGGATGCCCTGGCGGTCTTTTTCGGAAATATCCGCCGGCAGCTCGACCTGGATCTTGAAGATCTGCTGGTAACGGTTTTCCGGGTCGACGATATTATTTTGCGACAGGCGGATGTGCTCGGTCGGGATATTCCGGGTATCGCAGTACAACTTCACGAAATACGCCGCGCACAGGGCGGACGAGGCCAGGAAGTAATCGAAAGGCCCTGGCGCCGAGCCGTCGCCTTTATAGCGGATGGGCTGGTCGGCGATGACGGTGAAATCGTCGAACTTGGCTTCCAGGCGAAGCTTGTCGAGGAAGTTGACTTTAATTTCCATTGGAGAATTCCGAATACGATAGGTAGGACAAACAAAATACAAAGCCCTGTAAGGACAGGGCTCATGGGTGACTCTTTACAGCAAGGAAATTCCCTTCAGGAGTCTGACTCCACTCGACCAGCTGCTGCCAAGCCAGGTTCCTGGGTAGCGCGTGCATTTTATCATGGGCCTCTTGCATGCCTGGAGGAGCAGGAGCCCATTTACAAGTTACCGGTACCGGCTGGGTTATTATCCGTACCATAAAAACAGACAAGGACCCGCATGTACGCGACACGGAGACATATGCTCAAACAAATCGGGGCCGCCATGCTGGCCGCATCCCCTGCCGGCGCCGCGCTGGCGGCCGGCGCCACCTGGCCTGCCGCGCCAGTCACGATCCCGCTCTGGCCAGAGGGCGTTCCCGGCGCCCGGGCTGGCCTGGAACAGGAACGTTATGTGGACGGCCGGGTCAGCCGCGTCGCCGATCCCACCTTGACCGTGTACCCGCCGGCCGTCGACCGCGCCAATGGCAGCGCCGTCATCATCTGCCCCGGCGGCGGCTACGAGCGCCTGGCCATCGTGCGCGAAGGCGAACAGCATGCGCGCTGGCTTTCCAGCCTCGGCGTGACCGCTTTCGTGCTCAAGTACCGGATGCGCGAATTCGGTCACCCGGCGCCACTGCAGGACGTGCTGCGCGCGGTGCGCCTGGTGCGCGCCCAGGCGGGGCAGTACGATCTTCGACCGGATCGCATCGGCGTGATGGGCAGCTCGGCGGGCGGTCACCTGGCCGCCACTGCCGGCACGCTGTTCGACCATCCGCTGGGACGCACGGGCAATGCGCTCGACAAGGTGGACGCCCGGCCCGACTTCTTGATGCTGATGTATCCGGTGATCGCGCTCGAGGGGCCGGCGGCGCATGGCGGATCGCGCACCGCCCTGCTCGGCCCTTCGCCCAGTGCGGCGGACATCGAACTGATGTCCGTCGCACGCCAGGTGACGGTGCGCACGCCGCCGACCTTGCTGATCCATACCCAGGACGACGCCGCGGTGCCGGTCGAGAACAGCATCCTGTTCTACCAGGCGCTCACGCGCGCGAAGGTGCCGGCCGAGATGCACCTGTTCGAACATGGCGAACATGGCATGGGCATGCGCACCGGCTTGGGCAATGCTTCGCTGTGGCCGCGCCGCGCCGAGGAATGGTTGCGCGCGCGGGGGCTGCTCGATCGTGTGAAATAAGCCGGCGCCGGCCCGGCGCCGTGAACATTGGCGAGTTTTCGCGTCCAGGCGTCACGTAGAATGACACCTGGACGAACCAAGGAGCGCACATGGCAACGCTGATTCCTTCGATCGGCGCGTGCGCCTCGCGGATGACGCCCGGAGAACGCCGCCTGGCGGCCCGCCTGGAAGACAAGCTGGAAGACGATTATCTGTGCTGGTACGACGTCTCGATCGGAGAGCGTACCCAGCACCCGGACTTCATCGTATTCCATCCGAACCGCGGCCTGCTGGTGCTGGAGGTCAAGGACTGGCGCGCCGACACGATTCGCAGCATCGACAAGCACACCGTCGCGATCCTGGCCCACGCCGGCATCAAGAACGTACAGAATCCGCTGGAACAGGCGCGCCAGTACATGTTCGCCGTCACCAACAAGCTCGAGCGCGACCCGCAGTTGGTATGGCCCAGCGGATCGCTGAAGGGCAAGCCGTTCTTCCCCTACGGGCATGGCGTGGTACTGACGAACATCACCCGCAAGCAGTTCGACAAGGCCGAACTGGCGAACGTCATGCCGCCGCATCTCGTCATCTGCCAGGACGAAATGACCGAGAGCGTGGATTCGGAAGGATTCCAGCAGCGACTATGGCAAATGTTCCCCATCAAGTTCAAGATGAAGCTGAGCGCGCCGCAGATCGATCGCATCCGCTGGCACATCTTTCCTGAAGTACGCATCCCCGCCCAACCGGACACGTGCGATGAACCGGGTCAGCTGACGGTCGAACTGCCGGATATTCTGCGCGTAATGGATCTGCAGCAAGAGCAACTGGCGCGCAGCCTGGGTGAAGGACACCGTGTCATCCACGGTGTCGCCGGCTCGGGCAAGACGCTGATCCTCGGCTACCGCGCCGAGCATCTGGCGAAGTCCAGCACCCGACCAATCCTGATCCTGTGCTACAACAAGACGCTGGCGACCAAGCTGGCAAGCGTCATGGCGACCAAGGGATTGCACGACAAGGTCCACGTCGCCACCTTCCACGCCTGGTGCGTGCGGCAGCTCGACGCCTACCATGCGGGCAAGCCGGTCAACGATGGCGACGTGAACGCCTTCTTCGAGGCCTGCGTGGAGCGCGTGATCCACTCGGTCGACCGCAAGGTGATCCCGGCCGCGCAATATGAGGCGGTGCTGATCGACGAAGGGCATGACTTCAAGCCGGAATGGTTCAAGCTGGTGGTGCAGATGGTCCATCCCGACGCGAACTCGCTGCTCGTGCTGTACGACGACGCCCAGTCGATCTATGGCGACCGCAAACGGTCCCGCTTTTCGTTTTCCAGCGTCGGCATCCAGGCCAAGGGCCGTACCACCATCCTGAAACTCAACTACCGCAACACGGCCGAGATCCTGGCGGTGGCGCGCGCGTTCGCCGACCAGTTGCTGGCGCCGAGCGATGCCGAGGAAGACCAGGCCCCGACCGTGCTGCCGATGAGCGCTGGAAGGCGCGGTCCCCGGCCCCTGCTCGTCAGCTTGCCAACGCTGAAGGACGAGGCCACGTTCCTCGCCGAGCGCCTGTCCGATGCGCACCGGCTGGGCATGCCGTGGAACGAGATGGCGGTCGTCTACCGCCGCTATGGCGTCGGCAAGCTGCTCGTCGACGCGCTCGCACGCAAAGGCATCCCATTCCAGTGGCAACAGGATCGCAAATGGTCGTTCATGCCGGCGCACGACAGCGTGAAACTGATCACCATGCACAGCAGCAAAGGGCTCGAGTTCCCCCTGGTCTGCATTCCCGGCATCGGCGCTGCGTCGCAGGAAGAAGAAGACCCGGTCGGCGAGGCCCGACTGCTGTACGTGGCGATGACCCGCGCGACGCATGAACTGGTCATGACGCATAGCGAGAAGTCGCTGCTGTCGGAAAAGATGTCAGGGGCAATGGGCATATTGGCGGCGTTCTGACCGTTCTGACCGTTCTGCACGGATCGATCAAACTGCTTCGCTGCCGGCCTTGTCACCCAATTGTTCCATGTATCGTAGCCTGTGGCGCCCGGTAAAGCTGGCTGGTGCGCGCCTTTTGTTGGTTAGTTACTTTTATGGTAGAATATCATCCTCTGCTACCCCAGCGCACCTCATCATGCACACACCAACCTCGTGGGATGCCGATCCGGTTCGATCATTCAAGGACTTCGTCTCCAGTGTCGCTTTCGCCGAGACCGGCCGGCGCCAGCGCGCCGACGGCACGCTGCGGGTGTTGTCCGCCGCATCGGCCAAGATCTACGTCTTCATGTTCAACAACGTGGCGGGCTGGTTCCAGGAACAGCGACTCGTCTTCTCCAGGGTGACGCAGGCCGACCTGCTGCGCTTCATCGGCCGCACCGTCAAAGGCAAGCGGGTATTGAACAGCAAGATTGCCTACCGCTACCTGCGCCTGCTCGAACGCTGCTACGAGCATCTCGGCGTGGCGCCGAATCCGGCGCAACTGGCCATCCTCGGCATCGACCGCGCGCACATGGCCAAGGACGATGCCGGGCGAACGCTGTCGGAAGACCAGCTGCAGCGCTTCTTCGCGGCGCTGCCGGCCGAAGTGCCGCGCAAGCGCCGCAACACCCCGTTCGATGGCTGGAAGCGGCGGCGCGACCGGGCCATGCAAGTCGTCATCGCCCTGGCCGGCCTGCGCGTCTCGGAAGCGGTCGGCCTGCTCCTGCCCGAGGTCGGGCGCCAGGCCGCGATCGACGGGTCGATCCTGCTGACGATCACTCCCGACGAGAAACACGACACCAGCCACGAACACACGATCGACCTCCCGCGCGAGGGCGCCGACGAGCTGCGCGCCTGGATGGAAGAGCGCGACGCCATGGGAATCCCGGGCGAGTTCGTGTTCCCGGCGAACCTGACCGGCGCCAGGATGACGAGAAAGACCGTATACATGCAGATGCGCGCCACCTTCGAACGTGCCGGCATGGACCTGTCGCGCTCGGGCGGACGCACCTTGCGCAACACCTTCGCCAAGCGCCAGCTCGACCAGGGCGCCAGTCCCGACGAGCTGAAGGACGTGCTCGGCCTGGCGCTCGAGCGCTCCGCCGCCGACTACAAACTCACCCGCGTGACGCCCGATCCGACCGAGTGACCACGCCGGGAGCCTGATCGCTAGCGTGCCAGCAGGTGCGGCCCGATCTCGTCCACCTTTCGCACGCCGGTCAAGACCATATTGGTGCGCAAGTCTTTTTCCATGATCTGCAGCAGGCGCTCGACCCCGGCCTGGCCCTGCGTGGCCAGCGCATAGACGAAGGCGCGGCCCAGCAGGACGCCGTCAGCGCCGAGCGCCAGCATGCGGAACACGTCGGTTCCGGTGCGCACGCCGCCATCGGCGAAGATCGCCAATTGCCCCTTCACCGCAGCCGCGACGGCTGGCAGCGCGGCCGCGCTCGACGGCGCGCCATCGAGCTGGCGCCCGCCATGGTTCGAGACCACGATGCCGTCGGCGCCGAAGGCCAGGGCATCGCGCGCGTCGTCGGGGTCGAGGATGCCCTTGATGACCAGCTTGCCCTGCCATTCGTCGCGAATCCACTGCAGGTCGGGCCAGGCGATGCCGGGATCGAAGTTGGCGCCCAACCAGCCGATGTAGTCGGCCAGGCCGGTGGCGCTGCCGCGGTAGGCCGAGATATTGCCCAGGTCGTGCGGGCGCCCGAACAGGCCCACGTCCCACGCCCAGCGCGGATGCAGCACTGCCTGCAGCATGCGCCGCAGCGGGCCGTTCGGGCCGCTCATGCCGCTGTGGGCGTCGCGATAGCGCGCGCCGGGCACCGGCATATCGACCGTAAACACCAGCGTGCGCGAGCCGAGCTCCCATGCACGGCGCATCACGTCGCGCATGAAACCACGGTCCTTCAGCACGTAGAGCTGGAACCAGATCGGGTGCGAGGCCTGGGCCGCCACCTCCGACAGCGGACAGACCGAGACGGTCGACTGGATGAACGGGATGTTGCGGTGGCAGGCGGCGCGCACCGCCTGCACTTCGCCGCGCCGCGCGTACATGCCGGTCAGGCCCACCGGCGCCAGCGCGATCGGCAGCGAATAGCCTTCGCCGAACCACCGCACGCCCAGCTCAAGCTGCTCGGAGCCGCGCAGCACGCGCTGGCGCAGCTTGATCGCCTGCAGGTCGTCGACATTGCTGCGCAGGGTCTGCTCGGCGCCGGCGCCGCCGTCGAGGTAGTGGAACAGGAAAGGTGGCAGCCGGCGGCGCGCGGCCTGGCGAAAGTCGGTGGCGGACGAGATGATCATGGGCGGGTGCGGCGTGAGCGGATCGTATCCGCAGTCTACGACGGCGCACACCTGCGCGTCCATTATCGCGGCATGGATGATCAGCCATGATCGCCGCCGGTATTGGCATGGCGTCGACAAACACGGCAAACGCTCAAGCGCCCGATTAGATCGAGCACCGCGCCCCCACCGGTTGACACTTCGAGAACGGAAAATGAATACTCGGCCGGCAAGCCTTGATCAGCGCCCAGGGGTACTAGCGCTGGGCCGCCGCATCCGCGTCGCGCCGAACGGCAAACATGACCGGGCCGCATGCGCCCGGCGGCACAGAGACACCGACCAATGCCCCCATTTCAGCACACTCGACACCTGCGTGTTCCTGGTTTACATCGTGGCCATCGCGGTCTACGGCATCTGGATCTACTGGCGCAAGAAGCGCAGCAGCGGCAAGGCCATCCACGACTTCTTCCCGGCCGACGGCTCCCTGATGTGGTGGGCGATCGGCGCCTCGCTGATCGCCTCGAACATCTCGGCCGAACAGTTCATCGGCATGAGCGGCTCCGGCTACCGCATCGGCATGGCGATCGCCGTCTACGAGCTGTTCGCGGCCTTCCTGAAGCTCTTGATGCCGATCATCGTGGTCTTGCCAGGCATCGCGGCCTACGCCCTCGACCGCTCGGGCACCCTGGCGACGCCATGCGTCCGGGCGGCGAACTCAATCCGAGCGCGCTTATCCCACCCTGCTCGCCCTGCTCCCGGCCGGGATCAATGGCCTGGCCTTCGCCGCGCTGACGGCGGCCGTGGTGGCCTCGCTGGCCGGCAAGGCCAACAGCATCGCCACCATCTTCACGCTCGCCATCGACGACAAGCACTTCAACCGCGAGGCCCGCGAACAGAAGATGGTGTGGATCGGCGCGTGTCGGTGGTGGCCTCGATGGCGATCGCCGTGCTGCTCGCGCCGCTGATGGGCATCGACAAGAAGGGTGGCTTCCAGTACATCCAGGCATACACGGGCTTCGTCTCGCCCGGCATCCTGGCGATGTTCCTGCTCGGCGTCTACTGGCGCAAGACCACCGCCGCGGCGGCGATGTTCGCCACCATCGGCGGCCTGGTGTTCTCGGTGTTCCTGAAATTCCTGCCGCTGGCGATGGACCTGAGCTTCCTGGCGCCGCTCGGCTTCGCCGCCGACAATGGCGCCGGCGTGCATGAATCCCGTTCCTCGACCGCATGATGACCGTGTTCATCATGGTCGTCATCGGCATGGTGGCGATGAGCACACTGGCCGGGCAGGACGGCACGCTCAAGCGCATGCATATCGACCGCACGCTGTTTTGCGCCGATGGCGGCTTTGCGCTGGGCTCGGCCGTGAGCTGCGTGGTGCTGGTCGCCATTTATGGCATCGGCTGGTAAGCTGCATGGCATCCGACCACGCAGACAGGACTGTCATGTTCAATCCTACCGACCATCCACACCGCCGCCACGACCCGCTCAGCGGCGACTGGGTACTGGTGTCGCCCCACCGCGCCAAGCGGCCCTGGCAAGGGCAGCAGGAAGCCCCCGAGCGGGGAGCCCGTCCCTCGCACGACCCCGGCTGCTACCTGTGCGCCGGCAACGTGCGCGTCAACGGTGAGCGCAACCCCGACTACCAGGGCACTTATGTGTTCGCCAACGACTTCGCCGCGCTCATGCCCGACACGCCGGAGGCGGCGCCGGGCGCCGACCCGCTGTTCCAGAGCATGAGCGCGCGCGGCACCAGCCGTGTGATCTGCTTCTCGCCCGACCATGCGAAATCGCTCCCGCAACTGGCTTTGCCGGCGCTGCGCGAGGTGATCGACACCTGGTGCGCGCAGGCGGCCGAGCTCGGCGCCAGTTATCGATGGGTCCAGGTCTTCGAGAACAAGGGTGCGGCCATGGGCTGCTCCAATCCCCATCCGCACGGCCAGGTCTGGGCCACCAGCTTCCTGCCCGACCTGCCCACGCGCGAAGACCGCCAGCAGCGCGACTATCTCGCCACCCACGGCCGTGCGCTGCTGCTCGACGTCGCCGAGCGCGAGGCGCGAGCACAAGAGCGGGTGGTGGTCGACACCAAGCACTGGCTCGCGGTAGTGCCTTATTGGGCGGCCTGGCCGTTCGAGACGCTGTTGCTGCCGCGCTTCCCGGTGCGGCGCCTGGAAGACCTCGACGCCGGGCAGCGCGACGACCTGGCGCTCGCGCTCAAGCGTCTCACGACCCGCTACGACAACCTGTTCCAGACCTCCTTCCCCTATTCGATGGGCTGGCACGGTGCGCCGTACGGGCCGGGCGGCAGCGAAGAAAGCGGCGCCGAGGCCTGGCAGCTGCACGCCCACTTCCATCCACCGCTGCTGCGTTCGGCCTCGGTGCGCAAATTCATGGTCGGCTTCGAGATGCTGGCCGAGGCGCAGCGCGACCTGACGCCGGAACAGGCGGCCGCCATGCTGCGCGCCGTCTCCGACGAAATGCACTACCTCGATGCCGTCGACACCCCACCTTCCCATGCTTGAGCGCACGATGAGCGATATCCTGACGGCCAGAGCGGCCGATGTCTTCCTGGCCGCGTTCGGCCAACCACCCACGTTTGGCGTCCAGGCCCCGGGCCGGGTCAATCTGATCGGCGAACACACCGACTACAACGACGGCCTGGTTCTGCCCTGCGCGATCGGCTACCGCACGGTGATCGTGGCGCGGCCGCGCACCGACCGCCGGCTGCGGGTGGTGGCGGCCGACTATGACGACGCCGTCGACGAGTACGCGCTCGACGCACCGATCGACCGCCTGGCGGCGCCGATGTGGGCCAACTATGTGCGCGGCGTGGTGTGCGAATTGCTGCAGCGCGAACCTGGCGGGAGGGCCTTGAGCGGCATGGACATGGTGATCGCCGGCGACGTGCCGCAAGGCGCCGGCCTGTCGTCCTCGGCCTCGCTGTCGGTGGCGGTCTGCACGCTGTTCGGCGCCCTGCCCTGCGGCGGCCTCGGGCCGATCGAGGCGGCGCTGCTCGCCCAGCGCGCCGAGAACGACTTTGTCGGCTGCAAGTGCGGCAATATGGACCAGATCAGCTCCGCCTGCGGCGTCCAGGACCATGCCTTGATGATCGACTGCCGCTCGCTGGACGTGCGCCCGGTCCCGATCCCCGACGGGGCGGCGATCCTGATCGTCGAATCGCACATCACGCGCGGCCTGGTCGATAGCGCCTACAACACGCGCCGCGCGCAGTGCGAGGAGGCGGCGCGCCACTTCGGCGTGACGGCGCTGCGCGACGTCGACCTGGCCCGGCTTGCGGCGCAAGCCGAAGGCCTCGATCCGGTCGTGCTGCGCCGCGCGCGCCACGTCGTGAGCGAAAACGCGCGGGTCGAGGCGGCGGCCGCCGCACTGGCCGCCGGGGATCTTGGCCGCATGAGTGAACTGATGGCAGCCTCGCACGCGTCGATGCGCGACGACTTCGAGATCACCGTGCCCGCCATCGACCAGCTGGTGGAGATCATCAAATCGGCCATCGGCACGGCCGGCGGGGTGCGCATGACCGGCGGTGGCTTTGGCGGCTGTGTCGTCGCGCTGGTGCCGGAAAGCGTGGTGGAAACGGCGCGCCAGGCCGTGGCGCGCGACTACCGCGCGCCGCATGGCGCGCCGGCCACCGTGCACGTCTGCCGGGCGGCCGCCGGCGCCGGGATTCTCTAGGCGGCGCTTTAGCGCTATCCTCTCGCCGTTGACCACCACGTTTTCTGGCCGCACTCCACGCGCGCCGGGGACGTCGAGCTTCGTGTCGCCCAGTGTCAGGTCGATATCGTTCGGCACCGTGTCGCTGATTCCGGTCTGGCCAGCAAGCCAGCGTCATGACACCGTGGCCGCGCCGGAACCCGCAGTTGCGCACGCGGACATCGACCACCGGCGGACTGTCCTTGTCATCCAGGGGCAAACGGCCCGTTCGACCCCTTGGCGGCGATACAGTCTTCGGTCACCGAGAAGTAGTGGCCCTCGATCGTCACCCGCTGGCAGCTGCCCGGATCGATCCTGTCGGTGCTCGGCGCCTGCTCGTGGTCGCCCGGTACCACGAAGCGCGCGTTCCCGAACTCCACCAGCGAGACCGCCGACGGCGAACAGATCTAGTCGGCCAGCAGCGGGGACGGCAATCGCTGGACCGTCCCGAATGGCTTGCAGCCCATCCTGCGCAGCAGCATCGGCGCAAGGGGTGTACGCGCCCCGGCGATCGTCCACTCACCGCAAGGCGACAAGTCCTGGATCCTGGCGATCGACCCGTGCATCGCCACGGCCAGGGCTGACCCGGCGGCCAATCCGGCGCCGGGCCATGCAGCGCAGCTAGGCCGTGCTTAAACGCCAACCATCGAGACGGCCTTGGTGTTGAGATAGGATTCCAGCGCCTCCGGGCCGCCTTCCGAGCCATAGCCGGAATCCTTGATGCCGCCGAACGGCAGTTCGGCGCTCGGCGTGGCGGGCTGGTTGATCCACAACATCCCCACTTCAACGCGGTTCATCAGCAGCTGGGCGTTCTTGATCGAGCTGGTGAAGGCATAGCCGGCCAGGCCGTACGGCAGGCGGTTGGCTTCGGCGATAGCGTCTTCGAGGCTGTCGAAACCGCGGATCGCCGCCACCGGACCGAACGGCTCGTCATTGAACACGCTCGCTTCCAGCGGCACATCGGCCAGGATGGTCGGCGCGAAGAAGTTGCCGGCGTCGCCCACGCGCGCGCCACCGGTGGCGACCACGGCGCCCTTGGCGCGCGCATCGTCCACCAGCTGCGCCATCGCGCTCAAGCGGCGCGGATTGGCCAACGGCCCCAGGGTGGTTCCATCGTGCAGGCCATCGCCCAGCTTCAGGCTTTCGGCGTGCTTGACGAACGCGCGGGTGAACTCGTCCTTGACCGCGTTGTGCACCAGGAAGCGGGTCGGCGAGATGCATACCTGGCCCGCATTGCGGAACTTGGCGCCGCCGGCCGCCTTGACCGCCAGCGCGACGTCGGCATCGGCCGCCACGATCACCGGCGCATGGCCGCCCAGCTCCATCGTCGCACGCTTCATGTGGGCGCCGGCCAGGGCGGCCAACTGCTTGCCGACCGGCGTCGAACCGGTGAAGGTGACCTTGCGGATGACCGGATGCGGGATCAGGTAGCCGGAGATCTCGGCCGGGTCGCCGAACACCAGGCCCACCACGCCGGGCGGCACGCCGGCGTCGACGAAGCACTGGAACAGCGCGGCCGGCGATGCCGGGGTCTCTTCAGGCGCCTTGCACAGGAAGGAGCAGCCGGTGGCCAGCGCGGCGGCCAGCTTGCGCACGACCTGGTTGATCGGGAAGTTCCATGGGGTGAAGGCGGCGACCGGACCGACCGGTTCCTTCAGCACCAGTTGCTGCGCGGCCGGGTTGCGCGACGGGACGATGCGACCGTAGACGCGCATACCCTCGGCGGCAAACCAGTCGATGATCTCGGCGCCCGCCATCGCTTCCATTTTGGCTTCGGCCAGCGGTTTGCCCTGCTCTTGCGTCAGCAAACGCGCGATGTCGCCGGCGCGCTCGCGCAGCAAATTGGCGGCGCGGCGCATGGTGGCGGCGCGCTCGGCGGCGGGAATGACACGCCAGGCCTCGAAGCCCTTCTGGGCGGCGGCCAGTGCGCGATCGAGATCGGCGATGGCGGCGTGGGCCACGGTGCCGATCGGCTGCCCGGTGGCCGGGTTGACCACGGGAATCGTCTTGCCGCCGATGGCGTCGACCCATTCGTTGGCGATCAGGAGGCGGATGTCGGGATAGCTGGGAGTCGTCATGAGCATCGGTGTCGAGGTTGGTGAAGCGTCCATGATAGCTTTTTTCCCGAAGATCGGCCGAGCGCGGCACGCCAGGCCAGACCACTGCCGGCAGCGCCAGCCGACGGCTCCACCCCAGCTTGACCCGATGCATCGTCGTGCGAACAGCGGCGCATGAGGTCGATTGGCTCGGCGATCGACCGTCGACATATTCATACCAACTGAATAGTCGAGATTGCAATTGTCCTCGATTTCATTTGAGCATCGAATAAATATTCTTATTCACATCGGGGCTTCGGTGGTAGATTGAAATAACTCAATAAGCGACCTTGGCAATTTCAAGCGAGAAAAGCGGTGTTATCGCCGGCAATCGAGCTTACCCGTAGGGCGAACTACCCGCTTCGCGACAGACGTTCCCTATATTGGATCGGAGCATTTCAAGAAACGGAGGTAAAACCGGCGCTTACTTATTATCAACTCTGTTGGCTATATAAGACAAAGATCAGGTTTCTATCCAGCATATAAAGGGCTGCCAGCAAAACGATCAGGTATATAAGTCAATTCCTAGGGAAGTGCTGATTTATTCCACTTTCCGCCGCCGAACGCAGCGTAACCCTTTGATTTCATTAGTAGCGGATTTTGATAAACCGAATAAATCAGCGGTTCCCTAGGGGAACATCGTGAAGATGAGAACTTATCAAACAGCAATATTATTCGCAGTAATCTGCGGCGGCACCAGCCTTGCGCATGCCGGTTTCATGGGGAAGCAACTCGACGTGCGCTACTATTACACGGATCTGTCGACGCCATACCCGGGCGCCACAGAAACGCCAGCAACGTTTGTGGTTGGGGACGGCACTGAAACGACGATCGACATAGAAAACGTCACTGATATTGTCGTCGACATCAGCGAGGCGTCGATATTATTCAGCTTCGACACCTCGTTCGAGCCGGCGCCGCCCACATTTGGATCCGCAGCATTCAATGGCCTTGAATTCAATTTACTCAGCGGCACTCCATTGAACTTCATCGGTGCGAGCATCGATCCCACATCCACGTTGGCGGGTTTCGACGCGACCCGAGTGAGCTTTACTGATACGCAGGTGAGATTCAACTGGGAAAATCTGACCTACGACTCCGGGACCATATTACGGGTCAACTTCACACAAGGCCCTGCAGAGGTGCCCGAGCCGGCCACGATGTCACTGCTCGGTCTCGGATTCCTGGGTGTCGCGGCAATGCACCGCAGGCGCGCAGTACGCCCGCGTAATACCCGTGTCGAACTTGATTGATGCCAAGCTCATTGCCTCGCGCCGGGACGCTTCCAGTCATCCAGGTCCCAGCGCGCAGGTGTTCAAGCCGACTGCCGACACCATTGCCGCCGTGCTCGCGCAAAGATTCACCTTCCTTGCGCCCTGTGTACCGCCAGCATCGTCTCTTCAGAAACGCCATTGATCGGCACCACTGGCCGTCACCACAGGCCACGGCATGGCGCGCCCGATCGCAGCACGATAGTGTGCCGACTGAACCGCTGAGAACGGTTTAATATAGCGCACCGTTATAGAAATCAATGCCATCGAGCATCAACTGCCGAGAACACACCGCCCGCGGCAGCGCATGCCCGTCCTGGCCGCGACCGCCTACCTCACCGATCACCCTCGA
Source organism: Telluria sp. RT2P19 (assembly GCF_059685725.1). Lineage (NCBI taxonomy): Bacteria > Pseudomonadati > Pseudomonadota > Betaproteobacteria > Burkholderiales > Oxalobacteraceae > Telluria > Telluria sp. RT2P19. The sequence continues at coordinate 156,263 of NZ_JCASIL010000003.1, forward strand.
ATCACTACATGCAATCCCCTGCCCAGCTCATGAGCGGGCTGCTCGACTACCTGGTCGAGCAAGCCAAAGACATCGATCCGGCGGCTTTTACATTGTCGAAGGCTACCGAGTTCAAGAAGACCTACGCCGACCTGGAGGCCCTGCCCTGGGTCGACTTCAATATAGAAACCGATGGCGAGCCGATCTGGATGCGCGTGCACCGCCTCGAGGCCACGCGCGCTCCGGCGCTGCCCGAGCCGGACCTCGCTGCGTTCCTGACGTTCAGCGACGACCCCGCGGCCCGCCCTCCCGAGGTGAAGGAAACGGCGCTCGCGAGCGCCCGGAATGAGGACGCCCACGTCGTGGGTGAAGAAGAAGCCGGGCGGCGCGACGAGCAACGCCGCGCACGGGTCAGTCGAGTGCTCGAGGCCTACACCCAGCAATGGAACGACTGGGCCGTACGTGAACGACCGCGCCGCAAGGTCATGACCCTGTATGCGGAGCTGTTCGCGCTGAAGACGCGCCTGGAATCCGAAGAGGCGGTGCGACCTACCGAACTGGTCTGGGGAATGGGCGTGTCGTCGTGGCGCATCCCGGGCGCCGGGCAGTCCGGCTCACCGGCGTACGCCGAGTTCGATTACCCCTTGATCACCCAGGCCGTGGAGCTCGAGATCGACAGCGTGAGTCATGCGATCGCCCTGCGTCCGCGACAAACCGAGCCGCGCCTGGAGTTCGATGCCTTCGCCGCTTGCGCCGTGCCCGGCATTGGCGATGTCGAGCGCGCCGCCCTCGCCTTGTTGCGTGAGCGTTTGGACGCGACCGTCTCTCCTTTCGATGCAACGACCTTCGAACCGATCCTGAGCCTGGTCGCCGGCAACCTTGCCGCGTCGGCGCGCCATGACCGCGCTGCCGCCAGCGCGCCGGCCGCGGGCGACGAACTCGTGGTGACGAACGGGTGGGTCGTGTTCACCCGTCCGCGCGCCAGCCATTTCCTGATCGACGATATCGCGCGCCTGAAGGCGCGCGTCGTGGCCGGCGATGCGCTTCCCGACGGTCCGCTCGGCATCGTCACGGCGCCAGGCGAGGCCGTGATCGAGCACCAGGCCATCGCCTTTCGCGGCTTGTCCGGCCGCGCGGATGCCCGCGGCGAAGCACGCGAACTCTACTTCCCTCTGCCCTACAACCGCGAACAGGAAACGATCGTCCAGCAGCTCGCACGCTCCCCGGGGGTCGCGGTCCAGGGCCCACCCGGCACCGGCAAGACCCATACGATCGCCAACATCATCAGCCACTACCTGGCATTGGGAAAGCGCATCCTGGTGACCTCCAAGGGCGAACCCGCCCTGAAGGTACTCCAGAAAAAGATTCCAGAATCGATCCGTCCCTTGAGCGTGGCGCTGCTTTCCGGCGACAAGGAAGGCATGCGTCAGTTCCAGGCATCGATCGAGGCGATCATCCACACCCTCACCCACCTCAATCCGCAGGTCGAGGAAGAAGCCATCGCCACCTGCCGCGCCGCCCTCGACCGCGCCCATGGGGAGAGGGCGCGGATCGACACCCGTATCGACGACATCGCACGCGCGCATCTGAACGAGATCGACATTGACGGCGTGCCGATGCGCGCGCACAAAATGGCCGAGCTGGTCATCCACGGCCGGGCGCAATTCGGCTGGTTCGACGACCAGTTGTCGCTGGCCGAGGAACATGCACCGCCATTCGGCGACGAGGCCGGCATGCGGCTGCGCGATCTCCGCCGCCGCCTGGGCGGCGACCTCGTCTACTGCCATGCGAGGTTCCCGGCGTCCGGGGCGCTGCCCCAACCGGCAGAAGTCGGACGCCTGCACGACATGCTGCAGGCGGTAGGCGATCTGGAACGCGACGAGGCGGCCGGCGTGCTGCTCCCGCTACGCGCCGCGATGCCGGAAATCGCCGGGCCGGCGCGCCAGTTGCTGGCCACGCTGGACCTGGCGGCGGCGCAGGTGCGCGAACTCGAGGAGTCCGGATGGGAATGGGTGTTCGCCCTGCGCGAGAAATGCCGGCGCGCCGACTTCGCCACCGAACGCGGCTCGTTCGAGGCGCTGCTCCCGGAAATGGACGCCCTCTTGCAGGCCCGCTCCGAGTTCATGCAGCGGCCAGTGACCGCGCCGCGCGGGGCACTCGAACATCCAAAGGCGCTCGACGCCATCGCACGCGGCGCCCAGTCCGGCAAGCCATTCGGCTTGCTGGCCTTTGGCGTCGGCGATATCAAGCAGCAGGTCGGCGCCATCCGCGTCGCCGGCCTCGCACCAGCAACGAGCGAGGACTGGACGCACGTGCAGCGCTACGCCGCGCTGCATACGCGCCTGCAGTCCTTCGTGGTGCGCTGGAACGCGTTCGCCGAACTGCTCTGCCTGCCCCTGCTCCAGGCGGACCTCGACCAGTTGCGAACCGTCGAACAGATCGCGCTCGCCGCACGCCGGGCACACCTGCTGGCGACGACGCACGACCTGACACTGCCGGTCCTGGCCGAACAGGTGTTTGCCGAGGTGCCACGCAGCGATCTGCTGGGGCGGCATGCCGGGCTTGCACGCGTGCGCGAACATGTGCGCCGCCATCTCACCCGCGCCGAACTGGGGCAGGCGATGACGGACCTGGACGGCTTGCGCGAAACACTGGCGGGCACCGGCGGTCCCGTGTCGGAACAGCTGCGGGACCTGGTCGAACGCGGACTGGGCAATGCCGACCTGCCTGCTGAAAACGTCGTCGCCGACTATGCCGACATCCTTGCCGAGATTCGGCGCCTCGAAGCGCTGGCGCCCGCCCTGTCCAGCGTGCTCGAGCTGGCCGGCGACATCGAGCGCCGCGGCGCCGCGCGGCTGGCCGCGCGCGTGCGCTCGGTGCCGGCCGACGCCGTTGGCGACGATGCGGTCTTCCCGGTGCGCTGGCGCGATGCATGGACCTGGGCACGCCTGAAGACCCACCTGGACGCCATCGACGATCGCGACGAGATGCGCGACCTGGCGGGGCGCCGGCGCGACCTCGAGGCCGGCCTCGCCCGGCTGTACGAGGTGCTGGTGTCGAAATCGGCCTGGCTCGCCACCCGGCGCCAGGCCGGCCAGCACGTCCTGACGGCGCTTGAAACCTACCGCATCGCAATGCGCAAGATCGGCAAGGGTACTGGCGTCAATGCCGCGCGCTACCGCCGTGACGCCCAGCAGGCGATGGTGGACGCGCAGGCGGCCGTCCCCTGCTGGATCATGAGCCACTCCCGCGTGTCGGAGTCGCTGCCGGCCACGCTCGGCGCCTTCGACCTGGTCATCGTGGACGAAGCGAGCCAGTCCGACCTGTGGGCCTTGCCGGCAGTCCTGCGCGGCAAGCAGATCCTGGTCGTGGGTGACGACAAGCAGGTGTCGCCCGAGGCCGGATTCGTGTCGGCGGCGAAGATCGCCGACCTGCGCCGGCGCTTCCTGGCCGGCCAGCCGTTCGAAGCGGTGCTGACTGCCGACATGTCGCTGTATGACATCGCGTCCGCCGTCTTCGCAGCCTCGAGGGTCATGCTGCGCGAGCACTTTCGCTGCGTGCAGCCGATCATCGCCTACAGCAACCGCGTCTTCTACAAGGATTTCATCCAGCCGCTGCGCATCCCGAAGGCGTCGGAACGACTCGACCCGCCGCTGATCGACGTCTTCGTCGCCAACGGCTATCGGACAGCCAAGTCCCAGAATCCACCCGAAGCGGAATTCATCGCGGCGGAAATCGAAGCGATCGTGCGCAACCCGGCAATGCGTAGCCGCACGCTCGGCGTGGTCTCCCTGCTCGGACCCGAGCAGGCCCAATGGATCGACAAGCTGGTGCGTTCGCGCTGCGACGCAGCCGAGCTCGCGCGCCGCAACTTCGCCTGCGGCGATGCGCGCATCTTCCAAGGAAGTGAGCGCGACATTGTGTTCCTGAGCATGGTTGCCGACAGCAAGAATCATTACGCCTTGTCCGGCCTTCAGTACGATCAGCGCTTCAACGTGGCCGCATCCCGTGCACGCGACCGGATGTATCTGGTGCGCTCGGTTCGCCTGGAACAGCTGTCCACGCTCGACCTGCGGCGCACGCTGGTCGAACATTTTGCCAGGCCGGTGGAGGGCAATGACGAAGCCGGCAGCCTCGTCGCGCTCTGCGAGTCCGGTTTCGAGCGCGACGTTTATAGCGAATTGTTCGACCGCGGCTACCGGGTCATTCCGCAAGTGCCTGCCGCGGGCTACCGCATCGATATGGTCGTCGAGGGTGCGGATGACCGGCGCCTGGCGATCGAGCTCGATGGCGACGAGTTCCACGGGCCGGATCGGTGGGCGGCGGATATGGGGCGCCAGCGGGTGCTGGAACGTGCCGGATGGGTTTTCTGGCGCTGTTTCGCGTCGACCTGGTCGCTGCAACGGAAGACAGTGCTGGCCGAGCTGTTGGCCCAGCTGGCGACCATGGGTATCGAGCCGCTGGGGGCGCTGGAGCGCATTCCGTCGCTGGTCGAGTATCGTGAATGGGGGCGGGAAGCGGAACCCGTGGCCGATCACGCCGTGGAAAGCATGATCGAGGCGTCGCTTGGCGCGACTTCGGACGACAGGGCGACACAAGCCATGTGAGTGCGGATGCTGGTCGGGAGGAAATCTGCGGACGACCACGGATTTTGTGGTGGATCGCCATCCCGGCCCCGGCTCGGAACAGCCGGTTCGCACTGGCGCAATAGGCGACCAGGGTGCCGTCGGCCTTGACGGACGATCCGGCCGCTGCCGCGCGTCGCCGAAGTGGCGCCGAACCACGAGCGACACCATCGCCCGGGCATCGGGAACACCGCTTCACTGATGCATTCCGCGACTGCCTGAAGACTTCTGGCGCCAGGCAGCGCGGTGCTGCGACGCACACTTTTTCGCCGTGGCCGCCGCTGTCATCGTCGCCGACCGAAAGGCGGACCGGCCACGATACTCTTGGCGCTGTCAATGCGCGCTGTTGGCGGCTCCGGATACGCTACGCAGCAAGCACTCGACGGTCGTGACTCGCCCACCATCGAGCGCTCACTGCCATACCAGGTGTGCAGCCGCTATGGGTCGCGACGTCGATACGATCTTCCGCGCTGCCCTGCCCGCCATCGTCGTGGACTCCGCACAAGGCGGGGCGGTTCACTTCGTTTAATGCAGGCAGCTGCGCTTGTGCAAGTACATTTCACGGTCGGCCAACTGCACATAGTCGAGCAGCGCCGTACTCTTGCCCGGATCACATTGCACCGCGCCGGCACTCACCGCTAGCAGGTAAGTGCGTTCCTGCATCAGGTTGAACGCGCGCAGGTTGTCCTGAAGCCGCGCCAGGACCACACGCGGATGCGCATCGTCGAGCGTGAACGCGACGAACTCATCACCCCCGCAGCGCGCCAGCACATCGCTGTCGCGCAAGGACTGGCGCAACACGCTTGCCGCGTCCTGGATCAGCTGATCGCCGGCGGCATGGCCAAGCTGATCGTTCACCAGCTTCAGGCCGTCGATGTCGGCATAGATCACAGCGCAGCCGGCACGCTTGCGCCGGGCCAGCTTGAACATTTGCTCGGCCTGGACAAAGAAACCGCGCCGGTTGTTCAAGCCGGTCAGGACATCGGTCAGGGCCAGGGCGCGCACCGCGCTTTCGGATTCATCGCGACGCGCCAGCTCGTCGGCATGTGCCAGGGCAATGCCCGCCATCTGCTCCTGCTGGACCGACACCAGGGTCTCGAGCGACGTGCGCGCCGAAATCCTGCCAAGCGTTGCGACGGACAACTCAAGAATCGTGCCGAGCAGGCGGGCGCGACCTTCCCATGTCTCGGGCGCGGCATCGCTGCGCCAGCCGGCGACGATCACGGCCATTGCCTCCCGGGTCGGCACACCCAACAGCATCGTGCGCCCGTCCGCCATTCCCCCCTTGCCCGACCCGCCGTCCAGCCGTTCCAGCGCCATGCGGTACCAGTCGTGGCTGCACGCCGCCTTGCTCGGCCTGCCCTTGTGGTCGAAGCCGATACACTCGTTGACCTGTCCGCGAACCAGCAGCAAGGCGGCGTCGATGTCGGCGAGTTCCGCCAATGCACGGCCCGCCAGCGCCAGCGCGGCGGCGGGCTGGTCGACTTGCATCAAATCACGCGACATGGTGAGCAAGGCACGCAATCGACTCGCTTCCGTGTCTGGATACAGTTCGCTCATGCGTGTCATCGGTCTCTCTCCGCTTGCGTTCTGTCCGCAGCCCTGGCTGCGCGACATTGATCGTCCGGTGAGGACGGACAATTCGCCTCCGGGACCGACTGCCCCGCGCTGCCGGCGCAGAAAGGCCGAATGGCCCAACTATGCGTGCGATCACGTGCGCCGGCACATGCTTGGGCCGCACGCGGCGCCTGGCGAGTTCGGCATGATGCTTGCAGGTGTTTCAAACACCTGTCAGGTTCATCATACGCGCCGCGCTACCAGGGAACCAGCGCTTTTCGTGGCGCCGCATGAGCATGCCGTCCTGCACCGCCGCGAGGGATTCGCGCGCCGTGGCGCCGTGGCCGACCTCGGGCGCCGAAGGGCCGCTGTGGTTCGGATTCATGCGACATGCACCAGCACGGCAATGTAATGGCAGATACTGCCGGCCAGGACGAACAGATGCCAGATCCCGTGACCGTGGCGCACCTTGTGGTCGGTGGCATAAAAGACGATGCCAGCCGTATAGAACAGGCCGCCCGCCACCAGCCAGGCAAAGCCCGCGCGACCGAGCGCCTCGACCAGCGGCCGGATACAGAAGACGGCGAGCCAGCCCATCACCAGGTAGATGGCAAGCGACAGGACGCGTCCTCGCCTGGCGCGCCAGAGTTCCTGCACGATGCCCAGCACGGCCAGGGCCCAGACCACGCCGAACATCGTCCAGCCAATGGTCCCGCGCAGCGTCACCAGCGTAAATGGCGTGTACGTACCTGCAATCAAGAGGTAGATGGCGCAATGGTCCATCTTGCGCAACACGTCCTTGGTCGCGCCGCGCATGCTGTGGTACAGGGTGGAGGTCAGGTAGAGGAGCAGCAGCATGGCCGCATAGATGCTGCAGCTGACGATCTTCCAGGCGTCGCTGCTGCGCGCCGCCACGACCACCAGCAGCACCCCGCTCAGGGCGGAGGCCACCGCCCCGACGGCATGGGTGATGCTGTTGAAGCGTTCACCGTGAACCATGCGCTGTCTTTTCCAGTAAAGTCCGTCGGCGCGGATACGCCCTCGCGCAGCCTGCAAATGACTCGGTCGGGCGCCCGTCGCCCGACAATCGGGATCGCGGTAGCAGCGGCGCGCCGTCGCCATGGCTGGGTCAGCACGCGCAGCGCTACCTCCAGGGAGATATGATTCCGGGCCAGCGCGTCGGCAGCTGATCGGACATTTCGTGAGCAATAGTTGCTCAGAATGGCATCGATCAATATGGCATTCAGGCAGTCGATACGGGTACGCATCAGGCAGTCTAGCACCCATCGCGGCGAGCGTAAAAATTATATTTTTTGCTAGATGAAGCGGGTACCCGGTATCGTGCTAATGTGGTTTCCTGACCAAGGAGCATCCCATGCACGCCGAATCAAAAGCGCATTACAAAGGCTATACCATCGTGGCGAATCCGGTCGAGACGATCCGCCGGCGCTTCATGGCCATTTTCACGATCTATGAAAACGAGCATGCCACCTTTCCCCTTTGCCACCATCAGGCGACTGGGACCAAGGGTTTCCTGACCGTCGAAGAAGCCGTCAGCAATTCCTTCGACAATGCGCGCAAGTGGATCGACGACAGGCGCGTTGCGCATATTCATTGAAACGCCCGCTTTCTTCGTGCGGCTCGCGCTTCTGGTCATTCCCGCACCAGCATTGGCGCAGCAACTATCCTCGAGCAGGACCAGCCCGGCCCGGCTGAAGCCAGATTCGCTCTTCGTCATCGCCAGCGCATGCGGGCCAGGGGAGTGCTGCGCACAAGACTGATCAGGAATGCGCGCCATGCGATGACATCCCGCCGGTGCCGTTGGTCGACTCTTGATCATTGAAGCCTGACCACGACTCGCCCGGGCACGCGACCGGTGCGACAGGGTAACAGGCAACGTATCACGATTCGGGATAAGGATCGGCCCTGTCCAGGTCTTTCCCGCCATCGAGGACGACTGCCGCCCGCTCCATGCCCATGCTGTCCGAGAGCGAATGGCGATCTTCCTGGTCGATCTCTGGCGGGTCGAGCATGTCGGCAAGCATCGCCTGCAGTTCGGGTGTGTCCCAGGGCAGGCAGCTGCGCTCTCTTGAATGAATGTAGTGCCTGATCTCGCTGTCCTGCTCCGAGGTCAGGGGCAGGCCACGAAACGTGTTCGCGGGTTCGTGCGTCATCATATTCGCTCCCAGAGTCTGGTGACCGGCATTCCCAGCCTACGCGCATTGCCTGTCGTCGGGCGCACCGTTGGCACGCGCCCCGGCTGGCGCCCGGTTCGGCTCAGCCCACCGTCGCGTCCATCACCACCGGCAACACGAATTTCAGGCGCATGCCCTGCCCTCGCCCGTCGCTGTGGGCCGACACCGTACCGCCATGCGCCCGGCTCACGCTACGCGCGATCGCCAGGCCGAGTCCCGCTCCCGACTCAGCGCGGCCGGGATGCATGGCGAACTTGCGAAACGGCTCGAACAACAGCGACAGTTCGGCTTCCTCGACGCCGATCCCATGGTCGCTCACCAGCAGTTCGAGGAAGACGCCATCGACCGCGACCGCCAGTGAAATCGTGGCGCCGTCATCGGAAAACTGGCTGGCGTTGAGCAGTGCGCCGCCGAGCGCCTGCGCCAGCCGCTCGGGATCGCACCAGAGCACGGCGCCATGCCCTTTTTCCGCATGGCCGATCTCCACGCTGAGCGTCTGGCCGCGTTCGTTCAGGACGCAACCGACCACGTCGCATGCGTGCGCCAACACCTCGTCCACGTTCGTTGCGCGCATCGACACCGGCATGTCGCAGGCCTGTTCGATGCGGGAGCCTACGAGCAGGTCGTCGACGAAGCGCGCCAGCTTTCTGGTCTGGCGCGCGATCACGCTGGCCATGCGATCGATGTTCGGGGCGCCGGCCTGGCGTTGCAAGAGCGTGGCGGCCGCCATGACCGGTGCCAGCGGATTGCGCAACTCATGCGCCAGGACGTGCAGAAAACCGGCCCGGCTATCGCGCACGAGCTTCACCTCGTCTTCGAGGCGCCGTTGCTCGCTGATGTCCGTCAGCGAGCACAACACGCCAGCGGTGGCGCCATCGGCGGCGAGGACCGGTCGCGCATGGATTACCACGCAGCGCTTGCTTCCATCTGCAGACTCGGCCAGCAGTTCGGCGGGCGGCTGGGCCAGACCGGTGCGCGCCGCCAGCGCGGCAGGCGACGCCGGTCTGGCGAGCGCGCTGCCATCCGCGCCGTACAGCGCGGTGAAGCCGTCCCACCGCCCATCCTCGTCCGGATCGGGCCCGGCGCCCCACAGGCGCCTGGCGGAACCGTTGGCGTACCGTACGGCCCCGTTCGGAGTACAACAATATGCTGGACAGGCGATCTGCCCGATCAGCAGACCATGCGCATCGAGCGCAGGCTCGCCGCGCCGGTCCCTCGTGCGCCGCCGTTCAGGTATTCGTACCACATCGACCTCCGGTATCATCGTATCTCAGCATGATGGACGCTGGCGTCGCGTGCGAACGTAGGACACGCACGGGCGCGCATGTCATCCGTCCCGCCGTCCCGCGCAGTCCAGGCATCCGAACGGCCGAGTAAGCAGCGAAGCATTTCCTGGTGGGATCCGGCCCGTGGGTATCGGCGTCGCCGCCACGCAGGTTGCCACCGGGTGAGTCGCGCGATCACTGCCGGTTCGCCCCGTCGCGCCGGTGATGCGTCCGGCCATACCGGTTCCCGCACGCGTCCTGGTGCGCACTGCAGACCTGTTCTCATCGGGCGCGCCATGCGCACGGCCAGCGAGGGTTCCCCGCTGGCCGTGCGCATGGCGCGCGGAGAAAATGTGGCGCCAGCTGCGCCGTGCGGGTCCCGACGTGGTGCGCTGCACGGTGGAGCGGCTGATGCGCACTGGCGGCCTGCGCGGCGTCATGCGCGGCGAGGTCGTGCGCACCACGTCCCCGGATGCGAAGGCCCACGCCCGCTCGACCGGGTCAACCGTCGACTCGAGGCGCAGCGGCCGGACCACACGGACCGGCCTCCACGAAAATTGGGCGATTCACTGCGCGCCGGATGGTTTCCCATGGCGTCCGGCCGCGAACACCATGCCGGCGCCGAGCATTGCCGCAATCACCCAGAACGCCAGCCGTGTTCCGCCCGCCGATCCCAGCGCACCGAGCGTCACCGGCAACAGGGTCTGGCTCGCATTGATCAGCATCGAGCGAATACCGATCGCTTCGCCGCTGCGACCCGCCGGCGCCGTGTGCGCGATGGCGCTCATGATCATCGGGAAGGCGCAGCCGAGCGCCAGGCCGAGCGCGAAGGCCAGGGCCAGCAATGGCTTCAGGGTCGAAAAGAACGGAAACACCGCGTACACCGCCGCGGTGAGCGCCAGCGTGCCTGCAAGTACCTGCCACTCCGAAAAGTGGCGCGCCAGCCGGGGAATGAAGAGCCGGATGACGAATGTGCCGCCTCCGAAGACGCCCATGACAAGGCCGATCGCCGAGGCGGACAGGCCGATCCGGTCGCCGTGCATCGGCATCATGAAGGCCAACAGGTCCCAGCCCATCGACAGCAAGGCGCTCACGATGAGGACCGCGCGCAGCGGTGCATGGCGCAGCAGGTCGGCGGCGCGGGCCTTGCCCGCCGCCGGCGCCGCAACCGGAATGGCGGCCAGCGCCGCGCGCACCTTGGCGAGCAGCATCAGGGCCAGCATGGGCAGGACCGACAGGGCGAGGAAGGTCCAGGCGGTTCCCGCCAGATCAATCAGGAATCCGGCGGCGATGGGGCCGGCGGTCGTCGAGGCCGAGTTCCCGAGCGCCAGCATCGAGAAGGCGCGTGCGCGCTCTTCGGGAGGCAGGCCCTTGGCCACCGCGCTGTGAATCGCGAGATGCAGCAGCATGAAACCGCTGCCCAGCAGAATCGCGCTCAGGCCCAGGCCGGCCAGCATCGGGAGCATCGCCAGCAGCAGCGCCGCGCCGAGCATCAGCAAGGCGGCCAGCGCCGGCCTGGCGGCGCCGCTGCGATCGGCCCAGCGTCCGGCATGCACGGACAGGCACATCGGCACCAGCGCCAGGAGGCCGACCACCAGGCCGACCTCGAACGGCGTGCCGCCGAGCCGGATCGCGGCCAGCGTCAGCACGACGCGGCCACCCGCGAACGCCGTGTGCGCCATCACCATCAGCGCGACCAGTACGGACAGGTTCACGCGCCGTCCATTCAGCCGGGCGCCGCCGCAACGCTCGCGCCGACCGGTGGCGCGGCGTCGAAACGCATCGACAGGTCGATGGCCCGGATATCCTTGACCAGGGCGCCCACCGAAATGCGGTCGACCCCGGTAGCGGCAAGCTCGGGCAAGCGCTCGAGGGTCACGCCGCCCGAGACCTCCAGGCTGCAGCGGCCCGCCGCCATCCGTACCGCCAGGCGGATGTGCTCCAGCGGCATATTATCGAGCAGCACCATCGTCACCCCGGCCGCCAGCGCCTCCTCGAGCTGCGCCAGGGTCTCGACCTCGACCTGGATGAAGCTGGCCCGGTCGGCGTACTGCAGGGCCGCGCGATAGGCCGCTGCCACGCCGCCGGCCGCGCTGATGTGGTTTTCCTTGATCAGGATGGCGTCATGCAGGCCCATGCGATGGTTGTACCCGCCCCCGCAGCGCACCGCATATTTCTGTGCGACGCGCAGTCCCGGAATGGTCTTGCGCGTATCGAGGATACGCGCCGAGGTGCCGGCCGCGGCCTGCACGTGGCGCGCGGTGCTGGTGGCGACCGCGCTCAGGGTTTGCAGGAAGTTCAGGCAGGTGCGTTCGGCCGTCAACAAGGCGCGCGCGTCGCCGCTGATCTCGGCCACCGGCTGGTTGGCGCGGCAGCGCCCGCCCTCGTCGACGTGCCAGTTCACGCGCGCGCCGGGGGCGGCCTGCCGGAGCGTCTCCATGACCCAGGGCCGGCCGCAGATGACGGCGTCCTCGCGGCAGACGATCGTCGCGCGCGCCGTTCGCCGGTGCGCTACCAGGGCCGCCGTCAGGTCACCGCTGCCGACATCCTCGGCGAGCGCACGCGCGACGTCGGCCTCGACCTGATGCAGGAAATACTGGTCCATGAGGCCTTCGCCGGATCAGATGACCACGCCGCGCGGGATCGGCAGGCCGTACAGCGAACCGGCGTATGCGGCGTACACCGGATCGTCGACGTTGCAGGCGTGTCCCATGGCCACCGAGAGGTCGCGCCAGGTGCGCTGGATCGGATTGGTGACGCGGCTGGCATTGCCGCCGGCGTGCTTGAACACTTCGGCGGCCGCCTCGGCGGCGCGGCGCACGGCCCGTACCTGGTTCACGCGTGCCTTGTACTTCATCTCCTTGGTCACCTTTCCGCCGGCCTGCACCAGCTTGTAGATCTCGCCGATCTCGTTCATGATGTGCTGGCAGGAGGCGTCGATGTCGGCCAGGGCGGCGCCGAGCGAGGCCATGTGGTAAGGGTTCTGGGTCTGCTTGACACCCATGCGGGTGACGCGGCTGCCCGTGTATTCGGCGAAGTGGTTCACCACCCCGGCGGCGATGCCGAGCGTAGCGGCCGAGATCGCGCCCGGGAAGAACAGGTCGAACGGGATCCGGTACAGCGCGCTGTCCGGACGGTGGCGCTCGGCATACACGCAGTCGTTCAGCGTCTGCACGTCATAGGTGCGGTAGTCGGGCACGAAGACCTCGTCGACCAGCACGTCCTTGCTGCCCGTTCCCTGCAGGCCCATCACGTTCCAGGAATCCTGCAGGATCTGGTAGTCGGCGCGCGGCAGCACGAAGTGCATCAGGCGCGTGAACTCGCCGGCCGGGCCGCCGTCCTGCTCGGCCAGCACGCCCAGCACGGCCCACGTGCAGTGGTCGGTCCCCGATGAAAACGGCCACTGGCCGTTCAGGATGTAGCCGCCGTCGACGCGGCGCGCGCGGCCGATCGGGGCGTACGGCGACGCGGTCCAGGTATCGTGGTCCTGGCCCCAGACTTCTTCCTGCATGCGCGGGTCGCCCTGGCCGAACTGGAAGGGATGCACGCCCACCACCGAGCCGACCCAGCCGAGCGACGAGGCGTTGGAAGCCAGGTCGATCACGGACTGGTAGAACTCGCGTGGGTCGGCCTCGTAGCCGCCGTACTGCTTCGGCTGCAGCATGCGCACCAGGCCGCTGTCGCGGATCAGGCGCGCGCCCTCGTCGGTCACGCGGCCCAGTTCGATGCTGGGGACTTCTTCCTTGGCGAAGCTGGCAATGTTGCCAATGATGGTTTCTCGTACCGGATGCATGGTGCACTCCTCTAAAGCGGTGTCTTCTATTGTTTGGCGATGGATGCGATGGGGGCCAGGCCGTGGCGTCAGCGCGGCGCTTCGTCCACCTTCAGGGCGGTCAGTTCCGCGTGCTGGCGGCGGTGCCCCCAGCTGCTCGGCTTGTCGTAGGTGCGCGGCATCCACAGGTCATGGTCGACGTCCAGTCCGCCCCAGCCGTACTCGAGGCGAAATCCCGATGGCGTGTACATATAGAACGAGACCATGTGATCGTTGCTGTGCTTGCCGAGCGTGGTGGTGATCGGGATCTCGCGCCGTTCGCAGATGTCGTGCGCGGTGCCGACGTCGTCCAGGTCCTTCACTTCGATCATCAGGTGCAGGAAAGCCACTTCGCGGGTAGGCAGGGCGCTGATCGCGAGCGAGTGGTGGCGCCCGTTGATGTGGTAGAAGTGCGCCACCAGCGGCCCGTCGCGCACGATGTCGGATGGATGAAAGCCCATCACCTCGCGGTAGAAGCGGTCGCCCTGTTCCAGGTCGTTCACGGCCAGCACCACGTGACCCAGGCCCTGCTCCGCGGTACGAAAGCCCGAGATGGCGCGGCCCGGATGGAAGGCCGCCACGGTATGGAACTGGCCCCAGCTCAGCTCGTGACGGAATCCCGACGGGTCGCGAAACCAGAAGAAGCCCTCGACCTTGCGATCGGCGCATTCGTCAAGGCTGGCGCGGCTCACCGCGATGCCGTGGGCCGCGACACGGTCGGCGACCGCCTTGCCGCCCGCTTCGTCCTGCACGCTCCAGCCGATGTAGGCGACCGCATTGCGTTCGCCCGGATGAATCGCGATCCGGTGCGAGGCTTCGTCCAGCCGCAAGCGGACCGCGCCGTCCGGGCCGTGCCCGGCGACCTGCAGGCCCAGCACCTCCGGGCCGAAGCGCTCCCATTCGCGGTAATCGGGGGAACGCACACCAAGATAGGCAAGCGATTTGATCATTCGCTGTCTCCAAATTTATTGAGCCAAGGCTCTGGAATATTGGTTCATGCCGGACCAGGCGGTCCGGGCTGCGGTGGCCTCAGGCGGCCGTCGAATTTCCTTCGATGAAGGAGTCGATGACGCGGTTGAATTCGTCGGTGTGCTCGAGCTGGACCCAATGGCCGCAGCGGTTGACGATGTAGGCGCGCGAGTTCGGGATCGTGCGCGCCAGCACCAGCGCCGAGTTGAAGTGCACGGTGCGGTCGTCGCGGCCGTGCATCAGCAGGGTCGGCGCGGCGATGGTGGCGACGCGCTGCGGGTCGAGCCTGACCATCGGCTTGCCATGGCCGCTCTTCCAGCCTTCGATGTGGTCGGGGCGCGCCAGCGTGGCCTTGACGCGCTCGGCCAGCAGTTCGTCGGTGACGTGGCGGGTGTCGAAGGCCATGCCTTCGACGAACTTGCGCATGGTCTCGATCGACGGGTTGAAGTAGGCCGCCTCGAGGGCCTTGACGCCTTCGCTCAGGCCGGCGGGGTCGAAGATGCCCGGCACGCCGGCCGAGGAACCCATCGTGATCAGGTGCGACACCAGTTCGGGGCGTTCATAAGCGAGCCGGATGCACGAGGAACCGCCCATCGAATTGCCCACGAAGGCGGCGCGGTCGATGCCGAGCGCCTCGAGGAATTCGGCCAGCGCGCCGCTGTTGTCGCGCTGCTCGTAATGGACCGCCTGCGATTTTCCCCAGCCCGGCAGGTCGACCGCCAGCACGCGGTACTTCTCGGCGAGCTTGGCGATGTTGGGGTTGTAGTTGCTCCAGGCCGAGGCGCCGGGGCCGCCGCCATGCACCAGTACCAGCGGATGGCCGCTGCCGGCCTCATGGTAGTGGATGTCCCAGTTCCGGGTCTTGATTCGCTTGCTGGTATTGTCTTCGGTCAGAATTGCCACGTCTTCCTCCATTGAGCATCAGATTCGGTTGCTCCCTGCGCAAAGAATGGGGCCCGGCGCGATTTCCTCGGGTGCCGCGGCGCTTGCCGGCAGGGTAGTCAACGCATATTAGCTGAATACTCGTTCTAGAATCAATATTTTATTTTTGCGCAGCGCGGCGTCGGCGCGATGCCGCGCGCTCAGGCTTTTTGCACCGCGCCCGCCCCGCCCGTGCTGGACGCCGCCGGGCTCTTGCGGCGCTTGCCAGCCGCCCCGGCCGCCGCGCCAATGGCGGCGGCCGCCTGCTCCACCAGGTAGACCAGGCTGGCGGCCAGCATCGGGCGGAAGGCCTTGATCGCTTCGCCCGAGGCGCCGGCGATCGCATTCCCGTCCTGCAGGGCCAGGGCAAAGCCGCTGAGGCGCTCGGGCAGCTCGGGATCGTGCGCCACCAGTGCCGGCGGCAGTGTCTTGCGCCACCATGAGGCGAACTCGGCGCGCTGCAACTGGCGGATCCTGAGGAAGCGCTCGCGCGCGACCTGCTCGCGCACCGACTTTTCCACGCTCAGGATGACCCCCAGGCGCCAGAAGTCGGCCGCATCGTACTGGCGGTCGGGGTCGGCGCCGAACACGCGCGCGATGTGCGCGGCGAACGCCTCGCCCTCGCCGGGCTGGTGGGCGGTCGCGACCTGGGCATGCCAGCGCGCATAGCTGGTGTCGATCATCGCCGCGAGCAGCATGTCCTTGTTCTCGAAGTGCCAGTACACGCTCCCCACCGGCAGCTCGGCCTTCTTGGCCACCTTCGCCATCGTCGCACCACTATAGCCCTCGTCGCGGATGACCTCGAAGGCGGCGTCGAGGATGCGCTCGCGCGAGGCGGCGCTGGTACGGTGTTCTCCGGAACGGCGGGGACGATCGATCATGGACATGGATTGGCTCGGTAACTGGGAAGGAAAAATGGTAACACGGGCGGTTGTGGCCCGACCACTGTGCGCCGCCGCGGCGCCCGCGCGCGATCCCGGCCCCCATACGGGGCGGAAAGCATTCATGCCGCGGCGGCATAGCTGAAATGATGCTTTTCGCGTTGCTCCGCCGGCCACGATCACAAAAAATAGGGCATGCCTCAACGTCAAGGAAACACATGAACAAACTGCAGCTCTCCGTGGCTATCGGAAACTACGACCGTTGCCGCCCCCTGATCGATGGCGCCGTCCAGATCGATGGCGTCGACCCGGTCTTCATGACGCTGTCGCCGGAGGAAATCTTTTTCCGCGCCTTCCGCGCCGAGGAATTCGATATCTGCGAGCTGTCGCTGTCGAGTTCCACGGTCAAGGCCGCCGCCGGCACCCTGCCCTATGTCGGCGTGCCGGTCTTCCTGTCGCGCGCCTTCCGCCACACGGCCATCTACGTGCGCACCGACCGCATCAAGCGCCCCGAAGACCTGCGCGGCTGCCGCATCGGCCTGCCCGAATACCAGCTGACGGCCAACGTCTGGGTGCGCTCGATCCTGCAGGACGACTATGGCATCGCGCCGTCCGACGTGACCTGGGTGCGCGGCGGGATCTCGCACGCGGGCCGTCCCGAGAAGATCAAGCTGGCGCTGCCGCCCGACGTGCGCCTGGAAGACGCGCCCGAGGGCGAAACGATCTCGAGCCTGCTGGCCAAGGGCGAGATCGACGCCTACGTCGCCCCGCGCGCGCCCGACGTGGCGCCCGGCACTGCCGACATCGGCTGGCTGTTCCCGGACCCGGTCGCCGCCGCCAAGGATTACTTCCGCCGCACCCGTATCTTCCCGATCATGCACATCCTGGGCGTGCGGCGTTCGCTGGCCGAGCGTCATCCATGGCTGCCGGGCGCCGTGTTCAAGGCCTTCAACCAGTCCAAGCAGGTGGCGCTGGAACACCTGAGCGAGACCTCGGCCACCAAGATCACCCTGCCCTTTGCCGAGGAGCGCCTGAAGGAGGCGCGCGACCTGATGGGCGAGGATTTCTGGTCCTACGGCGTCGACGAGAACCGCCACGTGCTGGAAAAATTCTTCGACCATCACCACCGCCAGGGCCTGTCCTCGCGCCGCGTCACGCCCGAGGACCTGTTCCATCCCGGCACCTTCGAATCGTTCAAGCTCTGAGGGCCCCATGAACCAGTCCAATCCAGATCCGTACGCCCTGTGGCACGCGGCGCGCCTGGCCCCCCTGTGGGACAGCCCGAACGCGCACAAGCCGCCGCCGCCGCCTGCCAGCGCCCACATCTGGCGCTGGCAGGATACCCGTCCGCTGGTCGAGCTTGCTTTGCGCGAAACCTCGCCGGCCGCGGTGCAGCGACGTGTCTTGCAGATGCTCAGCCCGCACGCCGCGTCGCTGGCCGACGAATATACCTGCGGCAGCGTGCTGGCCGCCCTGCAGTGCCTGCTGCCGGGCGAAACCGCGCGTCCGCACCGCCACACCATGAACGCGCTGCGCTTTCTGCTCGAAGGCGGCGGCGCGGTCACCCTGGTCGACGGCAAGGCCTGCCCGATGCAGTTCGGCGACCTGGTGCTCACGCCCGGCATGTGCTGGCATGAACACCGCCACGACGGCGACCAGCCGGTGGTCTGGCTCGACGTGCTGGACGTGCCGCTGCACCAGCACCTGGGCAGCATCGTGTTCCAGCCGGGGCCGATCGGCGAGGCGCCCGTCACCATGCCGGATGCGGCTTTCGCTTCCCCCAATATCGTCCCCGAGGTGGTCGACGGCCGGCGCGACCACTCGCCGGTGTTCCGCTATCCGTACGCGGACGCGGTGCGCGCCCTGCACCATGCCCCGCGTTCGCCCGACGGCGCGCGCCGGGTGCGCTACGTCAATCCCTTGAGCGGCGCCGGCGCCATGCCCATACTCGATACCGCGATGATGCAGCTCGACGCCGGGGTGCGCACGCTGCCTGTCCGCACCAACGCCAACCTGGTTTGCACCGTGGTCGAGGGACGGGGCGAGACCCGCGTCGGCGACCAGGTCATCGCCTGGGGCCCGCGCGACACCTTCACCCTGCCGCAGCATAACTGGGCCAGCCACCAGGCCGACACCGAGGCGCGCCTGTTCATCGTCTCCGACGCCGACGTGCTGCGCCGCCTGGGCCTGCTGACCGAAGAGATCCAGGCCGCCGCCTGACACGTTTCACTGAAAGGCATCACCATGAAAATCTGCTGGTACAACGAACAACAGCTGGGCGTCGTCGTCGACGGCCGGGTCCATGACGTGAGCGCCGCGCTGGCAGCGCTGCCGCGCGCGACCTACCCTGCTGCCCCGGGCGACCTGCTGGTGGCCCACCTCGACACGCTGCGCGCCGAGATCGCGCGCCTGGCGCCGGACGCGCCCTCGATCCCGGTGGCCGAGGCCCGCTTCCTGAGCCCGGTGGCCAACCCGGGCAAGATCATCGGGGTTCCGGTCAACTATGCCGACCACGTGGCCGAGGCGAACGCCGACCAGGCCACCTTCACCGACCGCTACAAGGGCGCGGTGCGCGAGCAGGGCCTGTTCCTGAAGGCGTCCAGCGCGCTGGTCGGCCAGGCCGGGGGCGTGGCCTTGCGCTTTCCCGAGCGCCTGTCGCACCACGAGATGGAGCTCGGCGTGGTGATCGGCAAGACCGCGGCCAATGTACCGGTCGAGGATGCGCTGGCCCACGTGGCCGGCTACGCGATCGCGCTCGACATGACCGTGCGCGGGCCCGAGGACCGCTCGCTGCGCAAGTCGGTCGACAGCTACGCGGTGCTCGGCCCCTGGCTGGTGACGGCCGACGAAGTGCCCGACGCCGAAAAGCTGGACATCCGCCTGTGCGTCAACGGTGCGCTGCGCCAGCAGGCCAACACGGCCGAGATGATCATCGGACTGGCCGAGCAGATCGCCTGGGCCTCGAGCTACTACACCCTGTACCCGGGCGACATCATCATGAGCGGCACCTGCGCCGGCGTCGGCCAGGTGCTGCCGGGCGACGTGATGGACTGCGAGATCGCGGGCATCGGCGCGATGCGCGTGGCCGTGCGCGCGGCCGGAGCCTGACGTGGGCGCCGTCCCCGCTTCCCCGGCCGGCCAGCCACGGCTGCAGGTGCGCCTGGAGTCGGTACGCTACGCGACCCGCGACATCCTGGTGTACGAATTCGTGCGTCCCGAGGGCGGCGCGCTGCCGGCGGCCGAGGCCGGCGCCCACGTCGACCTGCACCTGGCCAACGGCATCACGCGCTCGTATTCGCTGCTGCAGGCAGCGCCGTCGCCCGAGCGCTACCTGGTCGGCGTCAAGCGCGACCCGAACAGCCGCGGCGGCTCGCGCTATATGCACGAGACGCTGCGGGTCGGCGCCCTGCTCGACCTGTCCGGACCGCGCAACCACTTCCCGCTGGCCGAACAGGCCGGACACAGCGTCCTGATCGCAGGCGGCATCGGCATCACGCCGATCCTGTGCATGGCCGAACGCCTGACGGCGCTCGGCGCCTCGTTCGAGCTGTGGTACGCCAGCCGCACCCGCGCCGACCTGGCCTTCCTGCCCGAGCTGGCGCGCTTCGGCGACCGCGTGCGCCTGCACCTGGACGAGGAAGCGGGGGCGGTGCTGGACATGGCGGCCATCGTGGCCGGGGCGCCGGCCGGCGCCCACTTCTACTGCTGCGGCCCGGGCCCGATGCTGGGCGCGTACGAGGCCGCCACCGCAGCCTGCGCGCCCGACACCGTCCACCTCGAGCGCTTCGGCGCCGCCGTGGCGCCGCCGAGCGGCGGCGAAGGCTTCTGCGTCGCGCTGGCGCGCAGCGGCATCGAGCTGCAGGTGCCGCCCGACGCCACCGTACTGCAGGTCCTGGCCAGCAATGGCATCGCGGTCGACTCCTCGTGCGAGGCCGGCATCTGCGGCTGCTGCGAAGTGGCCGTGCTCGAAGGCGAAGTGGACCACCGCGACGAGGTGCTGACCCAGGCCCAGCGCGCCGGCAACCGCTCGATGATGGTGTGCTGCTCGCGCGCCAAGAGTCAACGCCTGGTGCTCGACCTCTAGTATCTCTCCCACCCGGCGGCGCCAGCGTGCGCCGCCGGGATGGCGTGCGCGTCATGACGCCGCCGTCTCCCTCATTGGCCTGCCGCCATTACGAGCGCCTGAGAAAACCGCCATACCTCCAACAGATGAGCGGGCAGGCAAGCGAAAGAAACCCCCGATGGATGGCTGCTCGTCGCTCGTACCGGATGCGCGGGCTGCGAAATCGGTATGGCCATTGCGAGGTGTGCTCAAGGAACCAGCACCATCCGCCGAGCCTTTCACGCGGCGCCAGCCCATATCGCGCGATACATGCTGCAATGACTCGTCCGCGCAGCCAGGCGCGATGCGCGCGTGAAGCGTACACGCGATCGGCGTGCGGCTTGCCTGGACGTGTGCGCGCACGACCGGACAATCCATAAACAGGGATGGCTTCTACCAGTGGGAGAAGGAAGCGCGAGTCGTGCACTTGGCGCCCGAGATCCTAGGTGCCGGCGGCAAGCCACGCTGATCCAAGAGTGGATGGTGTTTGCAGCCTAGCTTGCCAAGACCAGTCGGGTTTCGGCTCTTCTGCCCGTCACCCGCAGGAGCGGGCACACTGGCAGCGTCAACGCAAGCTCGATGCCACGTGATCCGGTCATGTTGCATGCAATGGCTCCCCACGGTCGGTCACCCTTCCGCAGTTGCGCTTCACTTCGCTCACTGTGGTCAGCTCGCGGCGGGACTTTCACCCACAAGAGTGCGCCCATGCTGGGCGCCCAACGAAAAGCGGGCGGCCTCGAAAGAGACCGCCCGCATGCACTGGCCTGGATACGCAGGGCCGGGGCCGCCGCTAGCGCGGCATCACGCCTGGCCTGTACGCACCTGGGCCTGGTCGAGCGCCACCCGCTCGCGCTCGGCGTCGCGCGCTTCATCGGTGCCGGCGGTGTACACCGGCAGTTCCTGGTCGAAGCGTTCGGCGCTGAAGTAGTAGGCAATGCCGCTGACCACGCACAGTCCGCCGAAGAAGGCCGCCACCATCGTCGGATCGGTGCCGCCACCCATGGCCAGCAGGCCGGCCGCGATCATCGGCGCGAGCCCGGAGCCCAGGGTCGAGGCGATCTGGAACGTCACGGCGATGCCGCTGTAGCGTACGTCGGCCGCGAACTTCTCGCCCATCCAGGTATTGACCGGGCCGCCCAGCATGGCCTGCACCACGGGCAGCGCCAGTACCAGCGCCAGGATCAGCGCGCCCAGGCTGCCCTGGTTCACCAGCAGGAAGATCGGCCAGATCAGCAGCACGCCCAGGATCGCGCCGGTGATCAGGAGCGGCCGGCGGCCGTAGCGGTCGGACAGCGCGCCGAAGCAGGGCATGGTGAAGATGTGCAGCAGGTTCGCCACCGTCATGGCCAGCAGCGAGTCGGTGCGGCTATGTCCCACCTCGACCGAGTAATTGAGCAGGAAGGCGGCGCCGAAGGTGGCGAAGGCCAGCGGCGCCAGGCCGCCGACCACGCCCGACAGCACCTGCAGCCGGTTGTGGCGGAACACCGTCACCACCGGCAGGACGCTGACCTTCTTGCCTGACGCCAGGCGCTTCTTGCGCGCCTCTTCGAATTCCGGCGTCTCGTCGAGCTTCATGCGGATGACGATGCCCAGCACCAGCAGCAGGGCGCTGAGCAGGAACGGCACGCGCCAGCCCCAGGAGAGGAAATCCTCGTTCGGCAGCTTGGAGAACATCATCATGACCATCGTGCCCAGCAGCGCGCCGCTCGGACCGCCCGAGGCCACGATCGAGACCGCCAGTCCCCTGCCCTTGGGCTTGGCGTGCTCCATCGACATCAAGGTGGCGCCGCCCCACTCGCCGCCGATGGCGAAGCCCTGCACGAGGCGCAGCACCACCAGCAGGATCGGCGCCATGATGCCGATCTGCTGGTAGCTCGGCAGCAGGCCGATCAGCACGCTGGCGCCGCCCATCATCATCAGGGTGATCATCAGGATTTTCTTGCGTCCCAGCCGGTCGCCGTAGTGACCGAACACGACCGCGCCCAGCGGGCGTGCGAAATAGCCGGCGGCCAGGGTCGCGAAAGCCGACATCGTGCCGAGCGCCGGATCGAGGCTGACGAAGAAGATGTGCGGAAAGACCAGCGCCGCGGCGACGCCGTACAGGAGGAAGTCGTAGTACTCGAGGGTGGTGCCCAGGTAGCTGGCAATGACGGCGCGCCGCCTGCTCTTGGCCATCTCAGCCGGGTTGGTATGGTCTGCCATAATAATTCCACTCATAAGTTAATCGAAAAACATGTGGTGCCCAGCCTTGCTTCCTGCTCAGTGCCGGTCCCCACCCTCCCCCGCGTCGGCTGCGCCGAAAATGGCAGGAATCTTCTTGAAATCCTCCAGCTTGCCCATTGGCGCGCGCATCGTGAGCATGGGCAGGTAGTAGCGCAGGTGCGCCAGCACGAGGATCACGTTCATGTACAGGCACCACACCGCCATATAGGTGCTGAAGATACGCTCGTAGCGGAAGTTCAGGGCGATCGAGTTGTGGAACACCATGTACGAGACCGGCAGCGCCACCGCGAGGGCAAGTGGGACGAAAATATTGAACACGAGGCACAGGCCGACGACCAGCTCGACCGTCTTGACGATGTCGAACAGGCCGACTTCGAGCAGCGACACCAGCATCACGCTGGACGGGTGCATATTGCCCAGGGGCTGGGGGAAGATCGGCGCAAGGCCGAACACCGACAGCAGATGGCTGGCGCCGCTGACGATCATCCAGGCGCCGAGCATGATCCTGAAGAAGATCAGTACCAGCTTGCCGATGAACCAGATATCGAGCTTGTTGGTGGCGCCCTCGGGGGCACGGGTCGTTATTGCCATGATGCTTGTCTCCATTGCGATTGTTGTAGTCGGGACGCTGCCCGGTGCACGGTCCACGCCATGTTCAGCGCGCCGCCGGCGGCAGCCCCAGGTCGAGCACGCGCGCCAGGCTGCTGGCGGCGCAGGTGGCGCCGTCGGCCGGCTGGGCGACCGTCTTGCGCCACGCAATGCGTCCGTTGGACGTGCGGAACATGTCGACCAGCTCCTGCGGCGCCGCGCCCTGCCCCTCGACGCAGTGGTGCACCACGACGTTCAGTCCTTCGGCCACCACCTGGCGCACGGTCGACGTCAAAGGCGCCGGACCGTTGCGGTAAGGGGCTTGCGGCGTCGCATCGATGGTCTTCTTGGTGTAGTACAGCGCGGCCGCCTCGTCTACCTTCCCGCGGCCATAGGCGTGTTCCAGGTAGCCGGCCACGACCTCGCGCGGCATCCGGCCCACGCCGGGGCCGTCGTCGCCGTACCAGCGCGGATTGAAGTGCAGGTCTTGCGCCACGTAGGCGGTCAGCAGCAGGCCGAGCACGACCGAGATACGATTCAGTTTCTGGTCGCTGATCATGCCGCAGGCCTCCGGGTCGCCGCTGCTCGGCTGGGTCGGGATTGCTTGGTCACTTGATGTCTCCTGTCGGTGATGTTGTCTGGTGTTCGCGGGATGGAAAGCGCTTCTGGCGGCGCCTTCAGTGGGATCCATCCTGCTCCTGGTACAGCCGCCATAACTGCGCGTCATGGCGGGAAAAATAGCTGGCGCGCAGTGGGCCGGTCAGCCTGCGCAGCGTTTCGAGCTCGGCCGGCGCCAGCGCGTGGACGCGCATGCCGCGGCGCACGAGCTGCACACGCGCCCGGCATGCTTCGTCGCGCGCGACGCGCCGCTGCAACTGGGCCGCTTCGAGCGCGGCCAGCCGCACGATGCGCCGCTGGGCCGGATCCAGGGCGCGCCAGGCGGCGGGATTGGCCACCAGCACGAGTGCGCCGTAGGAATGGTTGGTCAGGGTTAGCGCCGACTGCACCTCGTACAGGCGGCCGGCCAGGATCTGCGACATGAAATTGTCCTGCGCCTCGACACTGCGCGTGCGCAAGGCCTCGTACAACGCGCCGAACGCCAGGGGACGCGGCGCGGCGCCCATGGCCCGCGCGCCCTCGATGAACACCGGCGCGTCGATCACGCGCAGCGCCAGGCCGCGCAGATCGGCGGCGCGGCGCAGCGGCGCCTCGGCACTGGTGATGTGGCGAAAACCGTTTTCCCACCAGGCCAGCCCGACCAGGCCGTCGCCCTGGACGTGCGGCGGCGCCAGGCGCGCCAGCAGCGTGTCGCCGAACGGACCGTCGAGCAGACGGTCGGCATGCGCCTCGTCGCGCACCAGGAAAGGCAGGTCGAGCAGCGCGAAGGCCGGCGCCATGGCGGCCAGCCCGGTGCCGGCGACCAGCATCAGGGCCGGTGCGTCGGCGCCGCCCGCCTGCAGGGCCGCGAGCTGGCGCTCGGGGGCGCCGGGCAAGGCATCGCTGCGCACCCGCACCCGCAGGCCACCGTTGCTGGCCGACGCGACCGCCCGGGCGAATGCGCGCATGCCCTGGCGCGCCGGATGATCGTCGGCCAGGTAGGCACGGTAGTCGGCAATGTCGATCTCGTGCACCGCCGGCTGCGGGGCGGCCATCAGGCCGGGCGCCGCGAGGCAGGCAGCGAGGCCGGCCGCGAGCGTGGGAACGACGCGCCCGACCAGGCCGGCGACACGGGTCAGAATTGTCTCAAACATGGAGCTGCTCTTTACATTGTTTCCTGAGATTATCATCTAACCCGCTCCGCATACAAACGCCGCGACCTCGACACCGCTTACCCACGTGACCCATGCCGACCTAGGCGATCGCCAGCGCGGCGTTCAGGGCCGAGACGTCGCGCTCGGCTTCCAGCGCCATGAAACGCGCCTGCAGGCGTTCGGCCTGGGGGCGTTTCATCCCGGCCGCATCGGTGCAGGCGAACACCTTGGCCCGGTATTCTTGCGCGCTCATCGGATTGTTCGGGTCGCCTTTGGCGAACTTGACCAGCTTTTCATGGACCTGGCCGCCCCGCGTCTTGAGCGAAAGGCGCACGAAGCCGGGCCCGCCGTCCGGGCGCACCAGGCTCTTGTCCTCGGCCGTGACCATGCGCGCGGCGAGCGCGCGCAGGTCGGCGCGCTCCAGCGCGGCCTCGGTAAAGTGGCGCAGGCCGACCTCGCGGTCCTGGATCGCCGCCGCCACCATCCACGGGTTGCTGAACTGGGCCTCGACGATGGTCTTCGGATTGCGCTTCTTCTCCAGCGGGGCCCCGAGCAGCATCATCTCCGCTGGCGGGCTGTAGATGGTCACCGATTCGACATCGGCCGGCCGGATGTCATGCGTCCTCACCAGGTCGAGCGCGCCGTCGATGGCCACGTGCCCGCCGCGGCAGGACGGATAGGGCTTGGGCGCGATGTCCGGACCGGCGAACCGGGTCCCGAGCTCCCCCAGCAGCGCGTCTTCAGAGTATTTACCGCCGTGGTATTGCTTGAACAAGCCCTTGACGCCCTGCAGCACACGGTCCGAGCCGATCACGCCGCGCTGCGCCAGGCGCGCCGACATGATGCCGCCATAGGCCGCGAAACCGGAACCGAGGCGCTTGGCATGGGTGCCGTCCACGCTGGCCTGGGCATTGCCCGACAGCTGGTGGTACGCCAGCCCGACGGCCGCGACGGTCTGCTCGCGCGTCAGCCCCAGCAGGCGCCCGGCCACCATCGTGGCGGCCAGGAAGCCGTACATCGGGGTCGGGTCCCAGCCGACGATGAAGGGCGAGACCCCGGGCGAACCGGCGCGCGAGAGCCGGCACGCCGCATCGGTGCCGGCGGCGACCGCGGCGATCAGCTCCTTGCCGTCGACCTTGCGCCCGCTCGCCGCGGCCAGGTCGGCCGCCGCCAGCGCCACCGGGATGGTGACGCACGAGGCGTGCAGCAGCGAAGGCTCGTAGGTGTCGTCGAACTCGAGGGCGGCGGCCATCGCCGCGTTCAGGCGCGCCGCCTTTTCGGCCGGCAGGCGCACCCGGGTGCCGAGCACCAGGCTTTCGCCCTTGCCGCCGGTTTCGCGGCTCCAGTCGTACAGCTGGCGGATGCCGTCGGCGCCGAGCGCCGGCAGCGCCACCGCCACGGTGTCCAGGATCTGGATCCGGGTGGCCTCCGCCACCGCGGCCGGCAGCGCCTCGTAGCGGGTTCCCAGGCAATGGTCGACCAGCGCGTAGACCGCGTCGGGCGCCGCCGGCCCGGCGGCTACCGCACCCTTGTCCTGGAAGGCCCAGGCCGGGGCCGCGGCCCAGACCGAGGCCGCCAGGGCCGATTGTGTTACGAATTTCCTGCGGCTCGTGTCCATCATCGTCTCCGTGTCGTTATCGGTATGGGGCGGCGCCAGGCTCAGTCCTTGCTGCCGCGGTCGCGCACCAGCATCCAGACCAGGCCGGCCCACGAGGTCGCAAACGCGACCAGGTCATAGTTGCGGATCGGCCGGAAGGTGGTGTAGAACAGGCCGGTCGAGCCGATATACGCAGCGGCGGTCAGCAACAGGCAGACGACCACGGCAATCCATTGGGAACGGTTCATCAGTGCACCTCGCTTGCGACAGTGGTAGGACGGGTGATCGGACGGCTGGCGGGCGCAGCGCCGGCGCCGCGCAGCGGACGGTAGGCGGCGGCGCCGTCCCACAGCCACAGCGGCTCGAGTTTGGGCCGCAGGACAGCGGCGATCCAGCCGCTGTAGGCCAGCAGCAGCACGCCGTTCAGGAATAGTTCCTGCGGTCCGGTAAACAGCTGGCGCGGCGTAGCCACGATGAAGGTATTGAGCCAGAAGATGTTGACCGTGGCCGGGAATTCCAGAATCAGGCCGAGCAGCGTGAAGCGGTTGGTCAGGATCAGCGCACCGGTGACGATCTCGAGATACTTGATCATCTGGTACAGGTAGATATTGGCGTTGGCCTGCACCCATTCGCCGCCGACGCCAGGAATGTCGGGCACATAGCCGGTCATGGCATAGCGGATGCCGGAGAACAGCAGGTGGGCGCCGAAATACAGGCGCAGCCAGTGGATGATGTAGTACCAGGGCGATTGCTTGGACATGCGAACTCCTCGTTGAAGCGGGGGATAATCCGGGTGTCGCCACCCGGGATTGCACTAGCGGGCAGCGTTTAGAAACGCCAGGTCATGCCGGTGGTGATGGCATCCACCGATTCACCGGCCCGCGGCAGCGGACTCTGGAATACCGGATAGGCGGCCCGGGCATCTTGTGACAGATGGGTCGCGGCCACCATCAGCATCAGGCGGCGCGAGACCTCATAGGTGTACGCAATGCCGTAGTTCTTCGCGTCGCTGTCCACTGCCCCGCTCGAATACAGGCCGTACGTCATGCGCACGGTACCGCGCGCGGTGACCGGGATCGCCACGCCGAACAGGCGCACAGATTCGCTGTTGCCGTTCAGGACCCCGCCGGCGCGCCGGGTCGGGTCGGTCGACTCGCGCCGGATGTAGCTGAAATACGGGTGGACCGGTCCGGCCTGGTACTTGGCGCCGAACGCAATTTCGGAGTTCGACTCGGTGGCCAGGCGCGCGCCGGCGCCGTCAGTGGCGCCTGCCTTCACATACAGCAGGCCCAGCTGCAGCGGTCCGGCGACATAGTCGGCCGCCGCCTCGAGCAGCGTAGCCTGGGTGGCGGCGCCCTCGTTCGGGCTGTACGACAGCCTGCCCTGCACGCCGCCCACGCGTGGCGAGGTATAGCCGATGGTGTTTTCGGTGCGCCCGGTCGGATTGATCAGGAAGCCGGTCGGCGCGCCGGTGCCGGAGGCCACGCCCGGCAGCGGCGAACCGAGGGTCGTCACCACGCCCCAGGCGTCCATCGCCGGCAGCAGCATCGGGTCATAGGTCGGGAAGAAATCGTAGGTCGGCCCCTGCTGCCGGCCGAGGCGCAGCGAACCGAGTTCGCGGTGTGCCAGTTCGACGTAGGCCTGGCGGCTGAACACGCGGTTCGGGTTGCCGTTGGTGGAACTCGATGAGCCGTTGTCCAGGTTGATGCCGGCTTCATAGCGGGCAGTGACGCTCCAGCCCTGCCCCAGGTTCTCGCTGGCCAGGAAGCCGATGCGCGACCCCGATCCGCCGGCATGCATCGCGGTCTTGGACTCGCCCGAAGTGCGGTAGCGCGCAATCGAGATGTCGGCCACGCCGTACACCTTGACGCCGTCCGTCGGGGCCTGCGGTGCGCGCGGCGCTTCCTGGGCCAACGCCGCGGCGCTCGCGCACAGTGCGGTCATGCCCGCAACAAATTTTTTCATGCTGTCTCCATTTATATCGGTATGCAGGTAATCCTGCTGCCGGCGCGGCCCTTCTTGTGGGGGCTCGATGCGCAGCGGCACTGGTCTGGCTTGGTTATGCGGCGCGCTCGCTCCCTGACAGGGGTGGGGCGACGCGGCGTACCAGCGCCGCGGCGCGCCCGCGAAGGGCGTGGGGATCGAACTGTGCGGGCGCGTACGCAGCGACCCGGATGGGGGTCGGTGCGGGCCTGCGGGCGCTGTGGTCGGGCGCGTGGGGCATGTCGGGATCTCCGGGGTTCTCAGTAATCCTGAGCGTTTGCTCTGGAAGTATTGTTCTAGAATTCTCTAACTGTAGCCGATCCGGTGCAAGCCGAATCCTCGCATCGCTGCTATACGCTTTTTGCATCGATCGGCCCGCGCCGCCAGGCAGCGGCGGCGTGGCATGGCGGCGGACCGACCTCAGGCTGCCGCGCGTTCCTTGATCATATCCAGCGCGACGTCCACGATCATGTCTTCCTGGCCGCCCACCATGCGGCGCTTGCCCAGTTCGACCAGGATGTCGAAGGCAGGAATGCCATACCTGGCCGACGCAGCTTCGGCATGGCGCAGGAAGCTCGAATACACGCCGGCGTAGCCCAGCGCCAGGGTTTCCCGGTCGACCCGCACCGGGCGCTCCTGCAGCGGACGCACGATGTCCTCGGCCGCGTCGATCAGCATCTTGACGTCGCAGCCATGCTTGAGGCCCATGCGGTCGGCGGCGGCGATGAACACTTCCAGCGGCGCGTTGCCGGCGCCTGCGCCCATGCCGGTCAGGCTGGCGTCGATGCGGTCGCAGCCATGCTCGAGCGCCACCAGCGAATTGGCCACGCCCAGGGCCAGGTTGTGGTGGGCGTGCATGCCGGTCTGGGTCTCCGGCTTGAGGACCTCCTTGAAGGCCTTGAAGCGCGCCGCGATATCGTACATATTCATCGCGCCGCCGGAATCGACCACATACACGCACTGGGCGCCGTAGCTCTCCATCAGCTTGGCCTGCTGCGCCAGCGCTTCCGGCGTGATCATGTGGCTCATCATCAGGAAGCCCACCGTGTCCATACCCAGCTCGCGCGCATACTCGATGTGCTGGCGCGAGACGTCCGCCTCGGTGCAGTGGGTGGCCACGCGCACGATGCGCGCGCCGGCGTCGTAGGCGTTCTTCAGGTCGTGGATGGTGCCGATGCCGGGCAACAGCAGCGTGGCCACCTTGGCATGCGTGACGGCGCCGGCCACCGCCGCGATCCATTCGAGGTCGCTGTGCGCGCCGAAGCCGTAGTTGAAGCTCGATCCACGCAGGCCGTCGCCGTGCGCCACTTCGATCGAGTCGACCTTGGCGGCGTCGAGCGCGCGCGCGATCTGCACCGCCTGCTCGATCGAATACTGGTGGCGCACCGCGTGCATGCCGTCACGCAGGGTGACGTCCGAAACGTGGATTTTCTTGTCGTGGTTGAACATGGATTCTCCGTCAGGCTGCCAGGGCGGCGGCCGACATGCCGGCGGCGATCCGCTCGGCCGTCGCCATCGCGGCGCTGGTCATGATATCGAGGTTGCCGGCATACGCCGGCAGGTAGTGGGCGGCGCCTTCGACTTCGAGGAAGATCGAGACCTTCAGGCCGGCCTGGCGGCCGATCTCGGGCAGGTTCAGCGCCTGCTCGGGGCCGAAGCGCTCGAACTGCACTTCCTGCTTCAAGCGGTAGCCCGGCACGTAGCGCGCGACGTCGGCCGCCATCGTGGCGACCGAGGCGCGGATCGCGTCCTGGTCGGCGTCGAGCGCGGCCAGGCAGTACACGGTGTCGCGCATGATCAGCGGCGGCTCGGCCGGATTCATAATGATGATCGCCTTGCCCTGGCGCGCCCCGCCCACCTCGACGATCGCACGCGAGGTGGTCTCGGTGAATTCATCGATGTTGGCGCGCGTACCCGGGCCGGCCGACTTGCTGGCGATCGACGCGACGATCTCGGCGTAGTGGACCGGGGCCACGCGCGACACCGCGGCCACCATCGGGATGGTGGCCTGGCCGCCACAGGTGACCATATTGACGTTGGGCGCGGCGACGTGGTCGGCGCCGTTGACCACCGGGATGCAATACGGGCCGATCGCGGCCGGCGTCAGGTCGATCATGCGCAGCCCCGGGCGCAGGCCGCGCAGGAAGGCGTCGTTCTTGATATGGGCCGAGGCCGAGGTGGCGTCGAACACGATGTCGATGCCGTCGAATTCGGGCATCCGGGCCAGGCCTTCCACGCCCTCGTGGGTGACGGCCACGCCCATCCGCGCCGCGCGCGCCAGTCCGTCCGAGGCCGGATCGATGCCGACCATGACACCCATCTCGAGGTGCTCGCCGTGGCGCAGGATCTTGATCATCAGGTCGGTGCCGATATTGCCGGAGCCAATGATGGCTACCCGTTTCTTGGTTTGCTGGGTCATGCTGGATTCCTTGGTCATTGTCCGAATGCGGCGCGCACTTCGCCCAGGCCGCCGATCTGGGCGACAAAGCGGTCGCCCGGCGCCACCGCCACCATCGGGCCGAGCGCGCCCGTGAGCAGCACCTCGCCGGCGCGCAGCGGCGTGCCGACCCTGACCATCATGTCGGCCAGCCACAGCGCCGCGTTGAGCGGATTGCCCAGGCAGGCGGCGCCGCTGCCGCTCGATACCGTCTCGCCGCCGCGCTCGAGCGTCATGGCGCAGGTGGCCAGGTCGAAGCGGTCCAGCTTCACCGGGCGCGAGCCGAGCACGAACAGGCTCGAGGAGGCGTTGTCGGCGACGGTGTCGAGCAGCTTGATGTTCCAGTTCTCGATGCGGCTGCCCACCACCTCGAGCGCCGGCAGCGCATAGGCGGTGGCCGAGATCAGGTCGGCGTAGGTATGGCGCTCGAAGGTCAGGTCACGCTCGAGCACCAGCGCGATCTCGGCCTCGATCTTCGGCTGCAGGGTGCGCGCCATCGGGATTTCCTCGCTGTCGCCGAAGGCCATGTCGGCGAACAGCATGCCGAAGTCGGGCGAGTCGACGCCCAGCTGCTGCTGCACGGCGACCGAGGTCAGGCCGATCTTGCGTCCGACCACGCGCGCGCCGGCGGCGATGCGCCGCTCGGCGTTGTATTGCTGGATGGCGTAGGCGCAGGCCACCGGGTCGGCGCCGGCGGCGGCGGCTGTTTCGAGGATGCGCTCGCGCAGCGGCGCGCACGGCACGCCGCTGCGCTCGGCCGCCGCGAGCAGGCCGGCGATCTCGCTGATCTGTTGCTGGTTCATGGTGTGCTCTCTTGGTAGGATGGGGCCGGCGTCAGCCGAGCCCGAATTCGGCGCGGATCGCCGCGTCGTGTTCGCCGAGGACCGGCGCCGGGCGCGTGGTCGGGCCGCGCGCGCCGTCGATGGTCAGGGGGCGGTGGATGCAGGTCATCGGCCCGTGTTCCGGATGCGCGGTCTCATAAAAGGTGCCGGCCTGGCGCACCTGCGGGTCCTGCATCACTTCCGGGATGGTGTTTACCGGCGCGAACGGCACGTCGCTGGCGCCCAGGCGTTCGCACCACTCGGCGCGGGTGCGGGTGCGGAAGGTACGCGCCACCTCGGCGTTGAGCGCGCCGTAGTTGCGGGTGCGCAGCTCGGGGCCCAGGAAGCGGCTGTCCTCGACCAGGTCGGGCCGCTCGATCACCGCCACGAAGGCCTGCCAGAACTTTTCCACCGACGACAGGTGCACCGCCACCAGGCGGCCGTCGGCGCAGGCGAACGCATGCGACTGCGAGATCGCCACCCGGGTCTGCGGCCCGGGCGCGGCCCCGAGGCGCGTGTACTGGGCGAAACCTTCGGGCGAGAACGCGATCGAGGCCTCCAGCATATTGACTTCGACCCGGGCGCCGGTGCCGCTGCGCTGGCGCCCCAACAGGGCGCCCAGGATGCCGTAGCTGGCGTACATGCCGGTCACGTTGTCGGAAATGGTCGGCCCGCCCATGGCCGGCTGCGCCGGATCGAGCATCTGGCTTGCCAGGCCCGACAGGCCCAGCGCCACCGCGTCGTAGCAGGGGCGGTCGCGATACGGACCCTCGGCGCCGAAGCCGGTGATCGAGCACCAGACCAGGCGCGGGTTGATCTCGGCCAGCGTCGCCTCGCTCAGGCCGAGGCGCGCCATCACGCCCGGCCGGTAGTTCTCGAGCAGCACGTCGGCGCGCGCCAGCAGCAGCTTCAGGTCGGCCCGGCCGGCCTCGGACTGCAGGTCGAGCTGGATGCTTTCCTTGTTGCGGTTATACGAGGCGAAGTGCGGGCTGTACAGCTTGCCCGCATGGCGGCGGAACGGATCGCCGCCGTTCGGATGCTCGACCTTGATGACGCGGGCGCCGAGGTCGGCCAGCATCATGCCGGCCAGCGGCGCGGTCAGGACGGTGCCCAGTTCGATGACCAGGATATCGTCTAAAGCGTGGTTCATGCTCACTCCGTCAGTCAGGCGTAATGTTTCAGGATCTGGCGCGCGAGCGTGGTGCGCAGCACCTCGGTCGGGCCTTCGGTGATGCGGTAGCTGCGCAGGTCGCGCCAGAAGCGCTCGATCGGCGTGTCCTCGGTCAGGCCCATGCCGCCGTGCAGCTGCATGCAGTCGTCGACGATGCGCCAGGCCGCCTCCACCCCGAAGGTCTTGATCATGAAGGTCTCCATGCGCGCTTCCAGCCCGGCGTCGGTCTTGCGCGCCGCGTCGTACACCAGGAGGCGCGTGCAATACAGTTCGGTGAAGCCGTCGGCGATCATCCACTGCACGCCCTGGCGCTCGGCCAGCGCCTGGCCGAAGGTCTTGCGCTGGTGCGCATATTCGGCGGTCAGCGCCAGGCAGCGCTCGGCCGCGCCGCAGGCATGCGCGCCCTGGCGCACCCGGCCGTAGTTGATATAGCCCTGGGCCAGCGCGAAACCGCGCCCTTCCTCGCCCACCAGGTTCTCGAACGGCACCAGGGCGTCCTCGAAGCTGATCTCGCTCGGGGCGTCGCCCATCATGGTTTTTTCCGAACTGGCCAGCTTCACGCCCGGCGTATCGAGGTCGACGATGAAGCACGAGATGCCGCCGCGCGCGCCCTTCTCGGGATCGGTGACCGCCATCACGATGGCGAAGTCGGCCACCGCGGCGCGCGTGATGTAGCGCTTCACCCCGTTCAGGCGCCAGCCGGCCTCGGTGCGCACCGCGCGGGTGCGCATCATCGACGGGTCGGAACCGGCGTCCGGTTCGGTCTGGGCGAAGCACGAACGCTTGCTGCCGTCCAGCACCGGCTGCAGGTAGCGCGCGCGCTGGGCCTCGTCCAGGCCGAGCAGGATCGGGCCGACCATCGGGCCGAAGATGCCGTGGTCGCGGACCCAGGAAGCGGCGGTGCTGCGCCCGACTTCTTCCCAGAATACGGCCAGCGCCAGCAGGGGCAGGCCCTGGCCGCCGAATTCCTCGGGCACGTCCATCAGCCAGAAGCCGGCCTGTTGCGCGCGCTGGCGCAGGGCCGCGGCCTGTTCGGGCGGCAGCATGCCATTGGCGCCGACGGCGTGTTCGAGCGGGATCAGTTCGCGTTCGACGAAGCGGCGGATCGAGTCGCGAAACTGCAGCAGCTCCTCGGGGAGCGAGTCATGGGGGGTCAGATCGAGCATGGTAAGAGTCCGGCGGGAATGGTGGAAGGGAGCGGCGCGGCGATCGTTCGCCGCACCGCTCGCTGGGAAGCGTCAGGCGGCGTCCTGGCCCGGCTGGCTGGGCAGCGCGTCGGCGTCGTGCAGCGAGCGCCATTCCTTGGTCGGCTGTCCGGCCTGGAGCAGCTCCATCTCGCGGAAGAACAGCTTGCGCAGGGTGACGATGCCGAGGTCGGAACGGCCCAGGATCTCGTCCTCGCGCGCCGTGACGCGCGCCTGGCCGCGGATCGACAGGTAGTCCTGGGCGGCGGTCAGGCCGACGAAGATGTCGTCCGGGTTGTTCCACTCGCGCGAAGCGAACAGCTCGTCGTGGTGTTCGGCCGGGTCGTACTTGCCGTACTTGGCGAAGTAGTCGGTAAAGCGCTGGCGCGCCTCGTCGCTCGCGCCCGGGGCCTGGCCATAGATCATGAAGCGGGTGGTGTTCATCTCGTCGTTCGGGATCATCCACACGAACACGTCGATCCACGGGTCGTCCGGCGTCAGGCCGGGCACGGTGACGTGGTTATTGTTCGGGAAGGTCCAGTCGCTGACCCGCACATTGGTCTCGGAACGGCGCGCGGTCTGGCGGATGCCGGCCGACGTTTCCTCGTACGACAGTTCCGGAATCGCGCCGGTCACCGCCTTGCCGAACGGGCCCACCGTGAGCGCCATGTGCACGAAGCTCACATGGACCGCGTCGAGCGAATTCTCCACCTGCTGGAACCAGTTGTTGTCCCAGCGTTCGCGGCCGTTGGCGACCAGGGTGCCTTCGCGCTCGAGGCGCAGCTTGCGCGGCAGGTCGAATTCGGGCGCCTCGCCCTCGCCCATGTAGGCGAACACGAGCCCCATGTATTCGCGTACCGGATAGCCCGGGATCTGCGTGCGGGGCATGCCGGTATTGGCCTCGGCCGGGCGGTTGACGCAGGCGCCCTTGCCGTCGAACTGCCAGCCGTGGTAGATGCAGCGGATTTCCTCGCCCACCACCCAGCCGGTGTGCAGCAGCGTGCGGCGGTGGGCGCAGCGGCCACCCACCAGGTGCAGCGCGCCGCTCTCGCCGCGGTACAGGGTCAGCTCCTCGCCCATGATCAGGAGCGGGATGGCGGCGCCGGCGGCGACGTCCTCGGCCAGCGCGACCGGCTGCCAGAACTTGCGCAGCAGGCGGCCCATCGGCTTGCAGCGGCTGCATTCGGTCAGTTGCTTGAACTGTTGGGCGCGTTCTTCGCGCCGCTGGTCCTGGATGGTGTCCATATTGTCTCCGTGTCGTTGTCAGTGTCGTTCGATCGGCTGGCCGAGCAGCTCGGTCAGCAATTCCTGCTCTTCGCCGTAGCGCGTCACGCGGGTGGCGCGGGCGTAGTCGTTGATGTCGCGCGGATCGTGCTTGCCGGGGGTCCAGGTGGGGTATTTGTGGCGCAGGCCGGCGTCGACCGCCATGTCCGAACCGGTCATGCAGGACGACTCGTCCGACGCCAGGAACACGGCGGCCCACGCCAGGTCGGCCGCGCGCGGGAAGCGCCGCAGCGGCAGCTGGTCCAGGTATTCCTGGCGCGAGTAGAAGCCGCGCCGCGCCGGCTGGACCCAGTCCGGGTCGAACATCTCGTCGCGCATCGTGCTCCACAACTGGTGCTCCATCGAGCACGGCGTGATGGTGTTGACCCGGATGCCGTGGTGCGCCAGGTCCATCGCCGCCGAGCGCGCGAAGTTGAGCAGGCCGGCCTTGGCCGCGCAGTACGACGCGCCGTCGGCCTCGCCGAAGTGGGCTGCGGTCGACATCACGTGGATGATGCTGCCCCGGGCGCCGCAGTCGAGCATGGCGCGCGCGCCGTGGCGGGTGGCGTGCAGGCCGGCGGTGGCGAAGCTGGCGACCGAATCGTCCCAGTCGTCGAGCTGCATGTTCAGGACGTCGTCCCAATGCACGCGCCCGGCCATGTTGACCACGATGTCCAGGCGGCCGTAGCGCTCGACGGTGGCGCCGATGGCGCGCCGCACGGCGGCGTCGTCGCGGGCGTCGCACACCATGCCGGTGGCTTCCCAGCCGCGTTCGCGGATGAAGTCGGCGGTGGCGGTCGCCGCCTCTTCCTTGATGTCGGTGACGCACACGCTGGCGCCTTCTCGCGCCAGGAAGTGGGCGATGGTGCCTCCGATGTTCGGTCCCGCGCCAAACACGATGGCGACTTTGTCCTTCAATCTGTCCATGGTTCTTCTTGTCTCCAGGTTGCCGTGACCGGCATGCCGCGGCGGTCAACGTAGAGCATTGTTAACGCTGCGCGGCGGCGATACAAGACGAATACCTTCAAGGCTACTATGCGCAAAACGCATGGTTCGCGGCGGCACGCGGCCGCGCCCTGTCCGCCGGGGGCATCGCTTAAATTTCTTGAATTAATATTCTAGAACGATATAATCAACCGCATGTTCAGCCGCCCGCCACGGGCGCCAGCCATAGCATTTACAACGAGACAGCGAGACATCCATGCACACCCCTACCCCAGCCAGCCCGGTCGACGGCGCCCGTTTTCGCGAGGTGCTCGGGAGCTACCCGACCGGCGTCGCCATCGTCACCTGCATCGACCAGGACGGCCTGCCGGCCGGCATGGTGATCGGCACGTTCACCTCGGTGTCGCTCGACCCGCCACTGATCGGCTACCTGCCGATGAAGTCCTCACGCACCTTCGCCCGCATGCGCGCCTCGCCCGGCTTTTGCG
The DNA here is from genome assembly GCF_059685725.1 of Telluria sp. RT2P19. NCBI lineage: Bacteria > Pseudomonadati > Pseudomonadota > Betaproteobacteria > Burkholderiales > Oxalobacteraceae > Telluria > Telluria sp. RT2P19. The sequence continues at coordinate 193,019 of NZ_JCASIL010000003.1, forward strand.
TCAACATCCTGGCGGCCGACCAGGAAACGGTGTGCCAGCATTTCGCCGCGCCGAGCGAGGACAAGTTCGCCGGCCTGGCCTGGCACGCGAGCCCGGCCGGCAACCCGGTACTGGACGGCGTGGTGGCCTGGATCGACTGCGACTACGCCAGCGTGACCGAGGTGGGCGACCACTACATCGTGCTGGGCGGCGTCAAGGACATGGCGCTCGAACGCGACACCGCGCCGCTGCTGTTCTTCCAGCGCGGCTATGGGCGCTTCACGCCGGGGCCGCTGGTGGCGGTGGCCGAGCGCGAGACGATCGAAGCGGTGCAGCTGGCCGAGATCGGCCGCGACGAGATGGAAGCGGTGGCGGTCGAGCTCGAGGCCGAGTGCAGCCTGGTCGCGGCGGTCGGCGGCGACGTGGTGTACGTGGCGACCGAGAACCGCTCGCCCGACTTCCGCCTGCGCAGCCGGCTCGGCCTGCGGGTGCCGTGCGCGCCGCCGCTGGCGCCGCTGTTCGTGGGCAGCCCGGGTGCGCCCGGCGAGGCCGAATGGATCGCGCGCCTGGGCCGGGCCGACCAGGACACCATCGACGCCTCGCGCGCCCAGCTCGAGCGAGTGCGCGCGCGCGGCTGGTCGATCGCGCTGCAGGGCCCGGACGACGGCGACAGCCTCGAACAGATGGTAGCGCTGTATTCCGACCGGCACCGGACCCCGGGCCAGGAGCGCCGCCTGCTGGCGGCGGCCAAGGAGCGCGCCCGCCTGCACGAGCCGGCCGAGCTGAGCGATGACGGCCGCTACGACCTGCGCCACCTGTCGGTGCCGGTGCGCGACGGCGCCGGCCAGGTGGTGCTGGTGCTGCGCCTGGCCGCACTGCCGCCCGGCGCCAGCCTGGCCCAGGTGCACGCATGGCTGGAACGCCTGAAGCAGTCGGCGGCGCGCCTGGAGCTGCAGCTTGCCGCGCGCCGCGAAGCGCCCACGGCGCAGGCGCTGCGCGCCTGAGCATGCGGCCGGCCCGCCCGGGCCGGCTAGCCGTGCACCGCGGGTACGCTGTACACTGGCACGCTTGAGATTTCACCGATGAGGATGGTCCAGTCAGTATGGAGATTACCCAGATCCGCCACTTCGTGCGCATCGCCGAGACCGGCAGCTACATCAAGGCCGCCGACCTGCTCAATATCGGCCAGTCGACCTTGAGCCGCCAGGTACGGGCGATCGAGGTCGAGCTGCGCGCCAGCCTGTTCTACCGGCACGGGCGCGGCGTGCTGCTGACCGAGGCCGGCAAGAAGTTCCTGGAATACGCGCGCGGCGTGCTGCACCTGATGGATTCGGCCGCGATCGCGGTGCGCGATTCCGAGTCGGCCTTTTCGGGCCAGCTGGTGATCGGCATGACCCCGAGCATCGGGCGCGCCTGCATCGCGGCGCTGGTGCCGACCTTGACCTCGCTGTACCCGCGCGCGTCGATCAGCGTCGTCGAAGGCCTGTCGGGCGCGCTGTACGATGCGGTGCTGCTGGGCCAGCTCGATTTCGCCCTGCTGTACAACCCGCCCGCCTCGCCCAATATCAGGATCACGCCGATCGTGTCCGAACCGCTGTACCTGGTGGGCGCCGCCCCGGTCGGCGACGACCCGGACCGCGTCGACCTGTCCGCCGTGGCCGGGCTGCCGCTGATCCTGCCACATGGGAACCACTCGGTGCGGGTCGCGGTCGAATCCGCCGCCGCGCGGCTGGGGCTCGGGGTCAACCTGCGGCTGCAGGTCGACTCCACCTATTCCACCATGGAGCTGGTGGCCCAGGGCATGGGCCACTCGATCGTGCCGCGCCTGGTGGGCCGCGGCGCCGGGCTGCCGGCGCTGGCCTGGCAGCGGATCGAACAGCCCGCGCTGGAGACCACGCTGTGCATGGTGCTGCCGGCCCAGCAGCCGACCAACCCGCTGGTCGCCGCCGCGGCCGAGGAAGTGCGCGCGGGCCTGGCGCGGCTACTCGTGGACTGAGTCGCCACGGTCCAGGAACAGGGCCGCGAGCGCCTGGCGCAGCCAGCGGTTCGACACATCGGCATGGTAGCGCTCGTGCCAGTGCTGCTTGACCTGGAACCGGGGCAGGTCGACCGGCACCGGCCAGACCCGCACGGCTTCGTTCGCCGCCACCTCGGCCGCATAGCGGGACGGGACGATCGCCAGCAGTTCGGTCTGCGCGACGATGCGCGCGACGCCCAGGAAACTGGGCAGCTTGAGCGCGATCCTGCGCTCGACTCCCTCGGCCCCCAGCACCTTGTCGACGATCGCATGCCCGGTGCCCGAGGTCAGGACGCGGATGTGCGCCTCGCTGCGCAGGGCGTCCATGTCGAGCGCGCCCTGCACGCGCGGGTGCCTGGTCGCGGCCAGGCACACGAAACGCTGGTCGAACAGCACCTGCTGGTAGAAACCGGCCTCGAGATGGGGCATGAAGCCCACCGCCAGGTCGATGCTGCCGTCGGCCAGCTCGGCCGGGCTCTCGGGCGAGATCTTGGAAATCGCCACCCGGATGGCCGGTCCGACCTCGCGCAGGTGGTTCAACAGGCGTGGCAGCAGCACGATCTCGCTGATGTCGGTCATGCAGATCCGGAACTCGCGCTCGCTCGCGCCCGGGTCGAACAGCGGCTGGTCGGCCAGCGCATGCTGCAGCGCCTGCAGTGCGCACCGCACGTCCCCGATCGCGTTCTGGGCGCGCGGCGTCGGTAGCATGCCGCGCGCGGTGCGACTGAACAACCGGTCGTTGAAGTGCTCGCGCAGGCGCCCCAGCCCGACGCTCACCGTCGACTGTGGCAGGCCGAGGTTGGCCGCCGCCCGGGTCACGTTGCCGGTCTTGTAGATCTCGTCGAAGATCGCGAGCAGTTCCACGTCGAAGCCCATGACACCCCCTCACTATTAAGAAACATGATTATCATAATCAAGCTTCATCAGTTTCTCAAATAAAGATCGCGAGGCACACTGGCGGCAACACCATCTCAGGAGACCGCCATGCACCCAACCGACCCGGCCCTGCCGTCCGTCATCATCGCCGGCGCCGGCATCGGCGGCATCGCCGCCGCGCTGGCGCTCTCGCAGCTGGGGCTGCGGGTGACCGTGCTCGAGCAGGCCCCCGAACTGGGCGAGATCGGCGCCGGCCTGCAGCTCGGCCCGAACGCCTTCGCCGCCCTCGACGCGCTTGGCGCGGGCGACCGGGTGCGCGAGCACGCCGTGTTCACCGACCGCCTGGTCATGATGGACGCGGTCGACTGCGGCACCGTCGCCAGCTTCGACGTCGGCGCCGCCTTCCGCGCGCGCTTCGGCAATCCCTACGCCGTGATCCACCGCGCCGACATCCATACCGCCATCCTGGAACAGGTGCGCGGCATCCCGAACATCGAACTGGTGACCTCGTGCCGCATCGACACCATCGACCAGGACGCGCACGGCGTGACCGTCGGCGCCGCCGACGGGCGCCGCTTCCAGGCCGACTACCTGATCGGCTGCGACGGCGTCAAGTCGGTGGCGCGCGAGGCCGTGGTCGGGGACGACGTGCGCGTCTCCGGGCACGTGGTGTACCGCGCCGTGGTGCCGGTCGCCGACATGCCCGAGGAACTGCGCATGAACGCGCCGGTGGTGTGGGCCGGACCGAACTGCCACCTGGTGCATTACCCGCTGCGCGGGGGCGACCAGTACAACCTGGTCGTCACCTTCCACAGCCGCGTACCGGAGAGCTGGGGCGTCACCGACGGCAGCAAGGAAGAGGTGCTGTCCTACTTCGACGGAGTCGCCGCGCTGCCGCGCAAGCTGCTGGACCTGCCGTCGAGCTGGCGGCGCTGGAGCACGGCCGACCGCGACCCGGTCGACAACTGGACGCGCGGGCGCATCACGCTGCTGGGCGACGCCGCCCATCCGATGATGCAGTACCTGGCGCAAGGCGCCTGCATGGCGCTCGAGGACGCCGTGACCCTGGGCGCCGCGGTACGCCACTGCGGCTACGACATGCAGGCCGCCTTCGCGCTCTACCAGCGCTCGCGCATTACCCGCACCGCGCGGGTGGTGCTGTCGGTGCGCGAGATGGGCCGCCTGTACCACGCCGCCGGCGTCGAGCGCCTGGTGCGCAATGCCATGTGGGCCGGCCGCACGCCTGCCGGATTCTACGAGGCCCTGGCCTGGCTGTACGACTGGAACGCCGCCAGCTGCCTCGCCCTCGACGCCCCCGCCCGCTAGAACGAAGGAGACCTGACCATGAAGACCGACCTGCCGCAACCCCACCTGCTCGCGGCGCGCCGCGCGATCTATGACGACATGCAGGCACTGCACCTGTCCCCGCTGTGGGAATCGCTGCACACGCTGGTGCCGCGCCAGCCCACGCCCGGCTACGAGGCGGCGCTGTGGCGCTACGCGGAAATCCTGCCGCACCTGACGCGCGCCGGCGAACTGATCTCGGCCGAGGAGGCCGTGCGCCGCGTGCTGATCCTGGAAAACCCGGCGCTCAAGGGCAGCGCCTCGATCACGCGCACCTTGTATGCGGGCCTGCAGCTGATCCTGCCCGGCGAGATCGCCCCCGCCCACCGCCATACCCAGTCGGCGCTGCGTTTCATCGTCGATGGCAAGGGCGCCTATACGGCGGTCGACGGCGAGCGCACCATGATGCGCCCGGGCGACTTCATCCTGACGCCGGCCTGGGCCTGGCACGACCACGGCAACCCCGGCATCGACGGGGTCAGCGAGCCGGTGGTCTGGCTCGACGGGCTGGACATCCCCACGGTGCGCTTCTTCAGCAGCGGCTTCGCCGAGAACGGCGACAGCGCCAGCCAGCCGATCGCGCGCCCCGAGGGCCGCAGCTTCGCCGCCTACGGCAACAATATGGCACCGGTGCGCCAATTGCACGCGGGCGCCAGCTCGCCGATCTTCAACTATCCCTATGAACGCTCGCGCGAGGCGCTCGAGGCCCTGCGCCGCCAGCAGGAAATCGATGCCTGGCTCGGCGTCAAGCTGCGCTATGTGAATCCGCTGACCGGCGGCGCGCCGATGCCGACCATCGGCGCCTGCATGCAGCTGCTGCCGGCGGGCTTTCGCGGCCTGCCCCACCGCAGCACCGACGGCACCGTCTACAGCGTGGTGGAGGGACATGGCGAGGCCATCATCGGCGGGCGCCGCTTCGCGTTCGCGCCGCGCGACACCTTCGTGGTGCCGTCGTGGTCCACCCTGGTCTTCGAGACCGACGAAGACGCGGTGCTGTTCAGTTTCTCGGACCGTCCGGTGCTGCAGGCGATCGGCCAGCTGCGCGAGGAATTCCTGCCCGCCCAATCGCGCGAATAAGCAACCACTTTCAGAAAGCATGCCATGAACGACAACTTCATCATCCCCGCCCAGGCCATCGTCGGCCTGCCCGTCAACGGCAGCGACGCCGCTTTCCCGGTGCGCCGCATCTACTGCGTCGGCCGCAACTATGCCGCCCACGCGCGCGAGATGGGCTTCGACCCGGACCGCGAACCGCCATTCTTCTTCTGCAAGCCGAACGACGCCGAGTCGGTGGTGCCGGTGCCCGCGGGCGCCCGCGTCGCGCTGCCCTACCCGCCGCGCACCGAGAACTACCACTACGAGATCGAGCTGGTGGTGGCGATCGGCAAGGCCGGGCGCGACATCGCGCCCGAGGACGCCGCGGCCCACATCTTCGGCTACGCCGTGGGCCTGGACATGACCCGGCGCGACCTGCAGATGCGCATGCGCGAGCAGGGCCGTCCCTGGGAGATCGGCAAGGCCTTCGACTACTCGGCGCCCATCGGCCCGATCACCCGCATCGCCGATTGCGGCGCGCTCGACGCCGGCGCCATCGACCTGACCGTCGACGGCGCGACGGTGCAGAGCAGCGACCTGGCAAAGCTGATCTGGAACGTCAGCGAGACGATCGCCCAGCTGTCGACGCTGTTCGAGCTGCGCCCTGGCGACCTGATCATGACCGGCACCCCCGAGGGCGTGGGCGCGGTGCGCCCCGGCCAGCGCATGGTCGGCAGCGTCGCCGGACTGACGCCGATCGAGGTCGACGTCGTCTGAACTACGAGTCGCGCCACGCGAGTCGCGCGCCCCTGCAACCGTCCCGGGACCCACCATGAAGCTGCATACCTTTTTCCGTAGTTCCGCGTCCTACCGGGTGCGCATCGCCCTGAACCTGAAGGGCATGCCGGCCGTCCACGCCCATGTGCACCTGTCGAAGAACGGCGGCGAGCAGTTCGGCCCGCAGTTCGACGCGCTCAACCCGCAGCACCTGCTGCCGGTGCTCGAGCACGACGACCTGGTCCTGCCGCAGTCGCTGGCCATCATCGAATACCTCGATGAAACCCATCCGGCCATCCCGCTGCTGCCGGCCGATGCGGCCGCCCGCGCGCGCGTACGGGCCCTGTCGCAGCTGATCACCTGCGACATCCATCCGCTCAATAACCTGCGGGTGCTGAAGTACCTGAGCGGGGAGCTGGGCCTGGCCGACGCGCAAAAGAACACCTGGTACCGCCACTGGGTGGCGCTGGGACTCGAGGCGCTCGAAAGCCAGCTGGCGCGCAGCCCGCAGACGGGCCTGTTCTGCCATGGCGATACGCCTACCATGGCGGACTGCTGCCTCGTGCCGCAGCTGTACAACGCGCGCCGCTTCGACTGCGACCTGGCGCCCTACCCGACCATTCGCGCCATCGAGGCGCGCTGCGAAGCCCTGGAGGCGTTCGCGACCGCACGACCGGAAGCACAGCCGGATGCTGCCTAACTCACAGGAACGAACACGATGACGCCTACGCCAGAACGCCCAAGCCTGCTGGACCTCTACGGACCGCGTGAAGCCATGGAGTACGACGTCGTGGTCGTCGGCGGCGGCCCCGCCGGCCTGGCTGCGGCGATCCGGCTCAAGCAACTGGCCGCGTCGTGCGGCCGGGAGGTGTCGGTCTGCGTGCTGGAAAAAGGCGGCGAACTCGGCGCCCACATCCTGTCGGGCGCGGTGATGGATCCGCGCGCGCTCAATGAGCTCATTCCCGACTGGAAAGAAAAAGGCGCGCCGCTCAATACGGCGGTGACCGAAGACCGCGTCATGTTCCTGACCGAGACCACATCGTTCTCGACCCCGGTATTCGCCATTCCGCCGGCCTTGAAAAACCACGGCAACTACATCGTCTCGCTGGCCAATGTCGTGCGCTGGCTGGGCCAGCAGGCCGAAAGCCTGGGCGTGGAGATCTTCCCCGGTTTCCCGGCCGCCGAGATCCTGTACCACGAGGATGGCTCGGTCAAGGGTGTCGCCACCGGCAATATGGGCGTCAACCGCGAAGGCGAGCCCGGTGCGGACTTCCAGCTCGGCATGGAATTGCACGCCAAGTACACCTTCTTCGCCGAAGGTTCGCGCGGCCACCTGGGCCGCCAGCTGATGGCGAAATATGACCTGAACAAGGGCAAGGACCCGCAGACCTACGGCATCGGCATCAAGGAATTGTGGGAAATCGACCCTGCCAGGCACCAGCCGGGCCTGGTGATCCATACGGCCGGCTGGCCGCTGCCGAACGACACCTATGGGGGCTCGTTCCTGTACCACCTGGAAAACAACCTGGTCGCGGTCGGCTACGTGGTGGGCCTGTCCTACCAGAACCCGTACCTGTCGCCGTACGAGGAATTCCAGCGCTACAAGACCCACCCGGACATCCGCGGCTTCTTCGAGGGCGGCAAGCGCATCTCGTACGGCGCGCGCGCGATCACCGCGGGCGGCCTGCAATCGCTGCCCAAGACCGTGTTCCCGGGCGGTGTTCTGATCGGCTGCGACGCCGGCTTCCTGAACACCAGCCGCATCAAGGGCAGCCACGCGGCGCTCAAGACCGGCATGCTGGCCGCCGACGCCGCGTTTGCCGCCCTGGGCGAAGGGCGCCAGGCCGACGAACTGGCCGCCTTCCCGGCCGCGTTCGAACAATCGTGGCTGCATGAAGAGCTGCACATCGCGCGCAACTTCAAACCGTGGATGAGCAAGGGACTGATCCTGGGCACGATCATGACCGGCATCGACCAGATCGTATTGCGCGGCAAGGCGCCATGGACCCTGCACCACAAGCATGCCGACCATGAGGCTCTGAGACCGGCCTCGCACTACAAGCCGATCGCCTATCCGAAGCCGGACGGCAAGCTGACGTTCGACAAGCTGTCGTCGGTGTTCATCTCGAATACCAACCACCGCGAGGACGAACCGGTCCACCTGACGCTCAAGAACCCGAGCGTGCCGGTCGACGTCAACCTGGCCAGGTATGCCGGTCCGGAACAGCGTTACTGCCCGGCCGGGGTCTACGAGTTCGTCAAGCGCGAGGATGGCGGCGACCGCCTGCAGATCAACGCCCAGAACTGCGTGCACTGTAAAACCTGCGACATCAAGGATCCGACCCAGAACATCGTCTGGGTCACGCCGGAAGGCGGCGGCGGCCCCAATTACCCCAATATGTAGCCGGCCCAGCCTTGTTCACGCACAATTTGCTCAATCTCTATATTTCTTGATCTACATCATTAAATTCGATGGATATGATGCGGTATCGTCCTGTCCTCATCAGTTCATCCCGAGCGCCGGCGGCAACCCGCGCGACCCAGGTCGCGCAGGTGTGCCACCGGGCGCCAGTTCATGCTACCTAATCAGATTTTTCAAGACACGCTGTTCCCTCTCTCTCCTCGCCCCATCGACACCGGCCATCTGCTTTCGCAGCTGGAAAGCAGTGCGGCCGCGATCGTCGACGAGCTCAAGCAGACGGTATTCCGGACGGACCGTGCCGGCCGCTGGACATTCCTGAACCGTGCGTGGGAAGCCCTGACCAGCCGCAGCATCGAGGCGGGACTTGGCACCTGCTGCCTGGCGAACGTCCATCCCGAAGACAGGACGCGTCAACAGGCGCTGCGCGACCAGCTGATCCTCGGCCAGCGCGACTGCTGCCGCCATGAGGTTCGCTATCTGCGCCCGGACGGCGAAGTGCGCTGGGTCGAGGTGTTCGCACGGGCGCACCACGACGGCGACGGCGCGGTGACCGGCATCGTCGGCACCCTGTTCGACATTTCCGAGCGCAAGCAGGCGCGCGTGCAGCAGCGGCTCGCCGCGGGCGTGTTCGCCAGCTCGGGAGAAGGCATCGTCATCACCTCGGCCAACGGCATCATCATCGACGTCAATCAGGCCTTCGAGGCCATCACCGGCTATGCGCGCGCCGAGGTACTCGGCCGGAATCCGCGCCTGCTCAGTTCGGGCCGGCAAGGCAAGGAGTTCTACGCCGACTTGTGGCGCAGCGTCGGACAACACGGTGGCTGGAGCGGAGAGGTGTGGAACCGCCGCAAGTCCGGCGAGCTGTACGTGGAACGGCTGACCATCAGCGCCATCCATGACGAAAGCGGCAAGCTGACGCATCACGTCGGCGTGTTCGCCGACATCACGCGCCAGAAGCTGCAGGCCGAGCATCTCGAGCATGTCACCCATTACGATCCGCTCACCGGCCTGGCGAACCGGCGCCTGCTGACCGACCGCCTGCAGCAGGCCATGGGTCGCGCGCGCCGCAACGGCGGCGGCGTTGCCGTGGCGTCGTTCGACCTGGACGACTTCAAGGCCATCAACGACGTGCACGGCCATGAAGCCGGCGACGAGCTGCTGCTCACGCTGGCGCGCAGGATCCAGCACCTCGTACGCGACAGCGACATCATCTGCCGTCCCGGCGGCGACGAATTCGTGATCGTGTTCGACGGCGTCGAGTCGCTCGCCGCCTGCCAGCCCAGGGTGGCGCGGCTGCTGCAGGCAATCGCCGAACCGGTTCAGCTGGAGGCAGCGGCGCCCAGCGTGAGCGCCAGCGCGGGCGTGGCCTTCTACCCGCAAGGCGATGAGATCGACGCCGACCAGTTGATCAGGCAGGCGGGCCAGGCGATGTACGACGCCAAGACAGGCGGCAAAAAGCGCCTGTGCGCCTTCGACAGCCTGGGCTACCACGTGATGATCGAGCGCGCCGAGGAGATCGACGTCCTCCAACAGGCCCTTGCCAGGCATGAATTCATCCTGCACTACCAGCCGATCGTCCATCTCGGCAATGGCAAGCTGAACTCGGTGGAAGCGCTGGTACGCTGGAACCACCCCACCAGCGGCTGTCTTCCTCCCGGCAGTTTCCTTCCCACGCTCGAAGGACACCCGCTCATGCTCGCCCTGGAGGACTGGGTCCTGGACGAGGCCTTGCGCCAGCACGTGCGCTGGCTGGACGCGGGCCTGGATGTCGCCATCAGCGTCAACCTCAGCGGCGCCCAGCTGCACCGCAAGGATTTCATGCAGCATGTACGCGCGCGGCTGGCGGCCCACCCACGTGTGAACCCGCGGCGGATCACACTGGAAGTGCTCGAAAGTAGCGTCTTGGAAGACATCGGTTATGTATCCGGCCTGATCAGGCAATGCGCGGAGCTCGGGATCGGCTTCGCCCTCGACGATTTCGGTACCGGATACTCCTCGCTACGCTACCTGAAGCAGCTGCCGGCCCGGCGCATCAAGATCGACCAGGGCTTCGTGCGCGACATGCTGCGCGATCCGGACGATCTTGCCATCCTGGAGGGCGTGATCGGGATGGCGGCCGCGTTCAAGCGCGACGTGGTCGCGGAAGGTGTCGAGACCGTCGAACACGCCGCCATGCTGGTCCAGCTCGGATGCATGCTGGCCCAGGGCTATGGTATCGCGCGCCCGATGCCGGCAGATGCGCTGGCGCCCTGGCTGGCCGGCTGGCGCCTGCCCGGCGCCGTGGCGGCGCGCACGCCGCTGGCGCGCGACGACGCCGTGCTGCTCAGGGCGCTGATCGAGCAACGCGCCTGGCATGCCGGACTGGGCGAGGCCGATTGCGGACGCTGTCCGGCGACGATGGACAGTCCGGGCGGCGCGCACGCCTTCGGCGAATGGCTCGACTTGTGCAGCCCCCTACAGGCGCGCTGCGGGCAGCTGGTGAGCCGAGCCGTCGCCTGCCGCGATGATTTTTTGGCACGGTCTGGCCGTGCCGGGGACCCGTGCCTGGCGCGGCGTGCAGGCATCGGCGCCCCAACGACGCCATGCGGGCGCAGCAGCCAGGCCTTCGCCGATGCCTTGAAAGAGTTGCTCGATGCATGAAGCAGTGATAGCAGCACATCCTCGTCGACGCGCAGCGGTGGCGGCATGATCAAGCGGCAACTGGCAGCCAGGCGCCGCAACATCCAGATTGGCGCCATCAGCATCCTGATCATCGCGGGCGCGGCCCTGGTCGGCGCCTATGCGTGGAGCAGCTGGCAGCTGCGCCGCCTCGAATTGTCGAACGCGGGAATCTCGACGGTCAATCTCACGCACGCGCTTGCCGACCAGGCCAGCTCGGCGTTCAAGATGGTCGACACGGTCCTCGTCGGGATCGTCAACCGCGTCGAGCACGACGGCCTGGCGGCGTCCGACAAGGACGCCTTGTACGGCCTGATGATGGACCACCTGGCCGAGCTGCCAGCCTTGCAGGGCCTGTTCGTGTACGACGAACGCGGCACCTGGATCATCAATTCGTCGGGCCAGGTTTTCAACGGACGAAACAACGCCGACCGGGCGTATTTCGCCCATCACCGCGGCTCCCCGGAGCGCGGCGTACACATCGGCGCGCCCATTATCGGCCGCACCAGCGGCGCCTGGGTGATTCCCGTGTCGCGCCGGCTGGAGCACGCGGACGGCAGCTTCGCCGGGGTCGTACTGGCCACCATCAGGATCGATTTCTTCCGCAAGATCTACGAACAAATCGAGCTACGGCGCGACGGAAAGCTGACCCTGGCCCTGACCGATGGCACCCAGCTCCTGTCGATTCCCTTCAGCCGGACCGGGATCGGCGCCGATCTGGGCGCCACCCCGCCCTTTCCCGAACTGGTCAAGACACTGCCGAACGGCGGCCTGCTCGAGGTTTCCGAGCGCGGCCGCGCGCTGATCTATGGTGTCCAGCGGGCCGGCGACTATCCGGTGCTGATCGCAAGCGCGCGATCGAAGGACCAGGTCCTGGAACCGTGGCGCGAATCGGTGCTGGCGGCCGGCATGGCGTTCCTGGCCCTGGGGGCCGGACTGGCCGCGCTGGGCGGGTATCTGATGCGCCAGATGGGGGTGCGCGACAGCCTCGAGCGCGACCTGATCGAGACCAAGACGGCGCTTGAACATGTGAACGCGTCCTTGCTGGCGCAATCGCAGGTCGATCCCCTCACCGGCCTGTTCAACAAGCGCTATGTCGAGACGGCCATGGAACGGGAAATCCTGCAGGCGCGCCGGGAAGACTCCCCGCTGGCCGCCTTGATGATCGACGTCGACCATTTCAAGAAATACAACGATGGTTATGGCCACCTTGCCGGCGATACCACCTTGACCGAAGTGGCGCGGGCGATCCGCAGCGGCGCGTCTCGCCCACGCGACGTCGCCGCCCGCTTCGGTGGCGAGGAATTCGTGGTCCTGCTGCCCGCCACCGACCTGGAAGGCGCCGCCGTGGTGGCGGAGACGATCCGGGCCGGGCTGCAGGAGCGCGGCCTGGCGCACCGCGATGCGCCTGGGGGCGTCGTTTCGGTCAGTATCGGCGTGTCGTGCATCGCTCCGGCCCACGCCGCCGATGCCGCCGATGCCGCCGATGCCGCCACTATCGCGATCACATTGCTCGACCGCGCCGACCGCGCTCTGTACGACGCCAAGGCCAGGGGCCGCAACCGTGTCAGCTGCGACCACGGCGAGCAGCCCGGGCCGCCGTCCTTGCTCGAGGCCCGCCTGGGCGCGGAAGACAAGCAGACGCCCGCGAGCGCTCGCGCCGCAAGCCGGATCCGGATCGGAACATGACGACGCCCGCCAGCGCACCGGTCTGCCCCGGGATCAGGAAACGCAGGAACGCAGAAGCGTGCGCAACCAGTCAACCGCAGGATCGCCGTCGCTGCGGGGGTGCCAGATCATGTCGACTTCCAGGTCGCCGACGTCGAATGGCAACGGGCTGACGGTCAGGCCGAACGCGCCGGCATGGCGCGCGGCTACCCGGCCGTGCAGGGTAGCGATGAGCGGCGAGCGTGCGGTCATGGCGAGCAGTGTCATGACGTTGTGCGACGAATGTATCTCTTGCAGCCGCATTGGGGCATGCCGCAACAGATGCGAGCGAAATCCTGAAACCTCGACGTTGGCCGATACCACGCCGTGAACGGCCCCAAAATACTGCGCTGCCGTGATCGGCGTGGAACAGTCAAGGAGCGCACGATTGAAGCAGCAGACGTGCTGTTCATCGTACAAGCGTTCACGCCGCAACCACACCAGGTCGTCGCTCACGTGGGCGATCGCCAGATCGATCCGGTCTTCGTTCAGCGTTACACCGATTGCTTGGTCCGCGATGGGAACCGTCTGGATTCGGATCCCGGGAGCGTGTACGCCGACATGGGCGACCAGGGCCGGGACGACGATCGCTTCGGCCTGGCCGTTGATACCTAACCGGAACGTGCGCATTTCCGTCGCCGGGTCGAACTCGGTCCTGGCTGTCAGGGTCTCTTGCATCTGCAACAGCAGCGGATGAAGCGCGGTGTGCAGCGCCCGCGCGCGCGGAGTGGCTTCCATGACGTGGCCGGTGCGGATGAAAAGCGGATCGTCGAAGAGCGTGCGCAGATTGGACAAGGCATGGCTCATCGCCGGTTGCCGGATTCTCAAGCGTGCAGCCGCGCGTGTCACGCTCAGTTCCTGCATGAGAGCGTCGAAAGCCAACAGCAGATTCAGGTCGAAGCGACGCAGGTTGAAGTGATTAATGGTATGCATGGGTATATAGGCGAGCGCGGAGGTTGGTCCAACTATACGCGCTCCATCGATACTATCGATGCTATTGATCCATTGGATCGATTTGGTGCATTGATGCCAGGCGCTTAGAATGTTGACGGCGGCACGCCCGCCGAAGGCGAGCCAAGCCGCTTTCGACGCTCTTTCGAGATCCCGCACTCTGCAATTTTCCTTATATGCGCCTACGCTCACAAGTCTTCATCCTGTCTTTGCTGGCCTTCCTGCTGCTCGCCGTCGGCCCTGCGGCGAGCGCCGCCCTGCCGAGGTATCCGCAAGCCTACGATGGCAAGATCGTCTTCAGTGCGAACGAACACCTCTGGGTGGTTCCTCGCGATGGCGGTCTGGCGCTCCAGTTGACCAGTGGCCCGGGCAGCGATGTGTTTCCGCGCGTATCGCCCGACGGTCACTGGATCGCCTACACCGGGCTGCATGACAACGGCAGCGATGTCTGGGTGATGCCGGCAACGGGAGGCAAGCCAACCAGGCTGACCTTTCACAACGGTCGTGGCATGGACAATCTCGTCGTGACGTGGACGCCGGATTCCCGGCATATCGTGTACCTGAGCCAGCACAGGCAATGGAACCGGCTCGTCCGTGAGCTCTACCGGGTCCCGGTAGCGGGTGGACTTCCCGAGGCCATGCCACTCGACGGCGCCGGCGGCATGGCCAGCTATGGACCCGACGGCCGCGCCATGGCCTACAATCGCGCGTTCACGCAGCAGAACTGGAAACGCTACAAGGGCGGCATGGCGCGCGAAGTCCTTATGTATCACTTCGATACGCGCGAGCTTCGGCGGCTGACGGACTGGCCCGGGACCAACGCCTTCCCGATGTGGTACGGCCGCAAGATCTACTATCTGTCGGATCAAGGGAGCAAGCAGCGTGCGAATATCTGGGTGATCGACCTGGCGACCAACCAACGGCGGCAGGTAACGCATTTCACGGACTACGACATCGACACGCCGGCCCTGGGCGACAACGCGATTACTTTCCAGCAGGGTGGCAAGCTGTACCGGTTGGATCTTCCCGACGAGTGTCTTCGCAAGGTCGAGATATCGCTACCCGGCGCCAACCCGCGCACGCTGCAACGCAGCGCCGCGGTCCAGCACCTGGTGCGCGGCAGCGCCATCGTCCGCGACGGCGATCTCGACCTTCCCGACCGCGTCAACTACGCACTGTCACCCGATGGCCGATACAGCCTGTTCTCCGCGCGGGGCGAGCTGTTCCGGGTACCGGCGCACGCCGGTGAGCCCGTCAACGTGACCCGCACGCCCGGCATCGAAGAAGACTCGCCGGCCTGGTCGCCCGATGGACGTATGCTTGCGTACGTCACCGATGTCGGCGGCGAACGGCAGGTCGCGATTCGTCCTGCAAGCGGCGGCGCCGAGCGGCTGCTGACGCGTTCCAGGAAAGGTTATTTCTTCACGCCCGTGTTCGCGCCCGATGGTCGGAGCCTGAGCTACAGCGATGGCGAGCACCGCCTGTGGCTGCTCGGCGTGGATGGTGGACGGCCACGCCACGTGGCGCAGGACAAGCGCCAGGGCATCCATGACCAGGTGTTTTCGCCGGATGGCCGCTGGCTGGCGTTCAGCATGGCGGGCACCGCCAAGCGCCGGGATCTCTACCTGTACGAGATCGCGACAGGCCGCACCCATCGCCTCGGCAACGGCGAAGGGACGGACGCCAACCCGGCCTGGTCGCCGGACGGCAAGCGCCTGTACTTTACGTCGTCGCGCTATGTGAATGCCGTTGCTTCCGACCACGCGATCGACTTCGCGATGGTGAAGTCAGCAGGCATCCACGTGATCCACCTGCCCGCCGGTACGGCGCAGCTCGCCCCTGCGGACCTGATGGCCCAGGCCGTGGCCCTGCCCGTAGGGCCGGCCAACATCGTCCAGCTCGATGTCCGCAAGGATCACATCTTTTACCTGACACAGCCGCTCGTCCTGGTCGACGGCGTCCTGCAAGGCGAGAAGTCGGCCCTCCATCGGTTCGATACCGTCACCGAAGAAGACAGTGTCGTCACAGAAGATCTCGACAGCTACTCATTGGCGCTGGACGGCGACAAGGTCCTGGTCAAGCGCGGCGGAGAATACGACGTCGTCGATCTGGCGCATGGCGCAGCGAAGTCTCCGGAGCGTCGCCTCGATCTCGCCCGCCTGCGGGTGACGATCGATCCTCCGGTCGAATGGGCGCAGATGTTCGACAACGCCTGGCGGCTCCAGCGCGATTTGCTGGTTTCTCCGACGATGAACGGCCAGGACTGGGACGCCATGCGCGTGCGCTACACGAAGCTGCTGCCGCTGCTTGGCTCGCGCGGCGACTTGAACTGGTTGATTGGCGAATTGATGGGAGAACTGTCGAATTCCCACGTGAGCGTGGGCGGCGGCGACGACGGCCGCACCGCGGGCCCGGGCGACCGGGCCCGGCTCGGCGTCGACTGGACCCTCGACCAGGAGTCAGGACGCTACCGGCTCGCGACCATCCTTGCGGGCGACAACACGCTGCCCGAATACCGCAGCCCATTGCGACAGCCTGGGTTTCCGGTCAAGGTGGGCGATTATGTCCTGGCAATCAACGGAACCGAGTTGCGCGCGCCAACGGTACCGGATGCGCTCCTGCAAGGCTTGCCGGCATCGGGGCCTGTCGCCTTGACCGTTGCCGATACGCCGGACGGCGTGCGCCGGCATGTGCGCGTCAAGCCCGTGGGCAGCGAGGTGAATCTGCGCGAGCTGGCGTGGATCGAGCACAATCGCGAAACAGTACAGCGGCTGTCCGGCGGAAGCGTCGGCTATGTCTATTTGGCGGACATGTTGCAACGCGGCCTGGCGCAGTTCACCCGTCAGTTCTACGCCCAGCTGAACCGGCAGGCGCTGATCGTCGACGTACGCTGGAACGGCGGCGGCTCGGTGGCCGACTACCTGATCGAGCGCTTGCGCCGGACCCAGGCGGCTTTCAACGGGAACCGTACCGGCGCCATGGACACCCAACCACAGGAACTGGGCCCGGGCCCGAAGGTCGTGCTGATCAATCACTGGTCGGGTTCGAACGGGGAACTGTTTCCCTATCTGTTCCAGCAGTACGGTCTCGGGAAAGCCGTCGGGACACGTACCTGGGGCGGACTGCGCGGCTACAACGGGAACGTACAGCTGATGGATGGGGGCTTCATCACGATTCCTTCCCGGGCCGTCTACGACATGCAGGGCAAGGAAGTCGTGGAAAACCACGGCGTCGAACCTGATGTCGCGGTGGAGAACCTGCCCGCGGACCTGCTGGCCGGACGCGATGCCCAGCTCGAAACGGCGATTCGGCTGATGCTGGAGAAAATTCCACAAGCCCCGCGCCGGCCGGCGGATCAGGCGCCTGCGGCAACACTGCCATGATTTCACGCCTGGGCATCGCCGCATCCGTCAACGTGGTCGCGCAGCTGCAGCATGCATGCGTACCGCTCTGGAATTGCTGCAACCTGGATAAAGGAACTGGGACATGAGGAAATTCACATTCAATCGCGGCAGCTGGGAAGATGGGAATAGCCTTCCTGAACGGGGCGAGACGGAACACCTGGACGACTATGTCGCGCGTGTCGGGTATTCGACCAACAGTGCATCCTACGGCACCGAATACGGCGGACAGCTCGACATCTTCGAAGGTCGGGGCGACTATTTCTTTGCCTTGGTGACACCGGCGGGCCGCAAATCATTCGAGGTGTCGATTCCTGACTTTCCAAGCTATATGCTGTTCATCCGGGACTACGGCACCGCCTTCGCCGCAGGCGGCGCGGATTCGACGCAAAAAGACATCATGGAAGCGCTCGGCAAGCTGTTGTGACCTGAGCATGGCCACGACCATGCGCTGTCGGTGTTCGAGGAGCGATAGGTCCCTGCCAGCGTTCGCGCCGTTTGCCGCTCAAGCTCGAACAGGACGGCGCGCCCTGGCGAGGTTGGCAATCAGCTCTACGCGGGTATGCCGCTCCTGTTTCCACGCAGGCTGACCGGGACCATTGCGCCAGGACTCGCCGAGGGGGCTATGGTCGACACAGTCGAATCCAAGCTGATCGTATAGCCGCTGCACCAATTCCACCGCTTCCGGGTAATTGCTCGACGCCGCGAGGGCCGGGCGATCCGGGGATCCTGCCGGCATGCCCCATGTGAGGATTCGCGGGGCCTGGATGTGTGTAAAGGCCTTGACTACTTTCGAACCCGCAAGCTGGTCCTGACGCAGTTCATGTTCAGTCTTTTCGCCCGAATCGACGCGCGGATAGTGGCCATCGCGCCAGGGCATATAATTATTCGTGTCCAGCACAATTTTCCCTGCCAACTGCTCCACAGGCATGTTGTTCACTAATTTAAGGGGCACTGCGATGACGACGAAATCGCCTGCCGCGGCCGCATCTGCGGCTGTCGCGGCACGTGCCGACGGCCCGAGCGCTTCGATGAGATCCTTGAGCGTCTCGGGACCGCGCGAGTTTGCGATGACGACCTGGTAGCCATTCGCGATGGCTGCGCGAGCAATGTGGCTTCCGACTTCTCCCGCGCCGATGATACCGATAGTAAGTGTGTTCATATTAGGTGTGAGACAGTGACGCAGCGAGCGCCTGCGAAGCGGCGAAAATATTTCGTAACGAGTTTTATTCTAGGCCAGCTTGGCCGCGCCGTCAGGCCTTGTCAACCAGCGGCAACCCGGCGCACAGGCAGGTGGCGCCGTGGTGGCCGGGTTCGCAATCCTGGGCGGGTGCGCTGAAGCCAGCGGTCCCGGCGTTACCTGCCCTGGGCGACTGGATGAGCGAACTCTTGCGTCAATCGGACCGCCCGGCGCAGGACGCGATACGGCGGCGGTCCGTCCTGGCGACAAGGCGAGCTAGGCGGCTGCCGCGCTGTCGGCGCGTGCATCGATGGCGTTGAAGGCCTGTACCGCCCAGTCGATAAAGACCCGGATCCTTGCATTCACATGCCGGTTTTGCGGGTACATGATGTACAGCGCCTTGCGCGGCTCGCTCCACCCAGGAAAGACTTGCACCAGTTCACCGCGGTCGAGATAGGGCTGGACCTGGTATCGGAAGTTTCGGGCGATACCGAGACCAGTGACCAGCGCCGTGAAATGGGCGGTGCTTTCGTTGACCGAAATGCTGCTGCGCGGCTGAATCTCGACGACTTCGCCATCGCGCTCGAATTGCAGGCTGACCGGACGCCCGGTGTGGGACTGACAGTACGTGATGAGCTGATGGCCTCCCTCCTGCAGCTCGCGCGGGTGCGCAGGCAATCTGTGACGCTGCACGTACGAGCGATGGGCGCAGGTCACGAATTCAAGCTCGCATAGCTTGCGCGCAACCAGCGAGCTGTCCGGAGGATTGCCGGCCCGGATGACGCAGTCGATGCCATCGCCGACCAGGTCGGCCGGGCGATCGTTGATGCCCAACTGGAGTTCAATGTCCGGGAACTGTTCCTGGAACGAAGGCAGCGCCGGGATCAGGGCGAGGTTCGCGAGCGAGGACCAGATGTCGACCCGCAGCCGCCCCCGCGGCGATGCGCGCGTGTCGCGGATGTCCGCGTCCATCTCGTCCGCTTCGGCCAGCAGGCGCTGCGCGCGTTCATAGTAGATGGCGCCTTCCGGGGTGACGCTGGTCCGGCGCGTGGTCCGCTGGATCAGCCGAACGCCAAGCATCTGTTCAAGATCCTGGATAAGCTTCGTCGCCGTGGAACGCGGCATATCCAGCTGGTCAGCGGCCTTGATGAAGCTGCCGGCTTCGGCGATGCGCACGAAGGTACGAAGAGCAAGGAGTTTATCCATGGGGCCTCGAAGGACGATCGGGAAACGTCCGTCGCCATATTTGCTAAGTCCGGAAGCTTGCATTGGACACGTTCTTGCCGAGACCGTATTCTAGCGCGATTTGTGTCGATACTAGCAACAATGTAAATACTCCCGCAGACCAGTGCGCGACACCGTGCTCCCCTCCCTGCTCGAGGATACTGAGCCGGACTCCGGGCTTCCACCTCGCCTCGCGCTTGGCTGGCGACTGGCGGCGCGTACTGCGGCTTCCCCACCGCCCAGTCCACGCCGCTGTCACGCGCCGGACGGGCGCCGATCGTTGGCGAGCGCAGGTGCCCGGCGCACCGCCCCGTCGGCTTTTAGCTCAGCCCCCCAGCTGACGCCTGACCGCCTCGGCATCGTGAATCGCCGCCATGTGCGCGAAACGCCCGTCCCGGACCTGGTAGACGGCATACTCGACGACCTCGAACGATGCTCCGCTGGGCTCGACACCAACGAATTGCCTGGTCGGCGTGCCGGTATTGATCAACTGCGCACCGAGCCGATCGCCATCGATGATGAGATTGGTCAGTTCCCAATGCAGGTCGGGCACTGAGCCTACCTCTTCGCGCTGTACCGCCAGGATGTCATCGCGGGTGGCCGGCCGGCCGTTGAGCGTGACTTCGTCATGAATATACGCATCCATGACGTCGAAGTCACGGGCGTTCAGCGCTGCGATGTAACGGTCATAAAATGCACGCAAATCTGTAGCAGACATGATTCCTCCGATTGAAAAAGATTCCGAAACCGCGCAGCCGGACCAGCAAGCCCGATCCCGGACCGGCCTGGCGGCGTGGCGAAAACAGCGGCATCCGAGCGACTACTTCGCGGTCGCCACCGGTACCGACAGCGCCTGCTCGAGCAGGCGCTCGCTCAGATCCCACAGCCGCTTCGCGCGGCCCGCGTCGAGCGCATACGAGCGTACGCCGTCTGCGAACGGGACCGGACTGTCATTGACGGGCGCCACGGCGCAGTCCTCCAGATAGCGGCCGCCGATTGCATTCTTGTCGGCCACTACCGCCGCCCAGACCGAGGTCGCGGCGGCTTGCGGCTTTTCCTTCAGCTCCCCCGCAGGCAGCCCGGCATCGGCGCGGGCTTTCGCGACGTTCTCGAACAGGACCTGTAGTTGTTCTTGTGGGAAGTTGCGTACCAAATCGGTCAGGCTATTACCCGGCATGACCGATGCCGCACGGATGCCGCGCTCGTGGAACCGACGGTCGAACTCGACCGCGAAGAGGGCGTTGGCCGTTTTCGAGCGCCCATAGGCCAGGAAGGGATCGTAGGGCTGGTGGTCGAAGTTCGGGTCTTCCAGGTCGACGTCGGCGACGCGGTGCGCCTGGGACGACAGCACGACCAGGCGACCATCGTCGAGGAGCAGCGGCTCGATCCAGGTCACCAGGGCGAACTGGCCCATGTGATTGGTACCGAATTGCATCTCGAACCCGTCGACCGTCCGGGCAAACGGGGGTCCCATAATGCCGGCATTGGCAATGATGGCGTCGAAAACGCGCCCCTCGGCCAGCAGCAGGTCGGCGGCCGAGCGTACGCTGTGCAGCGAGGCCAGGTCGAGTTCCACGAAGTCAAGGGCGCCGCCCGCCTCCCTGGAAAGGGTCAGCAAGGGCGCCATGGCGGCCTTGGCCTTGGCCACGTCCCTGACCGCGGCAACGACATTTCCGCCGTGGCCCAGCAGCGAGCGTGCGGTTTCCCACCCGATGCCGGAAGCGGCGCCGGTCACCAGGTAATGCTTGCCCTCCAGATCGACACCTGCGAGCACCTCGTCGGCGGTCGACTTTGCACCAAATTGCCTGTTCATGTGGTTCTCCTCGTTGTGATTGCGATGTGCTTCATTTACGTCGCCCGGGCCGCGCCATCCAGCGTTGGTGAGACGACCTCCCTTTGCGCAATTGGACACGTGTACTCCTTGATAAGTGGCCGCAAGCGCTGCTTCCAGAAGCCGTGATAACGTCGTCACGATGGCCTGGATAACAATATGACGACGAATGAATCCATTTTCCCGGCGCGTTTTCTTCTGCACCTGCTACTGGTGTTGCAGCCAATATAGCCCCCGGCGCGGGGCGGATAAAGCCAGGCAAGAGAAATTGACTTTCCACATCTGCGAACAATCGGTCAACAATGCGAAAATCGTATTAAGTTTCAAATTACGGTCCGACTTCCACAAAATCACGATGATTTGGGAACCGCATACGCAAACGTTTATGGTGTGCAGGCGCACAGTGAAAAGGGAACGGGGGATTGTTTGCTGCGAGGGAGAAGTACCCGAATGGAG
Organism: Telluria sp. RT2P19; assembly: GCF_059685725.1. Classification (NCBI taxonomy): domain Bacteria; kingdom Pseudomonadati; phylum Pseudomonadota; class Betaproteobacteria; order Burkholderiales; family Oxalobacteraceae; genus Telluria; species Telluria sp. RT2P19. The sequence continues at coordinate 214,877 of NZ_JCASIL010000003.1, forward strand.
CGGCAATAGGCCGATGAGGCAAACCGGTTGACCGCATAACAAAACGGCCATTCGAACGTCAATTGTCGTCGCCGAAATCTTGTGGCGCCAGAATGCTTTGCTGCCAATGAATGCGCAGCATAGAATCCTGCTTATTCTTGTCGTTACCGCGTTGTAGAAAGCGCGACTGGCATGCTTTCCGTAGCGCGCCTACTATAATCGAGCAAGGCCGAAAGTGTAATGCCAGCCGCGGCCATTCCATACACGCCACGTCTTATGCTTCTCCGGCGCAAACACAGGTTTCAAGCGCGGCGGCCCCGCTTTGTGCATTGAGATCGGTGTCAAGCGTGGTGTCCGCAATGCTGGGCGTCCACTCTGCCGCATGCGGCCGCACATGATTGCCGGTTAAAGCAATTCGGTGCGCACCGCTTTGCAGAGTGGCGTGTACAACAACCTGTGGCGATTTCGGATTGAGACACTCGAGAATTCGCGTAATCGTGCGGACGTTATATGAGTGCCAGGCTTCCGAGACTGGGTTACTCATGCCAAGTTGTTTTTGGTTCCGCCTATCCCGCCGCAGAGCTTCCAACAGTGCAAGCACCTCATACTCAAGCAAATCGCCAAATTGGTATGCCACGATATCCTCCTGTCATGTGATAGGCAAGGCAACCCGGTTCCGGCACGACGGATCGCAGTAGCATTGGAAGCTGCGTCCCGAGCTTCATGATTGGGCTCCCTGCTCGCTTCTTCCCTATGTGATGTGTCCAATATAATCTGTCGCGGCGACTTGAAAAAGCAGAGGACTGCAAATTCATTCTTCCAAAAAGCGAAACAATCGGTCGGCGATCGGTTGCCGGCGGCTAAGGGCGACGGCGCGCAGACGCGATGCCTGCATGCCGCTCGCGCCAAGTCATGCGATATCCGAAACGAACGAATGCCGGCTGGTAGGTAGTCTTGGAGAGGTGCTGTATAAAAAGGTTTGTGGCCAGCGCGCCCATGGAGTCACGGCCTCGAACCCGGCCTAGGGACCGTTCACGTTGGTCGGCTTCTTCTTGTTGGTGAAGAAACACTCACGCCGGCGGTCTGACGGTCCTCCATGGCGACGCGGCTATTGCCGGAAAGTCGACATGCCGATGTCGCCGTCCGACGAGCGATCTGGCGCTTGTCGAAGCAAAGCCCGGCCGGCCTCGGCGCACTACCTACAAGCCAGTCAGGTCCCTTGAATGAATGATTGCGTCCAAACCAGATCTGAATCGCACCGGCTTTCGCGGAGGCTGATTCGTGTGAGTCAGGCGAGGATGGCCGGCACGGCATGAGCAATGCTTCATTCTACAAATGGCGCGACAAGTACAATGGCATGGACGCATCCTCGATGGCCCGTGCGCAGGAGTTGGAGGACGAGAACCGGCGCCTGACGATGTATGCGAAGAGCGGCTCAAAGTCGAGATCGTCGCGGAGACGCTAACAAAATAGTGGTAGCGCCATCTCAGCGCGGGAGATGGCGCAGCGGGCCGCCGTGGCACAGCGGTCTGACACGCCACCAGTTCGTTTAACATTTGGAAACCGCATGGCCGTGCACTGGTCGAGGGACCAAGCAACCGCCGGCTAAAGCCGATAGTTTGCATGTGATCTAAAGCAATGCATAGTTCTTGGAATGAGATATTTTGACGTCAAGGACAAAGTCCAGCTCGTCAGGCGTAAATGCAGGCCGCTGCATAGCGCCCAGCAACACCCGGGCCCAGTCTCCGGTACACAAGCTGATGCAAAGCTGCCACTTCGATACTTGAACCAGCTCAAGGTCGCCCTCGTAAAGCCGCATAAGCTCATAAAAAAGCTCGCCGAAGCGAGCTTTTTTAGACCTCAAAAGAGGAGTTTCCAATAGAAAACCTTACTCCCACTCAATCGTCGCTGGCGGCTTACCCGAAATGTCATACACGACGCGATTCAAGCCACGCACTTCGTTGATGATCCGATTCGACACCTTGCCGAGCAGCGAATGCGGCAAATGCGCCCACTGGGCCGTCATGAAGTCCAGCGTCTGCACCGCGCGCAGCGCGACCACATACTCATAAGTACGCCCATCGCCCATCACGCCCACCGATTTGACCGGCAGGAACACGGCAAACGCCTGGCTGGTCGCCTCATACCAGTTCACCGGCGCCTTGCCCGCGTCGATTCCCGGCACCTGCGGCACTTCGAACGGCGTATTGCGCAGCTCTTCGATGAAGATGGCATCCGCTTCGCGCAGCAGGTCGGCATACTCTTTCTTCACTTCGCCGAGGATACGCACACCGAGGCCCGGACCAGGGAACGGATGGCGATACACCATATCGTGGGGCAGTCCCAGCGCGACACCCAGCTTACGCACCTCATCCTTGAACAACTCACGCAACGGCTCGAGCAGTTTCAGGTTCAGCGTCTCGGGCAGCCCACCCACATTGTGGTGGCTCTTGATGGTCTGGCCTTTTTTACCCTTGCCGGCCGACTCGATCACGTCGGGATAGATCGTGCCCTGCGCCAGCCATTTGGCGTTGGTCAGCTTGCCAGCCTCGACCTGGAACACCTCGACGAATTCGCGGCCGATGATCTTGCGCTTCTGCTCCGGATCGGTCTCGCCGGCCAGGTGGCCCATGAACTGCGCCTCGGCGTCGATACGCACGACCTTCACGCCCAGGTTCTTGGAGAACATGTCCATGACCATCTTGCCTTCATCCTTGCGCAGCAGGCCATGGTCGACGAACACGCAGGTCAGCTGGTCGCCGATCGCGCGGTGGATCAGTGCAGCCGCCACGCTTGAGTCGACACCGCCCGACAGGCCGAGGATCACTTCATCGGTGCCGACCTGCTCGCGGATCTTGGCAACGGCTTCGCCGATGTAGTCGGGCATGTTCCAGTCGGACTTGCAGCCGCAGATCTCGTGCACGAAGCGGCCGATGATGGCTTCGCCCTGGGTCGTGTGGGTCACTTCCGGGTGGAACTGCAGCGCATAGAAACGGCGCTCTTCGTCGGCCATCGCCGCGATCGGGCAGCTGTCGGTCGAGCCCATCAGCTTGAAGCCTTGCGGCATGTCCAGTACCTTGTCGCCATGGCTCATCCAGACTTTCAGCATGCCGTGGCCTTCATCGGTCACGAAGTCGTTGATGCCATTGAGCAGCGCGGTGTGATTGCGGGCGCGCACTTCGGCGTAGCCGAATTCGCGCTTCAGGCCGTTTTCGACCTTGCCGCCCAGCTGGGCCGCCATGGTCTGCATGCCGTAGCAGATGCCCAGCACCGGCACGCCGGCTTCGAACACCGCCTGCGGCGCACGTGGCGAATCGCCTTCGAGCGTCGAATTGTGGCTGCCCGACAGGATGATGCCCGAGGCGCCGTATTCGCGGACGAACTCGTCGCTGACGTCGTACGGGAAGACTTCGGAGAACACGCCGGCGTCGCGCACGCGGCGCGCGATCAGCTGGGTAACCTGGGAACCGAAATCGAGGATGAGGATTTTGGAATGCATGGGATGCGTCTATGGTGAGGAATTCGTGGAGAGGAATCCTGTAAGGTGGAAGGCCCGCCTTCCACGCGTCCAGGCCGTGCGGGCGCTGCTTGAACGCGTGGACGGCGGAACCGTCCACCCCACGGGCGGCCGCCGGGCGGCCGCGCGGTATGGCTTACTCCGAACGGTAGTTCGGCGCTTCCTTGGTGATTTGCACGTCGTGCACATGCGACTCGCGCATGCCGGCCGAGGTGATCTCGACGAACTCCGCTTTCTCGCGCAGCTCGTCGATGGTGGCGCAGCCGCAGTAACCCATCGACTGGCGCACGCCGCCGATCAGCTGGAAGATGATCGCCAGCACGCTGCCCTTGTAGGCGACGCGGCCTTCGATGCCTTCCGGGACGAATTTGTCGGCCTTGCTCGATGCTTCCTGGAAGTAGCGATCGGCCGAGCCGTCGGCCATCGCGCCCAGGCTGCCCATGCCGCGGTACGATTTGTAGCTGCGGCCCTGGTACAGGATCACTTCGCCCGGCGCTTCTTCGGTGCCGGCGAACATCGAACCCATCATGACCGTGTGCGCGCCGGCTGCCAGCGCCTTCGAGATGTCGCCCGAGAAGCGGATGCCGCCGTCGGCGATGCATGGCACGCCGGTGCCTTCGAGCGCCTTGGCCACGTTCGAGATCGCGGTGATCTGCGGCACGCCGACGCCGGCGACGATGCGGGTGGTGCAGATCGAGCCGGGGCCGATGCCGACCTTGACCGCGTCGGCGCCCGCCTCTACCAGCGCCAGCGCGGCGCCGGCGGTGGCGATATTACCGGCGATGACGTCCACGTGCGGGAAGCGCTCCTTGATCCATTTGACGCGGTCCAGGATGCCCTGCGAGTGGCCGTGGGCGGTGTCGACCACCAGCACGTCCACGCCGGCGGCGACCAGCAGTTCGATGCGCTCCTCGTCGCGCGGGCCCACGCCGGTGGCGGCGCCGACCAGCAGCTTGCCCTGCGAATCTTTCGATGCCAGCGGGTGCTCGTGCGACTTCTGGATGTCCTTCACGGTGATCAGGCCGCGCAGCTCGAAATCGTCGTCGACCACCAGCACGCGCTCCAGGCGGTGCTTGTTCATCAGGCGTTTGGCCTCGGCCGTGTCCGCGTCCTCCTTCACGGTCACCAGCTTGTCGCGCGGCGTCATCTTGGCGCGCGCTTCGGCCTCCAGGTCTTCCTCGAAACGCAGGTCGCGGTTGGTGATGATGCCAACCACCTGGCTGCCCTCGACCACCGGGAAACCGCTGATGCCGTGGTGCTCGGACAGCGCCAGCACTTCACGGATCTTCATGGTCGGCGGGATCGTGATCGGGTCGCGCAGCACGCCGGCCTCGAAACGCTTGACCCGTGCCACTTCACGCGCCTGGTCGGCTGGACGCAGGTTCTTGTGGATGATGCCGATACCGCCCTCTTGCGCCATCGCGATCGCCAGGCGTGATTCGGTCACGGTATCCATTGCTGCCGACAGCAGTGGAATGTTCAGCGTGATGTTCCGGGTCAGCTTGGTACGCAGGGAGGTTTGGGCCGGAAGAACGTTGGAGTAGGCCGGGACGAGCAGCACGTCATCGAAGGTGAGTGCTTTTTGGAGGAGACGCATAGTATTTCCTATAGGCGCAAAAGCAAATTATACAGAAACTCTCAATTTGCGTCGCCGGGGAGGCCAAAATTTCTTTGGCACGGTGCGCCCGGCGATTGACAGCCGAGCCAGGACATGGCGAAATCGAGCCGCGCCTTGCGCAACGCCTTGCAGCTGCCTTGCGCTCGTTGTGCGTAATTTCCAGGAACCACTCGATGCCTCTTTCGCCCAAACACGCCATTGGCGCCCTGCTCCTGCTCGCCGCCGCCGCGGCCCACGCCCAGTACGTCTGGATCGGGCCGAACGGCACGCGCCAGTATTCCGACCGCCCGCCGCCGCCGGGCACCCCAGCCAGCAAGATCATCAAGTCTTCCGGTCGCCCGGCGCTGGAACCGCCGGCCGACGCAAGCGACACGCAGGCTGCGGACAAGGGCCCGGCCGCCTCCCGGCCACCGACCCTGGCCGAGCGCGAAACCGCCTTTCGCGAACGCACGAAGGCGCGCGCTGAACAAGAACGGAAGAGCCAGGAAGAAGCCGCGCGCCAGCGCCAGCTGGCCGAGCATTGCGGCGCCGCGCGCGAGACCCGGGCCCAGCTCGAGTCGGGCATCCGCATCGCGAAGATCGGGCCGGATGGCGAAAAGGCCTATATGACGGATGAAGAAAAGGCTGCCCGCAACGAGCGGGTCAGACGCGCGCTGCAGGAATGCCGCTGACTGGCGCCGCCTCGGGCGCCACTCCCACGCGGTTGCGCCCGCCCGCCTTGGCCGCATACAGCGCCGCGTCGGCGCGCGCCATCAGGCTGGCGATGGATTCGCCCGATTGCAGCATGGCTACCCCGATGCTGACCGTGTACGACACGTCGCTCGCCGCGCCGCCAAGCTGCGGCGGACGCGCGAGCGCCGCGCGCAGGCGCTGGGCCACCGCGAGCACCGTGCGGCTGTCGGCGTCGGGCAGCAGCACTGCGAACTCTTCGCCACCGAGCCGGGCGCAGTAATCGATCTTGCGGATCACCTGCTGGGTGCGCTCGACGAGGTCGCGCAGCACCAGGTCGCCCACGCCATGGCCAAAGGTATCATTGATGCGCTTGAAGTGGTCGGCGTCCACCAGCAGCAGGCCAAGACCGTGGCCGTGGCGTTCGACCCGTCCCAGCTCGTGCTCGGCAAAGGAGAAGAAAGCGCGGCGCGAGGCGGCGCCGGTCAGGTGGTCGTGGTCGGCGGCATGGGCGCTGACGGCGATCAGGCGCGCATTGGCCATCATGACCGCACCCAGCGTCAGCGCCGGCAAGGCCAGCGTGCCGATCGCGAAGAACACCAGGTTATAGGTGCTGCCTTCCAATAGCGAATACGGGCGATAGGCGTCGATGGCATAGAAGCTCGCGCGCCAGGCGTGGCCTGCAGCCAGGATCAGGGCGCCGCAGCGGGTGAAGGCGAACGGGTAACGCAGGCGCGGCTCGCCCGGCGAACGCAGCGTGACGCCGACCGCGAGGCAGACGGCGCCGTGGTAGAGCGAAACCGACACGATGCGCAGCGCCGCCGACTCGATCACGTAATGGAAGACGACGATGCCGCACATCGCCAGCAGCGCACCGCCCGCCAGCCATGGCCAGCGCACGCGCTTGCCCAGGAAACGCCGGAAGCCGGCGTAGATCATCGTCACCGTCCCGAGGTAGAGCGCGTTGGCCACCTCGATGCTCAGGACATCGGGCGCCACGCCCCGCGCGGCAAACAGCAGCAGGGCCACCACCGCCAGCAGGTTCGCCTGGCGCCATTCGCGGATGCCGGCGACCTCGCTCTTGGCGAGCGAGGACAGGACCAGCAGCATGACCACCGACAGCGCGGTGGTCACCAATAACAGACTCAGGGCATTTAGCATTCGGCGGGATCACGGCAGAGGAAACACTGGCATGGTGTCATGCCAGATCGCGGGGCGCCGTGCGGATTTGCCACCTGCAGTCAGCCCGCCTGTCGCCTAAGGACTGCGACATGATACCAAACAACGCCGCTTCCCTGCCCGGTCTGTTGCAACTTCGCAATAACTATGGCTTGAGAGGACTGTTCTGCAAAACAGCGTCGTCGTCCCGGCGCGTTGCGTCGGAGGCCAGATTTGCGCTCTCCTTCTTGGCCGCGCGTCTGCGGCGCGAGTCCTTGGGATCGGCCACCAGCGGCCGGTAGATCTCGATGCGGTCGCGTTCGCGCAGCACGGTGTCGAGCGTTTTCTTCTTGGCATAGATGCCGACCGGCTGCGTCGTCAGGTTAATGTCCGGGAAGGCTTCCAGCACGCCGCTGCGCTCGATCGCTTCGCCGATGGTCGTTCCCGCCTCCACCTGCATCGCGCGCAGCCATTCGTGCCTGTCGCTGGCGTAGCAGACCGAAATCCCCACCAACTCAGCCATACAGCGCCTCGGCGCGCTTGCAGAACGAGTCGACCATGCTGTTGGCGATCATGCCGAACACGGGGCCGACGATCTGCTCCAGGATAATGCTCGAGAACTCGTACTGCATGTCGAAGTCGATCTTGCAGGCGTCTTCGCGCAGGGCCTTGAAACTCCAGGTCCCCTCCAGCATCTTGAAAGGACCGTCGACCAGGTGCATCTTCATCTGGGTCGGGCGCTGGTTGTGGTTCGAGGTCGTGAAGCTCTGTTTCACGCCATGGAAATTAATCTGCAGGCTGGCGACCAGCTTGTCGTCGGCGTGCTCGACGATCTTGACGCCCGAACACCAGGGGAGGAATTTGGGATAGTCCTCGACCTTCGCGACCAGGTCGAACATCTGTTCTGCGCTATAGCCGAGGAAAACTGATTTGTGCACTACTGCCATTGGTCAACCGTTTGTTATGATGTTGGTCATTTGCATGCGCCAATCGTTGGCGCAATGGCAGTAGTTTAACCGACACGCGAATTTTCGCCTTTTCATGAGCATCGCTGACAATAAAAAAGCCTTTTTTGACTACTTCATCGAGGACCGCTACGAAGCCGGTCTGGTGCTGGAGGGTTGGGAAGTAAAAGCCATCCGCGAAGGGCGGGTGCAGATCAAGGAAGCCTATGTGCTCGTTCGCAATAACGAGCTCTACCTGTTCGGCGCGCACGTCAGTGCGCTGACGACGACTTCCACCTTCAGCCACCCGGAGGCGCTGCGCTCGCGCAAGCTGCTGCTGCACCGCGCCGAGATCGACAAGCTGATCGGCAAGGTCGAGCGCGCCGGCTTTACCCTGGTGCCACTCAACCTGCACATGAAGAAAGGCCGCGTGAAGTGTGAGATCGGCCTGGCCAAGGGCAAGAAGCAGCACGACAAGCGCGCGACCGAGAAGGACCGCGACGCCAAGCGCGAAGTCAACCAGGCGATGAAGACCAACCGCCGCTGAGGCAGCGAGGGTGTGGGTGGACGGCTTGTCCGTCCACGCGGTGATGGTTGTCGGTTTCGATGTCGTGCCGGATGAATTATCTGCAAACCATCACCGCGTGGACGGGGAGACCCGTCCACCCTACGCTCCCGCCTTCGCGGGAGCGACGGAGGTGCGCACCGACAACCGCCAGGCGCCGAAGCTCAGCGCCAGTCCGCCCGCCACGCCCAGCGCCAGCTTGAGGGCGCTCTCGAACAGGAGCGGCGCCACCAGGCCCGACACCAGGGCGAACGCCATCATCTGGATGAAGCCGACCATCGACGAGGCCAGGCCGCGGTTTTGCGGGAACAGGCCCATGGCGGTCAGCTGGACCGCCGGCATCGCCACCGCCAGGCCGAAGGTATAGACGAACAGCGGCAGCACCGACCACGGCACGCTGGCCGGCGCCAGGCTGTGATAGCCGACGTTGAGCACCACGCCCAGCGCCATCACGGCGTAGCCCGTCCACATCATGCCGCCAGGGGTCGCGCTGTGGGCGCGCTTGCCGCCCCAGGCCGACCCCACCACCATGCCGCCCACGAGCGGGATGAACATCCAGGCAAAGGCGGTCTCGGGCAGGCCCAGGATCTCCATCACGAAATTCGAGGCCGAGCCGATATACAGCGACAGGCCGCTGAACGCCAGGCCGACCGACAAGGCCAGGAACACGAACTGCGGGTTGCGCAGCACCATCAGGTAGTTGCGGCCGATGGTGCCGGGATGGAAGACCTGGCGCTTCTCGACCGGGAGGCTTTCGGGCAGCAGCTTGTAGCACAGTACGATCATGGCGGCGCCGAACAGCGCCAGGAACACGAACGACGAGCGCCAGCCGAAGGTCACGTGCAGCCATCCTCCCAGGATCGGCGCGATCGCCGGCGCCAGGCCGAACACCATCATGATATGCGACATCATGCGCTGGGCCTGCGGGCCCGCAAAGCGGTCTTGCACGATGGCCTGCCCGATCACCGAGCCGGCGCCGGCCGACAGGCCCTGCAGCGCGCGAAACACCAGCAGCCAGCCGAAGCTCGGGGCCCAGGCCGCGCCGATCGAGGCCAGGGTGTAGACCGACAGGGCGGCCAGGATCACGGGGCGGCGACCGAAGGAGTCGGACAGCGTTCCGTAGAACAGCATCATGAAGGCGAAGGTGAACAGGAATACGCTCAAGGTCTGCTGCACGGCCACCGGGCCGACCGCGAATTCGGCGCCGATCGCCGGCATCGACGGCAGGTAGGTGTCGATGGCCAATGCGCCGATCATGCCGAGGCAGGCGAGGATGACGGTCAGGAGTTTTTGCATGTACTACACTTTCGGAATCGGTACCCGCACTGCACGATGCGAGCGCGGGGGGGACGGGATTGTACGCTATTTCGCCCTCGTCAATCGTCACCGATCCTCACCAGGCGGCAGGCTACGGCGCGCGCAGCGACATCCCGAAACGGTCCAGGCGCGGCATCCAGTTTTCCTGGTAGGCGGCCGACACCAGCACCCGCTCGGCGCGCCCGATCAGCTTTTCGCGCGGCACCAGTCCGATCACGCGCGAATCGGCGCTGTCGTTGCGGTTGTCGCCCAACATCAGGTAGGCACCGGCCGGCACCCGCAGCCGCGCGAAACTGCGCGGCGCCGCGACCCCGGGCAGCAGCTGGATGCGCTGGCGCATGCCGGCCACCTGCTCTTCCAGGCGGATCGCATCGACCTCGACACCCCGGCTGCGTTCGCGCGCCTGGCCCAGCACCGCATAGGTGGCGCCCTCGCCGTTGATGAACAGGCGGTCGCCGCGCATTTCGACCAGGTCGCCCGGCACCGCCAGCACACGCTTGATCAGGCGCATCGCGTCGTGCGGCGAATGGAACACGACCATGTCGCCGCGCGCCGGCTCGCCAAGATGCGCCACGCTCAGTTCGGTCAATGGTATCTTCAGGTCGAAGGCCATGCGGTTGATCAGCACCACGTCGCCCTCCAGCAGGTTGGGCCGCATCGAGCCGCTCGGGATCGGGCTCCAGTCGGCCACCGCGCTGCGAAACACGCCGAACAGCAGCAGGAACATCAAGAAGCCCTTGTTGGCGCGAACGACGTTTTTCATGGACGGCTCCCGGGTGAATGGAGACTCGAGCTTAACCGTCGGCGTCGACACGAGGCTTAGCAGTTCGTTAAGGCGATGGCGCGCCCGAGTGTCACCGGGCTGTCATATTTGACATCTACACTAGCTGCGGAACGACTACGACCGCAGACCATGGACATGAAAAAGAAGGCCATCGAGGCTGAACTCAAGCAATTTTCCGACGGCGGCGCCTATCTGAACCGCGAGCTGTCGCTGCTCGAATTCAACCGCCGCGTGCTGGCCCAGGCCGAAGATCCCGCCATTCCACTGCTCGAACGCCTGCGATTCATTTGCATCGTCGCCAGCAACCTGGATGAATTCTTCGAAGTGCGGGTGGCGAGCCTGCTGGCCCAGTACCAGATCGACCGCAAGAGCGGCGCCCTGCCCGACGGCCTGGCCGCCAGCCTGGAGCGCGCCTGCGCGGAATGCCGCCACCTGATCGCCCGCCAGTACAGCCTGTTCAACCAGGAAATCCTGCCGCAGCTCTCCGAGCACGGCGTCCACCTGCTGCACCGGAGCGAACGCAATGCGGCCCAGCGCGCCTGGGTCAAGCAGTACTTCGACCGCGAGGTGCGGCCGCTGCTCACCCCGATCGGCCTCGATCCGGCCCACCCGTTCCCGCGCGTGATCAACAAGAGCCTGAACTTCATCGTGGAGCTGGCCGGCAAGGATGCCTTCGGACGCGGATCAGGCATCGCCATCATGAAGGCGCCGCGCGTGCTACCGCGCGTGATCCGGCTGCCGGACGAACTGTCGGACAAGAAAGGCGCCTCCTACTGCCTGCTGTCCTCGGTGATCCAGGCCCATATGGCCGACCTGTTCACCGGCCGCGAGGTGGTGTCGTACTCGCAGTTCCGGGTCACCCGCAACAGCGACCTGTGGGTCGACGAAGAAGAAGTCAAGAACCTGCGCCAGGCCCTGCAGAGCGAGCTGCACAGCCGCCAGTACGGCTTCGCGGTGCGCCTCGAGGTAGGTCGTTCCTGCCCCGAGCACTTGTCGGATTTCCTGCTCAACCAGTTCCAGATCGACCGCAGCCGCTTGTTCCGGGTCGATGGTCCAGTCAACCTGAGCCGCCTGCTGGAAGTCGCCAACAACAACGACCAGCCCGAACTCACCTTCCCGCCGTTCGCGGCCGGCTATCCCGGCAAGCTGTCCGGCCCCGACCTGTTCGCCTCGCTGCGCAAGCAGGACGTGTTGCTGCACCACCCGTTCGAATCGTTCCAGCCGGTGCTCAACTTCATCGAGTGCGCGGCGGCCGACCCGAGCGTGGTGGCGATCAAGCAGACCATCTACCGCGCCGGCAGCAACTCCGAACTGGTCGATGCGCTGATCGCGGCGGCGCGGCGCGGCAAGGAAGTGACCGTCATCGTCGAACTGATGGCGCGCTTCGACGAGGAAGCCAATATCAACTGGGCCGAGAAGCTCGAGCAGGCCGGCGCCCAGGTGGTATACGGCGTGGTGGGCCTCAAGACGCACGCCAAGATGGCCCTGGTGCTGCGCCGCGAACCGAGCGGGCTGCGGCGCTACGCCCACCTCGGCACCGGCAATTACAACCCCACCACGGCCAGGTTCTATACCGACCTGGGCCTGCTGACGGCCGATCCCGATGTCACCGCCGACGTCAACGAGGTCTTCATCCACCTTACCAGCATGACCCGCCCCAAGCAGTTGTCGAGCATCTGGCTGGCGCCGTTCTCGCTGCAGAAGGAAACCGTGCGCGCGATCCGGCAAGAAGCCGACATCGCGCGCCAGGGCCGCCCCGGGCGCATCATCGCCAAGATGAATTCGCTGACCGACGAATCGGTGATCAAGGCGCTGTACGACGCCTCGCAGGCCGGCGTCAAGATCGACATGATCATCCGCGGCGCATGTGCGCTGCGCCCCGGCGTGCCGGGCCTGTCGGACAACATCAAGGTGCGCTCGATCGTCGGCCGCTTCCTGGAGCACACCCGGATCTACTACTTCCGCAACAACCTGAAGCACGACGTCATGCTCAGCAGCGCGGACTGGATGAACCGCAACCTGTTCCGCCGGGTCGAGGTGGCTTTCCCGATCCGCTCACCCGCGCTCAAGCGGCGCGTGATGCGCGAGGGGCTGCATCCTTACCTGAAGGACAATGTGAACGCCTGGGAACTGGCGGCCGACGGCCGCTACCGCCGCCGCAAGCCGCGCGGCAAGCAGGCGCGCTACAGCGCGCAGCAGGTGCTGATGGACTTGCTGGGGGGCGCCAATACCCATCACGAAAACGATAGCAACGACAAGGAGATCGAGCATGGAACTGATCCTGTGGCGCCACGCTGAGGCCGAGCCAGGAGAACCGGACGCGCTGCGCGAACTGACGCCCAAGGGCCAACGCCACGCCGCGCGCATGGGCGCCTGGCTGGACCGCAAGCTGCCGCCGACCTGCCGCATCCTGGTCAGCCCTGCCACGCGCTGCATCCAGACCGTGCAGGCGCTGGGGCGGCGCTACCAGGTGGTCGACGCGCTGGGCACCGAATCGCGCGTCGAAGCGATCATCGAAGCCTGCGGCTGGCCGGCGCACCGCCAGCCGGCGCTGATCGTCGGCCACCAGCCGCTGCTGGGCCAGGTGGCATCGATGGTGCTGTGCGGAGACAAGCAGGATTGGCGCATCCGCAAGGCGGGCGTGTTCTGGATCGAACACAAGGCAGCCGACGGCGTGCCGTATATCCGGCTGGTGGCGGGGCCGGATGTGATCGGCAAGCTGCGCTGACGCCGGCGCCGGCGCCGAACGAAACCACTGGCCCATGCACGTCGTTCCCGCGAAGGCCGGAACCCGGGCCGTTCGATCAGCCGGGCATCCCGAACGTGGCTTTGGCGCGAGCCAACCGGGATACCCGCCTGCGCGGGAACGACGGGTGCGGGCGTGCGTGGCGCCAGCGCCTAGCGTACCTGGAACGCCATACCCACTTCGTTCCAGTTCTCCTCTTCCTTCTCGAACCACGGCGCCAGCGTCGGATGCCGCGCCAGCAATTGCGGCGGCAGGTCGATCTCGATCTTTCCCTTGATGCGCAAACGCAGGCCGCCGATGTCGTCGTCGGCGCGCGCATGCATGAGCACCACGGCCAGGCGCAGCGCCAGCACCGCCTTGGCCAGGTCGGGCTCGACCAGCGCCTCGCGGATCTTGCGCAAGTTGCCCTTTTGCCCCAGCACCAGCGTCGCCAGCAGGCGCTGCTCGCGCGTGGTGAAGCCGCCCAGGTCGGCGTGCTCGACGATATATGCGCCATGCTTGTGCGCGCCGCTCATCGAGATCGCCAGCCCGATCTCGTGCAGCATCGCGCTCCAGGCCAGGTAGTGCGGCTGGCTGTCGGCCTGCGGCTGCAGGCGTTCGTACAGCAGGGTCGCGATGCCGCAGGTGCGCAGTGCGCGCTGGGTGTCGACCCGGAAGCGCTGCATGCACGAGCGGATCGCGGCGTCGCGCCGGTCGCGCCGGGTGGCGCGCAGCTCGAGGTCTGATAGCACGCCCAGGCGCAGCCCGGCATTGATCGCCTGCACGCGCTCGACCTTCAGTTCCTGCATTGCCCCGATCAGCACCGTGAGGCCCCCGACCATCACCGGCACCCGCTCGCGCTTGACCCCTTGCAGGGCGAAGGCGTCCACATGGCCCAGCTCGATCAGGATGTCGCGCAGCAGCAGCAGGCTTGCCTGCGACACCGCGCCGTCGCCGATCGCGTTGCGGCCGATGACTTCGGAGATGGCGCGCATCGTGCCGGAAGAGCCGTAGGCTGCGTCCCAGCCCTGGGCGTGGTAGAGCGAGGCCGCATCTTCGAAGCGGGCGCGCGCGGCCGTCACGGCGGCGTCGAAACCGCGCGCGGTGATGCGGCCGTCGGCGAAATAGGCGCGGGTCTGCGGCTGGGTGCCGATGCCGAATGACTCGACCAGGTGGATCTCGGCGCCCGTGCCGGCGATGACCTCGGTCGAGCCGCCGCCGATGTCGATCACCAGGCGCCGCTCGTCCTGGCGCTCGATGGCGCGCGTCACGCCCATGTAGATCAGGCGTCCTTCTTCCTCGCCCGAGATGATCTCGATCGGATGGCCGATGGCGGCTTCGAGCTGCGGCAGCAGCTGGTCGGCGTTGCGCGCCACGCGCATGGTGTTGGTGGCCACCACGCGCACGGCGTCGAGGTGGTATTCGTCGAGGATCTTGCGAAAATCGGACAGGCAGCGGATGGCCGCGCGCATGGCCGCCTCGGTAAGCATGTTGTCGCTGTCGAGTCCCGCCGCCAGGCGGATCGGATCGCGCGCCGTGCGCACGATGCGCATGCGGGCGCCGAGCGGTTCGCCGATGTGCAGGCGGAAGCTGTTGGACCCGAGATCGACTGCTGCAAACATGAGTCCCTTTCGAAAATGGACGCGTCCCGCGGCCAGCCTATGCGGCACGCGGGATCGAAAGGTGCCAAGTATACAGCGTGGCGCTGGCCGCGACCAACTCCGGCACGCGAAAAGTCGTCCGGCTGTTGCGCCGGGCGTCGCGTTCAGCGCTCGCGGGTCGGAGCAGGACGGCGGCGCAGGCTGTACCAGGCGCCTGCCAGGCAGGGAATGCCGAGCGTGACGGCGGACAGCGCATCCCAGATGCCGTCCCCCAGCAGCGCCGAGATCAGGCCGATGGTGGTGAGGATGGCGAGCACGATCGGCGCGCCCCAGATCTGCACCGCGGTACGGTCCCTGCGGCTCACGATGCGCCTCCTTCGCGCGCCAGCGCCGGCGCGGCGTGCACCCCCGCGGTCTTGTCCAGCGCCGCGGCCTTGGCCGTCGCGCTGGCGGTCTTGCCGCGCTTGACCCACAGGTACAGGCCAGTGACCAGGATCACGATGGTGGCGATGTCGAGCACCGCCCACAGGAATTTCATCCACTGCCCGCCGTAGTCGCCGAAGTGCAGCGGCTGCGACACCAGTAGCGCCTTCAGGTACCACGGCAACTCGGGCGCGTCGGTGAGTTCCCCGGTATGGGCGTCGACCAGCACCGGCTGGTACATGCGGGAGCTGAACGGCTCGTCGCCGTTCATGTAGATGCCGTAGTGGTGCTCGCTGCTGAAGTCGGTGCCGGGGAAGGCCACGAAGGCGACCCGCATGCCCGGCAGGCGCTCCTTGGCCTTCTCGATCGCGTCGTGCACCGAGGCGGTATGCGGTTGCGGCGCCTTGTCCTTGTACTGGGCCAGGATCTGGCCCAGCTCATTGTGCTGGTAATACTTGAGCATCAGGTCGGCCCAGGTATTGATCATGCCGGTACCTCCCACCACGAACAGCCAGGTCAGCGTGACGATGCCCAGCAGGTTGTGCATGTCGAGCCACTTGAGGCGGCTGCTTCTCTCCTTGCGCACGGTGCCGAAATCGAGCTTGCGCATGAAGGGCGCGTACAGGACCGCGCCGCTGACGATCGCCACCAGCAGCAGCAAGGCCATCAACCCCAGGAACAGTTTGCCGGCCAGGCCCATGAACAGGTCGACGTGCAGCGCCAGCATGGTCGACATGAAGACGCCGCCCTCGAACGCCGGCTCGACGATCACCTTGGTGGTGCGCGCATCGACCGCGATCGGCTTGTAGTCGTGGTCGTGCATGTGGTCGGCCAGGGTGACGTGCCAGATCTCGGGCACGTCCGCTTCCTGGGAGATGAACATCGGCTTCTTGGTCGGGTACAGCTCCTTGGCGGAAGCGATCACGGCGTCGACATTGCCCATGGGCGTCGGTTGCGACAGGGTCGGTGGCTCGACCTCGTTGCCCAGCAGGTGGCCGATCTCGTGGTGGTAGATGAGCGGCAGGCCGGTCAGGCACAGCAGCAGCATGAAGATGGTGCAGACCAGGCTGGACCATTTATGAATCCAGCCCCAGCGGCGCAAGGAAACGGGTGACATGTTATTGGGTGGGCTATATAGCTAGAGATACAGACCATGAATAATAATCGTTCTCATTTACATATGCAAGCACGAGGCATAGAATGCGCGTTACCTTGATTGCATAAGAAGAGCAGACCCATGACCACCCCGCGCAAGACCCTGAAACCGTCCCCGACGCCGGCCGCGCTGGCCGCAGCCCTCCTCGTTTCCACGACAGCTTTCGCCCAGCAAGCCGACCCGGATATCCAGACCGTGGTCGTGACCGCCTCGGCCGACGCCTCGGCCCAGGGCTTGCCGGCGGCGTATGCCGGCGGCCAGGTGGCGCGCGGCGGGCGCCTCGGGCTGCTGGGCAATGTCGACATCATGGACACCCCGTTCAACAGCACCAACTACACCCATGCGCTGATCCAGGACCAGCAGGCGCGCAGCGTGGCCGACGTGGTGCAGAACGATCCCTCGGTGCGGGTGGCGCGCGGCTTCGGCAACTACCAGGAGCTGTACATGATCCGCGGTTTCGCGGTCGGTTCGGACGACACGGCCTACAACGGCCTGTACGGCCTGCTGCCGCGCCAGTTCGTCGCCTCCGAGCTGATGGAACGGGTCGAGGTGCTGCGCGGCGCCCACAGCTTCATCAACGGCGCGGCGCCCGCGGGGGGCAGCATCGGCGGCTCGATCAATATCCTGCCCAAGCGCGCGCCGAACCAGGACCTGAGCGAAGTGACCGCCGGCGTCGAAACGGGAGGCCAGGGTTATGGCGCCATCGACCTGGGCCGCCGTTTTAGTGAACAAGGCCGCGCCGGGGTGCGCGTCAACGTCGCCCACCGCAATGGCGACACGGCGGTCGACCGCGAAGAACGCGAACTGTCCGTGTACGCGCTCGGCTTCGATTACCGCGGCCGCGGCTACCGCCTGTCGGCCGACATCGGCGCGCAAGACCATCAGCTGACCAATGCGCGCCCGAGCGTGACCCTCCTGGATACGGCGCCGATGATCGCCGCGCCGGATGCGGACCGCAACTTCGCCCAACCGTGGACCGTCTCGCGCGAGCGCCACACCTTCGGCACCGTGCGCGCCGAGGTCGATCTGGCCGGCGGCGCGGTCGCCTGGGCCGCGGCCGGCCTGCGTAGCGGACAGGAATACAACATCCTGTCGTCGATCACCGTCAGGAACGCCGGCGGCGACGGCACCATGAGCCGCTTCGACAATATCCGCAAGGACCAGGTGCGCACCGGCGAAGTGGGCGTGCGCGGCGAACTGCGCACCGGCGCCGTCAAGCACGTGCTGAGCGCGTCGGCGTCCGGCTTTCATTCCAGGTCGCGCAACGCCTTCGGCATGAGCGACTTCGCGGGCTTCGCCTCGAACATCTACACCCCGCGCGACGTCGCCGCGCCGCCGGCCAACGCCTGGCCGACCGGCGGCGACATGAACAATCCCCTGGTGACCAGCAAGTCCATCCTGTCGAGCGTCGCGATCGCAGACACCATGTCGTTCATGGACGACAAGGTGCTGGTCAACGTCGGCCTGCGCCACCAGCGCCTCAAGGATTATGGCTACGCCAACGACACGGGTCTCGAAACCGCCGGCTACGAGGAAAGCGAGAACACACCGTTCGCCGCCATCGTCTACAAGCTGCGCAAGGACCTGTCGGTGTATGCCAACTACAGCGAAGGCCTGCAGCGCGGCCCCGAGGCGTCGGGTGTCGACATCGTCAACTCGGGCACCAAGTTCGCCCCCTATGTCTCGCGCCAGCGCGAAGCGGGCGTCAAGTACGACAGTGGCCGCTACGGCTTGACCGCGGCCGCGTTCTCGACCAGCCAGCCGAGCGCCTATGTCGAAAACCGCGTGTTCGGCGTGTTCGGCGAACAGCGCAACCGCGGCGTCGAGCTGTCGGTCTTCGGCACGCCGCTGCGCGGCCTGAAGGTGCTGGGCGGCCTGACCCTGCTCGACGCCGAGCAGCGCATCACCCAGGCAGGCAAGAACCAGGGCAAGGATGCGATCGGCGTGCCGCAAACGCAGCTCAATATCGGCGCCGACTGGGCCGTGCCGGGCGTGGACGGGTTGTCGCTGAACGCGCGCACCGTGTACACCGCGAAGCAGTACGCCGACGGCGCCAACACCCAGAAGCTGCCGTCATGGACCCGGCTCGACCTCGGCGCCACCTTCGACACCCGCTTGATGGATCGCGACCTGGTGCTGCGCGCGCGCCTGGACAATGTCACGGACAAGAACTACTGGGCCTCGGCCGGCGGTTATCCGGGCTCGGGTTACCTGGTGCTGGCGGCGCCGCGCAGCCTGGTGGTGTCGGCGACGGTGGGGTTCTAGGCCGGGCCGACACCCCTGTCTGGTCGCCCTACTTCTGCGCCTTCACGATCTGCAGCGCGCTGGCGATCACGGTGCTCATATCGCCGAGGTTGGCCGGCACGATCAGGGTATTGTTGGTCTTGGCCAGGTTGGCGAAGGCATCGACATAGTGCTCGGCCACGCGCAGGCTGACGGCGTCCATCCCGCCCGGCGAGGCGATCGCCTCGCCTACCTGGCGCAGTGCCGAGGCGCTGGCTTCGGCCAGCGCCACGATGGCCGCGGCCTCGCCCTGGGCGCGGTTGATCTGGGCCTGCTTGTCGCCTTCGGAGCGCGCAATCGCCGCCTCGCGCTCGCCGCTGGCGATATTGATCTGTTCCTGGCGCCGGCCTTCCGAGGCCGCGATCAGGGCCCGCTTCTCGCGCTCGGCCGTGATCTGCGCCTGCATGGCGTGCAGGATCTCGGCCGGCGGCGTCAGGTCCTTGATCTCGTAGCGCAGCACCTTGACGCCCCAGTTGGCCGCCGATTCGTCGATCGCGTTGACGATGTGGGTGTTGATGTGGTCGCGCTCCTCGAAGGTCTTGTCCAGCTCCATGCGGCCGATCACCGAGCGCAAGGTGGTCTGGGCCAGCTGGGTGATGGCCTGGATATAGTTCGACGACCCGTAGGAGGCGCGCATGGCGTCGGTCACCTGGAAGTACAGGATGCCGTCCACCTGCAATTGGGTATTGTCGCGCGTGATGCAGACCTGGGGCGGCACGTCGAGCGGGATCTCCTTCAGGCTGTGCTTGTAGGCGATGCGGTCGACGAACGGCACCACGATGTTCAGCCCCGGGGCCAGGGTGGCGTGGTACTTGCCGAGGCGTTCGACCACCCAGGCGTTCTGCTGCGGCACCACGTTGATGGTCTTGAAGACGAAGACCAGGGCGATGGCGAAGATCACGATCGCGACCACGCTGAAAGACAGTTCCATGTGCATCCCTTCTTGTGATGGTTTTGGTATCAGGCCTGGCGGCGCGCCACGATCAGGCGGTTGCCCTGCACTTCGACGATCTCGAAGTCGCCCGGCTGCGGCTCGACGCCGGCGCGCAGTTCGACGTCCCACAGCGCGCCGCGGTACATCACGCGCGCACGGCGGTCCTGCCACCGCGGCACCGTGACGCGCTGGCCGATATCGAGGTTGATGCTCGGGTCGTTCGCGGCCTTGCCGCGCCCCGGCCTGGCGTAGCGGGTGCGGCGCAGCACCATGGTGGCGCCGATGCCGACCAGCGCCGCGACCAGCGTCTGCAACGCTCCGCTGGCGCCAAGCCAGGCGGCGCCGGCGCCGAACAGCAGGCCAAGCGCGATCATCAACAGATAGAACGTGCCGATGAACAGCTCGGCCACGATCAGCACACCGGCCCCGATCAGCCAGTACGTCCAGTCGGACATGTCAACGTCTCC
Source organism: Telluria sp. RT2P19 (assembly GCF_059685725.1). Classification (NCBI taxonomy): domain Bacteria; kingdom Pseudomonadati; phylum Pseudomonadota; class Betaproteobacteria; order Burkholderiales; family Oxalobacteraceae; genus Telluria; species Telluria sp. RT2P19. The sequence goes on from NZ_JCASIL010000003.1 coordinate 235,017, forward strand.
TTCTTGTCATGGAATGAAAAAACCCTCGCTACCCGGAGTGGGTAGCGAGGGTTTGCGTGACCGCGCTGGGCGGCGGCGGTCAATCGTGAGGGCTTGGAAAGCGAACATTGCCGCCAGTGTAACACTGGCAGCCCCCCCCTGTGGCATGGCGGCGATCGGCCGGCGATCAGCCCTTGGCCAGCTTCTGCCAGGTCTCGATTACCGAGTCCGGGTTGAGCGACATCGATTCGATGCCTTCATCCACCAGCCATTGGGCGAAGTCCGGATTGTCCGACGGCCCCTGGCCGCAGATGCCAACGTACTTGCCCTGCGCCAGGCAGGCCTTGATCGCCAGCGACAGCATCGCCTTGACGGCCGGGTCACGCTCGTCGAAGTCCTTGGCCAGCAGCTCCATGCCGGAGTCGCGGTCCAGCCCCAGGGTAAGCTGGGTCAGGTCGTTGGAACCGATCGAGAAGCCGTCGAAGTACTGCAGGAACTGCTCGGCCAGGATGGCGTTGGACGGCACTTCGCACATCATGATCAGGCGCAGGCCGTTCTCGCCGCGCGTCAGGCCGTTCTTGGCCAGCAGGTCCACGACCTTCTCGGCCTGGCCCAGGGTGCGCACGAACGGCACCATCAGCTCGACGTTGGTCAGGCCCATGTCGTTGCGCACGCGCTTCATGGCCGCGCATTCCATCGCGAACGACTCGGCGAAGTCCTCGGCCAGGTAGCGCGCCGCGCCGCGGAAGCCCAGCATCGGGTTTTCTTCGTCCGGCTCGTAGCGCGAACCGCCGATCAGCTTCTTGTACTCGTTCGACTTGAAGTCGGACAGGCGCACGATCACCGGCTTCGGCCAGAAGGCGGCGGCGATCGTCGCCACGCCCTCGACCAGCTTGTCGACATAGAAGGCGCGCGGCGAGGCGTGGCCGCGGGCGACCGACTCCACCGCTTTTTTCAGGTCGGCGTCGATGTTCGGGTACTCGAGGATGGCCTTCGGGTGCACGCCGATATTGTTGTTGATGATGAACTCGAGACGGGCCAGGCCGACGCCGTTGTTCGGCACCGACTGGAAGTCGAAGGCCAGCTGCGGGTTGCCCACGTTGAGCATGATCTTGGTCTTGATCGGCGGGAGCTCGCCGCGCGCGACCTCGGTGACCTCGGTTTCCAGCAGGCCGTCGTAGATCATGCCTTCGTCGCCTTCGGCGCACGAGACGGTGACCAGGGTGCCGTCTTTGAGCACGTCGGTCGCGTCGCCGCAGCCGACCACCGCCGGCACGCCCAGCTCACGCGCGATGATCGCCGCGTGGCAGGTACGGCCGCCGCGGTTGGTGACGATCGCAGAAGCGCGTTTCATGACCGGCTCCCAGTTCGGGTCGGTCATGTCGGCGACCAGCACGTCACCCGGCTGCACGCGTTCCATTTCGCTCGGGTCGGTGATGACGCGCACCGGGCCGGCGCCGATCTTCTGGCCGATCGCGCGGCCATGGGTCAGGACGGTGCCGGTGCCCTTCAGCTGGAAGCGCTGCTGGGCGTCGGTCGACTTCTGCTGCGACTTGACGGTCTCGGGACGCGCCTGCAGGATATACAGCTTGCCGTCGCGGCCGTCCTTGCCCCACTCGATGTCCATCGGACGACCGTAGTGGTTTTCGATGATCACCGCGTACTTGGCCAGCTCGATGACTTCTTCCTCGACCAGCGAATAGCGGTTGCGCAGCTCGATCGGCACGTCGACGGTCTTGACCGAGCGGCCGGCCTTGGCTTCGCTGGTGAATTCCATCTTGATCAGCTTGGAGCCGATATTGCGGCGGATGACGGCCGACTTGCCCTGCGCGAGCATCGGCTTGTGGACGTAGAACTCGTCCGGGTTGACCGCGCCCTGCACCACGGTCTCGCCCAGGCCATAGCTCGACGTGATGAACACCACGTCCTTGAAGCCCGATTCGGTATCGATGGTGAACATGACGCCGGACGCGCCGGTGTCCGAGCGCACCATGCGCTGCACGCCGGCCGACAGCGCGACTTCGGCATGGGTGAAGCCCTTGTGCACGCGGTACGAGATCGCGCGGTCGTTGTAGAGCGAGGCGAAGACGTGCTTCATCGCCTCGAGTACGTTGTCGATCCCGACCACGTTCAGGAACGACTCCTGCTGACCGGCAAAGGACGCATCCGGCAAGTCTTCGGCGGTGGCCGACGAACGCACGGCAAACGAGACTTCGGTTTCCGAGCCGGCGACCAGGCGTTCGTAGAACGAGCGGATCTCTTGTTCCAGGCGTGGCTGGAACGGGGTCTCGACGATCCAGCCACGGATCTCGGCGCCGACCGTTGCCAGCGTGCGCACGTCGTCGACGTCCAGGTTGTCGAGGCGGCGCGCGATGCGTTCGCCCAGGGATGCGCCGCCGTCGACGCTGTAGTCGAGGAAATCGCGGAACGCGTCGGCGGTGGTGGCAAAGCCGGTCGGCACGCGCACGCCGGCATTTGCCAGCTGGCTGATCATCTCGCCGAGCGAGGCGTTCTTGCCGCCGACCGACTCGACGTCGGTCATGCGCAGGTCTTCGAACGAGGCCACGTAGATGCGATTGGAACCGTCGGGCTCCACTGCGTCGGGCTTCAATGCTGGAGTAGCTAGGTTAGTCATGGTAAAACACCCTTACTTGATGATGGAAACCTGTTGGCGCATTGAGCCTGGACGCGGGGGCGACTACGTCGTGTTCTTGTTATTCTGGCCCGCGTGCAGCACAATGCAAAACCCGTTGCCGAGCATTTTACCCCGCCACAGGGTGATGTGCAGCGCACTTTTGATGCAACTTTGTCAGCAAAGCATTCGATCCAGCCACCATGACCGACGATTCCCTGCCTCCCCCAGTCACCGCCTCGCGCACCGTGTTCTTCGTTTCCGACGGCACCGGCATCACGGCGGAGACCTTCGGTCACGCGGTGTTGAGCCAGTTCGACCTGCGTTTTCGCCAGATCCGGTTGCCGTTCGTGGATTCGATCGACAAGGCGCACGACGCCGCACGCCGCATCAACGAGAGTTTCGCGCTGCATGGGCAGCGTCCGATCGTGTTCTCGACGCTGGTCAAGAATGATCTGTCGAGCGTGATCCGGGCGGCGAACGGCATGCACATGGACCTGTTCCAGACCTTCGTGGCGCCGCTCGAGCAGGAACTGGACGTGAAGTCGACGCACACGATCGGGCGCATCCACAATGCGGTGGACACCGAGGAATACAAGAACCGCATCGAAGCGATCAATTTCTCGCTGGCGCATGACGACGGCCAGTCGCACAAGAACCTGGCCGAGGCCGACGTGATCCTGGTGGGCGTCTCGCGCTCCGGCAAAACGCCGACCAGCCTGTATCTGGCGATGCAATACGGGCTGAAAGCGGCAAACTATCCCTTGATCCCCGATGACTTCGAACGCGGCAGGCTGCCGAGTTCCTTGCCGCCATTCAAGGCCAAGTTGTTCGGCCTGACGATCACCCCGGAGCGCCTCTCGCAAATCCGCAACGAGCGCCGCGCTGGCAGCAAATACGCCTCCCTCGAAAACTGCCGCTACGAAGTCAACGAAGCCGAGCACCTGATGCGCCGCGAAGGCATCCGCTGGCTCTCTTCGACCACCAAATCCATCGAAGAAATCGCCACCACGATCCTCCAGGAAATCAAACCCGACCGCCGCGAATACTGACCAACAATGAGGGTCAGAGTAGAATTAATTAGAAAGATTCCCGAGTATCTATTAACTCCGCACAAACGAGCACTTAGCTTGCTGAAAAGCTCGTGCATGTTAATTAGGGTCAGAGTCGATTTGTTTGACAACGTTGAGGAAATGCTCAGCAATCCTACTCTGATCCTCATCGTTTTTCGGGGTTTTCCTTGTTTTGGGCCAGCGGCTGGGAAATAGGATAATCCTAAGAATTAACTTTGAATTGTTAGCGCTATAGCTCTCCAAAAAATAAATAGGGTCGGAGTGGAATTCTTAGACAACTCTTACTGATGAGCTGTTAATTCTACTCCGACCCTGGATATCTCCCGAGTAATTGGCCAATAATGCTACTCTGACCCTACTTATTCGCCGGCCGAATTTGGGAAATTGCTCAATAAATCTACTCTGACCCTCATTGTTGGGTTATTGGTCGGGGTTAGAAGAATTGGCGCCAGTCGGCGAGCCAGGAGGGGAAGGCGGAGGCTTCCATGGGGTTGGCGATGTGGTAGCCCTGGGCGTAGGTGCAGCCCAGGTCTTGCAGGAAATCCCAGTCCTGGCGGGTTTCGACGCCGACGGCTACTGACATGCGGTCCAGGCTGTGGGCGAGGTTCAGGCAGCTGCGCAGGACCGTGCCCAGAGGGCGGCGTTTCGAGGCGCCGTCGACGAAGCTGCGGTCGATCTTCAACTCCGTGAAGGGGATGCGCGCCAGCAGCTGCAGATTGGATCTCCCGGTGCCATAGTCGTCGATCGCCAGGCCGAAGCCCATCATGCGCAGGCGGACCAGGCGTTCGATGAAGTCGGGATTGGTGTTCAGGACCGAGGATTCGGGGATCTCGAAAGTGATGTAGTCGGGCAGCACCTTGTGGCGCTCGAGCGAAGCGGCGATCTGGCGCGTGAACGCCGGGTGGGCCAGCGTCTCTGGAGCGATGTTCAGCGAGATCGGGACCGGGATGCCCTGGTCCTGGAACCAGCGGCAACGCTCGACCGACAGCTCGATCATGCTCCAGTCGAGGAAATCCATGCGGCCGCTCTCTTCCAGCGCTTCCATGAAGGATACGGGACCCAGCACGCCGTGCTCGGGATGGCGCCAGCGGGCGAAGGCTTCCAGGCCCTTGACCTGGCCGGTCGCGAGCTCGATCTTCGGCTGGAAGAACGGTTCGAACTGGCGCTTTTGCAGGCCAATGCCGATGTGCTGGAACGAGAAGCGCGGGCCGCCAGGCCTCCTTGGTGGCCGCGCCAGCGGCGCGTAATTGTCGAGCAGCGGCTTCAGTCTGGCGGCGCTCACCGGCCTGGCGATCGCGCCCAGCAGCTCGACGCCGAAGGCCTGGGCCAGGGACTCTACCGAAAACAGCAGGTCGGACGGCTGGGCGCCGATGATGATCACCCGTGTCGGGACTTGTATCTGGCCCAGCTTGCGAATCAGCTCCAGGCCGTCCATGCCGGGCAGGTCAAGATCGAGGATGGCGACGTTGACGGTCGGCGCCAGGCCCGCTTCCAGAGCCTGCAGCGCGAGATGGCCGTCCGGGACGTCGGTGACGCGGCTGGCGCCCAGCTGGCCCAGCAAGTCCACCAGCGCCCTGCGCTGGGTCGTGTCGGCTTGCGCCACCAGAAAATGCAAATGCGCGATGTCCATCGTTGCTCCAGTTTCCCAGCCGCCAGCCTACGCGAAGCAAGGGAAGCCGTCCAGACCTGCTTAAGCCTGCTGCTGGCGCAGCCCCTCGAAGAAGCACACGGCGGCGCAGGCCGCGACGTTGAGCGACTCCACCTGGCCCGCATGCGGCACCGCGACCCGGTGCGTCGCCAGCGACAGCAATTCATCCGAGACGCCCTGCCCTTCGTGGCCCAGCACCCAGGCCACCGGCTGGCGCAAGTCCATCGCGTACAGCTGCTCGGCCGCGTAGCCGCTGGTGGCCAGCACCGGCACCGTCGCGGCGCGCACCAGCGGCGCCAGCTCCACTTGCTCGAAAATCTCCAGCACGAAGTGCGCGCCCATTGCGGCGCGCAGCACTTTGGGCGACCAGCAGAAGGCGGTGCCGGGACTGCAGTAGACTTGCTTGATGCCGGCCGCCGCGGCGCTGCGCAGGATCGAGCCGACGTTGCCGGGATCCTGCACGCCGTCGAGCAGCACGCTGGCGCCAACCAGGGCCGGTGCGTTCGACGGCTGCGGCGAATCGATCACGAACAGCAGGTGCACGCCATGCTCGACCTGGCTGACGGCGTTGAACAGTGCGTCCGGCAGCGCCGTCACCGGCGCCTGCACGGCGTCGCAACGGGCGACGATGGCCTGTACTTCGAGGTTGCCCAGCGCCCCCTCGGACACCACGCAGTGGCGCGGCGCACCGCGCAGGTCGAGCCAGGTCTGGCACAAGTGCACGCCGTCGAGCAGGCTTTGCCCGGCCTTGCGCCGCGCCTGCGAGCTCGTGGCGAGGCTTTTCAGGTCTTTGTAGAACGCGTTGTCGCGCGAGGTGATGGTCTTCATGCTGCTTCAGTCATTGTTCCACCGATGTCGACACGCATGTCGCCGAACAGGTCGACCTGCAACAGGTTGCGCACCGGGGCGAACGAGCGGCGGTGCGCCGGCGAAGGGCCGTGCGTACGCAGGCGCTCCAGGTGCAGCGGCGTGCCGTAGCCCTTGTGCTGGTCGAAACCATAGAGCGGGTACAAGGCGTGCAGGCGCACTAGCGCGGCGTCGCGCGCGGTCTTGGCCAGGATCGAGGCGGCCGAGATCGCGTTGACCTTGTCGTCGCCCTCCACGATCGCATGCGCACGCACGTCCATCTGGGGGCAGCGGTTGCCGTCGATCAGGGCCAGCGTGGGCACCGTGTGCAGCGCCTCCACCGCGCGCCGCATCGCCAGCATGGTCGCCTGCAAGATGTTGATGCTGTCGATCTCTTCGCACGAGCACTCGGCGATGGACCAGGCCAGCGCGTGCTCGCGGATCAGGGGGGCCAGCTCGTCGCGACGCGCCTCGGTCAGCTTCTTCGAGTCGCGCAAGCCCTCGATGGGCCGGCGCGGATCGAGGATCACCGCGGCCGCGAACACTGGCCCGGCCAGCGGACCACGACCCGCCTCGTCGACGCCGCACACGATGTCGAGATCGGTGAATGGCCGGCCGCGCTTGGGCAGGCCGGGATACAGATTGACTTTCTTCTTGCTCATTCCGGTTCGCGCGTGGGATAAACATCGCGGCCTATTACTTTCAATACCGCGTCGGCGCTTTCGCGCGCGCTGTCGCGCAGCAGGCCGTGGTGCATTTCGAGGAAGCGCGCTGCCAGCCGCTCGCGCCCTGCCGCATCCTGCAGCTGGGCCCAGACGGCATCGGCCATGGCCTCGGGTGTGGCCGCATGCTGGATCAGCTCCGGCACCAGGAATTCGCGCGCCAGGATGTTCGGCAGGCCGATCCACGGCTGGTAACCCATATGGCGCATGATCGCGTACGACGCCGCCATCACCTTGTAGGCAATCACCATCGGCTTCTTGAACAGCGCCACTTCCAGCGCCGCGGTGCCGGAAGCGACAAGCACCGCGTCGGCGGCGGCGATCGCCGTATGCGAGCCGGCATCGGTCAGCTGCAGTTCGACGTCCTGCAAACCCGCCTTGACCACGATCTCGTCGAAGTAGGCGCGCTGGCGCGCGCCGACCATCGGCACCACGAAACGCAAGCCAGGGTCGCGCGCGGCCAGCAGCTTCACGGCGCGCACGAACGGCTCGGCCAGGTATTTCAGCTCGCCCATGCGGCTGCCAGGCATCACCGTCACCACCCGCGCGTCAGGCCACAGCCCGAGCGCCCGGCGCGCCGCCGCGACATCGGGCACCAGTGGAATGGTCTCGGCCAGCGGATGCCCGATATACGTCACCGGCACCCCGGCGTCGCGGTAGATCGCTTCCTCGAAAGGGAAGATCACCAGCATGTGCGACACCGCGCGCTGGATCTTCTTGATCCGCCCCCCACGCCAGGCCCAGATCTGCGGGCCGATGAAGTGGACGGTCGGGATGCCGGCACAGCGCAGGTCTTCTTCAAGGCCCAGGTTGAAACCGGGATAGTCGGCGCCGATGAAGGCTGCCGGCTTTTCGAGCAGGAGTCGATCGCGCAGCTGTTTCTGGATGCCCTTCAGTTCGCGATAGCGGGGAATGACCTCGAACAGGCCGCGCACCGTGAGCGTGTCCATCGGGACGTCGCTCACCATGCCCTGCTCGATCATGCGCGGCCCGCCGATGCCGTGGAAGCGCGCGTCCGGGAGCACCGGCCGCAGCCCCGCCAGCAGGCGCGCGGCAAGCATGTCGCCGGACGCCTCGCCGGCCACCAGGGCCAGCGAGACGGCGTTCGAACCTTCAGCGGACGATGCCACGGGTGGCCGTACCGAGGAATTCGCGCAGCAGGCGGATCTCACCCGCAGCCGCAGGCAAACGCTCTTCTTCGGCCTGCAAGGCAGCCTTCGCCTCTTCGAGCGTCAGGTTCGAGCGATACAGCAACTTGTAGGCGCCGCGGATTCCATCGAGCTGCTCGCGCGCAAACCCGCGCCGCTTGAGCCCTTCGAGATTCACGCCGCGCGCACCTGCCGGATTGCCCGACACCAGCACATACGGCGGCACGTCCTGCGTGAGGCTCGTGTACATGCCGATGAAGGCGTGGGCGCCGATCTTGCAGAACTGGTGCACGCCGGCGTAGCCCGACAGGATGGCCCAGTCGCCCACCTGCACATGCCCCGCGAGCTGGGCGTTGTTCGAGAAGATCGTGTTGCTGCCCACCTGGCAGTCGTGCGCCACGTGGACGTAGGCCGAGATCCAGTTGTCGCTGCCGACGCGCGTGACGCCTTCGTCCTGGACCGTGCCCAGGTTGAAGGTGACGAACTCGCGCACGGTGTTGCGGTCGCCCACTTCGAGGCGGGTCGGCTCGCCGTTCCACTTCTTGTCCTGCGGCGCGCCGCCGATCGAGCAGAACTGGAAGAACTTGTTTTCTTTGCCGATCGTGGTGTGGCCTTCGATGACCACGTGCGGGCCGACCACGGTGCCGGCGTCGATGCGCACATTCGGTCCGATGATCGAATACGGGCCTACCTCGACCGAGCTGTCCAGCTCCGCCTTCGGATCGACGATCGCGGTCGAATGAATCTTGCTCATCTTGATCCTCCTTACTCGGCCGCTGCTTCCGGGCCTTTCATCGTCGCCTCCGCGGCGCCGCGGATGGTGCACATCAGTTCACCCTCTACCGCCACCTTGCCGTCGACGGTCGCCACCGCCTTGTATTTCCAGATGCCGCGCGCAACGCGCAGGATCTCGACTTCCATGCGCAGCTGGTCGCCCGGCTCAACTGGACGCTTGAAGCGCGCATTGTCGATGCCGACGAAGTACACCACCGAGTTCTCGTCGGGCTTCACGTTCATGGTCATGAACGACAGGATGGCCGCGGTCTGCGCCATCGCTTCGATCATCAGCACGCCCGGCATCACCGGCTTGTGCGGGAAGTGGCCGTTGAAGAATTCTTCGTTGGCGGTGACGTTCTTGATCGCGACGATGCGCTTGCCCAATTCAACGTCCAGCACGCGGTCCACCAGCAGCAGCGGATAGCGGTGCGGCAGGTATTCCTTGATCTGGGTGATGTCGAGGGTCTTGAGTTCTGGAGTGGTCATTTTTCTTCTGTCAGGTTTCTGATGGTTTTCTCGAGCGTGCGGATCTTGGCGCGCATCGAATCGAGATTGCGCACGATCGCGGCGCTGCGCTCCCATTCGGAGTTCTTGGCCAGGGGGTAGAAGCCGGTGTACTGGCCCGGTTCGAGGACCGAGCGCGACACCATGCTGCCCGAGGAAATGTGGACATTGTCGGCGATTTCCAGGTGGCCCAGCACCATCGCGGCGCCGCCGAAGGTGCAGCGGCTGCCGATCTTGGCGCTGCCGGCCACGCCGACGCAGCCGGCCATCGCCGTGTGCGCCCCGATATGGCAGTTGTGGCCGATCTGGATCTGGTTGTCGAGCTTCACCCCGTCTTCGATCACGGTGTCGTCCAGCGCGCCACGGTCGATCGTGGTGTTGGCGCCGATGTCGACGTCGTCCCCGATCAGCACCCGGCCGGTCTGCGGGATCTTGATGTAGACGCCCGCCTCCACCGCGAAGCCGAAACCGTCGGTGCCGACCACGGCGCCCGAGTGCAGGATGCCGCGCTTGCCGATGCGGCAGCGCGTATGGAAGGTCACGTTCGCGAACAGGTGCGTGTATTCGCCGATGACCGCCTCGCGGCCGATGAAGCAGCCCGCATCGATCACCGCGTGCGCGCCGATCACCGCGCCCTCTTCGATCGTCACGTGCGGCCCGACGTGGGCGGTCGGATCGACCGTCGCGCCAGGGGCCACCACCGCGCTCGGATGGATGCCGGGCACGGGCACGCTCTCGGTCAGCGACACGAAATACTGCGCCGCGCGGGCGAAGTAGGCGTAGGGGTTGGTAGTGACGATGCGCGCGCCTTCGAACGTTGCGGCCACCGTCGGGTCGTCCAGCGGCGACAGGATCAAGGCCGCCGCCTGGCTCTGCGCGGCCAGTGCGCGCAGCTTGCTGTTGCTGAGGAAGCTGATGTGCGAAGCGCCGGCGCTGTCCAGGGGGGCGATCGCCAGGACCTCGAGGTCCGGGTCGCCCACCAGCTGTCCGCCGAAGCGCTCGACCAAATCGCCTAGTCGAATGCCCATCTCGGTCTTTCCAGTGTGAGTCAAAAAAAAACGGTACTGCCTTACTTGTCGAGCAGCTTGAGGATCTTGTCGGTGATGTCGACGCGCGGGCTCACCCACGCCGCCTCGACCAGCACCGCGTCGAGTTTTTCCTGTTCCGCGACCTGCTCGACCAGCTTGTAAGCCTTTTGTGCGATCGCGGCGCGCTCTTCGTTCTTGCGCTGTTGCAGGTCTTCCTGGAACTCGCGCTGCATGCGCTCGACATCCTTCTGCATGTTGTAGAGCTCGCGCGCGCGGCGCGTGCGGTCGAGTTCCGACAGCCCGCCCGCCTCGGCGTCGAACTTTTCCGACGTCTGCTTGTACTTGCCGACCATCTCCTCGACCGCCTTCTGGCGCTTCGAGAACTCGGCGGCCAGCTTGGCGTCGGCCGACTTGGCCATCTTGGAGTCGGTCATCAGGCGCTCGGTATAGACGAAGCCGATGCGGCTGGTCGTCGCCTGCGCCTGCGCCACGGGCGCGGCGCACACGGCAGCGAGCGCCAGCGAGGCGCCCAGCACCGGCTTGACTTTACCGGGTAGCGAGTCAATCAGATTTTTCAACATAAAGCCTCTCGCAATCGTTCTTCAGGTCGCCGTGGGCGGCTTAGAAGCCGGTGCCCATCTGGAACTGGAAGCGCTCCAGGCGGTCGCCCGGTAGCGAATTCAGCGGCTTAGCATAACTCAACTTGAGCGGACCGACCGGGGAAATCCAGGACAGGCCGATACCTGCCGAGTAGCGGAACTCGTCGAAACGGATCTTCGCATCCTCTTGGAACACCTGGCCGCCGTCCACGAAGGTGAACCAGCGCAGGCTGCGGTCGGTGCCGCTGCCCGGGAACGGGAACTGCAGCTCGGCGTTGGCGATGATGCGCTTGGAGCCGCCGATCGCATCGTAGTAACGCGGATCGACCACGCCCAGCGACGAGCTCTCGTAGCCGCGCACCGAGCCGATACCACCCGCGTAGAAGTTCTTGAACACCGGGTAGGCGCTGCCGCCGATACCCTTGCCGTAATCGAGCTCGCCGCGCAGGGCCAGCGTCATCCAGCGGGTCAGCGGTTTCCACCACTGGTGCTCGTACACCGCGCGATAGTATTTCGCATCGCCCAGCGCATCGATCTCGAAGTTGGCGCGCTGGTACCGGCCGCGGGTCGGCGTCACCGCGCTGTCGCGGGTGTCGCGGCCCCAGGCGGCGGTCAGCGGGATCGCATTGGTGGTGGCCTTGCCGATGCCGCTTTCCGGGCCGCCATTCTGGCGCACGAAGGTCTGGTAGATCGTCGGCGAGGTCTGGTCGGTTTCCAGCTCGGTGCGTTCGAGACCGGCGCCGAAGTAGACGGTGTCGGACTCGGAGAACGGCACGCCGAAGGTCAGGTTGCCGCCCATCTGCTTCACGGTGTAGGAACCGATGTTCAGCGCCGGCGGACGCGAGGTACGCAGGTACAGCGAGAAGGCGCGCGAGATGCCGTCGTCGGTGAAGTACGGATTGGTCTGCGAGAACGCGATCGTGCGGTTGTATTTGCTGGTATTGAGTTCGATGCCGACCGTGTTGCCGCTGCCGGCGAAGTTGGCCTGCGAGATCGACGCGGTGAAGGTGAACTTTTCGGACTGCGAGAAGGCGCCGCCGATCATGAAGTTACCGGTCGGTTTTTCTTCGACCGCGATATTCACGTCGACCTGGTCCGACGTGCCCGGCGACTCCGGCGTCTCGACCTTCACGTCCTTGAAGTAGCCCAGGCGGTCGACGCGGTCGCGCGAGAGTTTCACGCGATTGGCGTCGTACCAAGAGCTTTCGAACTGGCGGAATTCGCGGCGGATCACTTCGTCGCGGGTGACCGTGTTGCCCGAGATATTCATGTGGCGCACATAGGCGCGCTTGCCCGGATCGACGAAGAAGGTGAACGCGACTTCGCGCTTCTCGCGATTCAGTTCCGGATTGGCCGTCACGTTGGCGAAGGCGTAGCCGAAGGTGCCCAGGCGGTCCGAGATCAGCTTGTTGGTCGCCTCTTGCAGGTCACCCACGTAGGTCTTGCCCGGCTGGAGCATGATCAGCTGCTTCAGTTCCTCTTCGCGGCCGAACATCTCGCCCTCGAGCTTGACGCTCGAGACGGTGTACTGCTCGCCCTCGGTGATGTTGAGGGTCAGGTAGATGTCGCGCTTGTCGGGCGTGATCGAGACCTGGGTCGATTCGACGTTGGCTTCGAGGTAGCCGTGGTTCAGGTACCAGGACTTGATGGACTCCAGGTCGCCGGTCAGCTTTTGCTTGGAATACTGGTCGGCCTTCGAGTACCAGGTGAACCAGCCCGAAGGGCGCAGTTCGAGCAACTGGCGCAGCTCTTTGTCGCTGAATGCCTTGTTGCCGACGATATTGATGCCCTTGATCTTGGCGACCTCGCCTTCGTCGACGTTGAACATGATCGTCACGCGGTTGCGCTCGATCGGGGTCACAGTGGTGGTGATCTTGACGCCGTAGAGGCCATGCGACAGATATTGGCGCTTGAGCTCCTGTTCGGCGCGGTCAACGGATGCCTTGTCGAAGATGCGGGTCTGGGCCACGCCGATCTCGGACAGCGCCTTGACCAGCATGTCCTTCTCGAATTCCTTGGTGCCGGTGAAATCCACAGACGAAATCGCCGGACGTTCCTCGACCAGCACCACCAGGACGCCATTTTCTTCCTCGAGCCGGATGTCCTTGAAGAAGCCGGTGGCGTAGAGTGCCTTGATCGCGCTCGAGGCCTTGACATCGTCGAAGGTTTCGCCCACGCGCACCGGCAGATAGCTGAACACGGTGCCCGCTTCCGTCCGCTGGATGCCTTCGACCCGGATATCCTTGACGACGAACGGGTTGACGGCCAGCGCATTACTGGCGCACAGGGCCATCACGGCAGCGCCGATCAAGCTGCGACGAATGAACGGCAGGGCAAAACGATCTGGTTGTGATTTCATTGGCTGGATCAAAGGGTCAGTCATTTGGACAACGATTGCATATTATTCTGTGCCGGTGCGTGCCAGTAGCGATTGCGGGCCGCTAGAGCAGCCGCACCAGGTCATTGAAGACGGCGAGCGCCATCAGCATGAACAGCAGGCCGACCCCGGCGCGCTGCGCGAACTCGCCGACGCGCGCAGGAAGGGGACGCCCGGTCAAAACTTCCAGCGAATAATACAGTAAATGGCCACCATCCAGAACGGGAATTGGTAACAAATTCATTACTCCTAAGCTGATACTAATAAAGGCGATGAACTGTAAATAGCTCACGAGACCTATTCTTGCGGTCTGTCCGGCATAGTCGGCGATGGTAATGGGACCGGTCACATTCTTCCACGACGCTTCTCCGGTAATCATCTTCCATATCATCTTGAGCGTCATCACGCTGGTCTCCCAGGTGCGCTCGACGCCGCGCACGATCGCCTCGAACGGGCCGGAACTCACGGTGATCATTTCCGGGGCCTGCGCCACCATCGCCCTGATCACGCCGCGGCCGTTCGCGTCCGGTTCCGGGGTCAGGGTCAGGGCCACGGGACGGCCGCCCCGTTCGACCTCGATCGCCATCGGCTTGCCGGGCGAAGCGCGCACCGCTTCGATGAAGACGATGCCGTCGGCGACCGGCTGGCCCGCGGCGCGCAGCACCAGGTCGCCGTCCTGCAGGCCGGCGCGCCGCCCTGCCCCATCCGGCAGCACTTTCTCGATGCGCGGCTGCGGGCGCCACAGGTCCAGGCCCAGTTCGGCCATGACATCGGTCTCGACGTCGAGCCTGCCGACCACCGCCGCCGGCAGCGTCGCCGCATAGGTGCCGCCATGCGCGCTGCGCAGTTCGAGGCGGGCGTCGGACTTGTCCACCGCCGCATGCACGACCTGCCAGCGCAGCTCGGTCCACGAGCGCACCGGGTTGCCGTTCACGGCCACCACCGTATCGCCGCCGCGCACGCCGGCCCTGGCCGCCTCGGACGCGACCGGGGCCGCGCGCAGGCGCGCCGACGGCTCCTCGACGCCATGCATATACAACGCAGCCATCAGGCCGATCGCGAGCAGGAAGTTGGCCAGCGGGCCGGCGGCCACGATGGCGATGCGTTTCCAGACGTTCTGGCGGGTAAACTCGCGATCGAGGTCGGCGTCGCTGGTCGGCGCGGTCTCGGGGTCGCGCGCATCGAGCATCTTGACGTAGCCGCCCAGCGGCAGCGCGGACAGCGCCCACTCGGTCTGGTCCTTGCCGAAGCGGCGCGACCATACCACGCGGCCCATGCCGACCGAGAAGCGCAGCACTTTCACGCCGCAGGCGCGCGCCACCAGGTAGTGGCCCAGTTCGTGGATCACGATCAGCGGGCCGAGCGCCAGCACGAAGGCCAGCACGGTGTAGAGCATGGTCATGGGGCGATCCAGGGAGTCAGTGCGCCAGGCCTGCGATGGCGTCGGTGGCGGCTGCGCGCGCGCGCGCGTCCTGGGCCAGCACCGCGTCGATCGACGAGGCCGGGCCGTGCGGCACGACGTCCAGCGCGTGCCTGATCACGCGGTCGATAGCGCGAAAACCGATGCGGCGCTCCAGGAAGGCCTGCACCGCCACCTCGTTGGCCGCGTTCAGCAGGGCTGGCGCGGTACCGCCCGCGCGCAGGGCGTCGAAGGCCAGCGCCAGGCAGGGGAAGCGCTGGTAGTCGGGCTGGAAGAACTGCAGCGCCGCCATTTGCGTCAGGTCGAGCTGGGCCACGCCCGAATCGATCCGTTCCGGATACGCCAGCGCATTGGCGATCGGGGTGCGCATGTCCGGATTGCCCAGCTGGGCCAGCACCGAGCCGTCCACGTACGACACCATCGAATGGATCACGCTTTGCGGGTGGATCACGACCTCGATCTGATCGGCCGGCGCGCCGAACAGCCAGTGGGCCTCGATCACTTCGAGGCCCTTGTTCATCATGGTCGCGGAATCGACCGAGATCTTGCGGCCCATGACCCAGTTCGGGTGCTTGCAGGCTTCGTCCGGGGTCACGCTGTCCAGCGTTTCGACGGCGCGGTTCAGGAACGGGCCGCCGGACGCGGTCAGCAGGATCTTCGCCACGCCCGAGGCGACCGGCACGCGCGCATACGCAGGCGGCAGCGACTGAAAGATCGCATTGTGTTCGCTGTCGACCGGCAGCAGGGTCGCCTTGTGCTCGCGCACGGCGTCCATGAACAGCTGGCCCGACATCACCAGCGCTTCCTTGTTGGCCAGCAGGATCTTCTTGCCGGCGCGCGCCGCGCTAAGGGTCGGCGCCAGGCCGGCGGCGCCGACGATGGCGGCCATCACGATGTCGGTGCCAGGATGCGAGGCGATGTCGCACAGCGCCTGTTCGCCGTATT
Organism: Telluria sp. RT2P19; assembly: GCF_059685725.1. Lineage (NCBI taxonomy): Bacteria > Pseudomonadati > Pseudomonadota > Betaproteobacteria > Burkholderiales > Oxalobacteraceae > Telluria > Telluria sp. RT2P19. The sequence continues at coordinate 250,715 of NZ_JCASIL010000003.1, forward strand.
CGACGCTGGTGGGCAGGTCGGCGATCAGGGCCGCCAGGCTGGCGGCGGCCTCAGGACTGCCGACCACCGCGCGCTGTGGGCGGAACTGGCGGCAAGCGGCGGCCAATTCTTCCACGCGCGAGTGCGCGCTCAGGGCGTAGACGCGGTAGCGCTGCGGATGGCGCGCCACGACGTCGAGGGTCGAGGCGCCGATCGAACCGGTGGCGCCGAGGATGGTAATGCCTTGCATGGAAACTTCCTTCTAGAGCCGGGTGGCGATCAGGGCCGCCAGCGGCAGGACCGGCACGAGTGCGTCGATCCGGTCCAGCACACCGCCGTGGCCGGGCAGCAGGTTGCTGCTGTCCTTCATGCCTGCGCGGCGCTTGAGCTGGGATTCGAACAGGTCGCCGACCACGCTGGCGACGACGATGAGGGCGATGACGGCCAGCATGCCGAGCCAGCCGAAGCTGGCCTGCACGCGCACCGCGAAGGTATTGGCCAAGGCCTCGCCGCCGATCATGACGGTGAGCGACGCCAGCAGCAGGGTCACGATGCCGCCGCCGATGGCGCCTTCCCACGACTTGCCGGGCGAGATCGATGGTGCGAGCTTGTTCTTGCCGAAGGTCTTGCCGCAAACATAGGCGAAGATGTCGGCCGACCACACGATGACGAGCACCGACAGCAGGAACAGCGCCGAATACTGGAACAGCATGACGATGGCGGCGAAGCATGCCACCAGCGAGATCGCATACAGCAGGCTGAGCAGCGTGTTCGGCGTGCTGGCCAGTGGCGGCAGGCCGAGTTTGAGCGTGGGGGCAAAGCGCAGGGCCCACAACAGTGCGCCGATGGCGAACCAGAAGGTCGGATCGCCCTGCTCGCGCATGAAGAAGGCGTACGCAAAGGCCAGGGTCCAGGCCCCGGCGATCGCCAGCGCGCTCCTGGCGCCCGGGTTGAATAGGCGGAAACACTCCCAGATCGCCGCCCCGAAGAAGAGCGAGGCGACCACCGCGAACGCCGTGGGGTTATTGGAATACAAGACTGGCAGCAACACTGCCAGGAGGACGAGCGCGGTGATGATCCGGGTTTTGAGCATCAGTTGATCTTCTTCGCTACTTGGGCGCTGGTCTGGCCGAAACGCCGTTCGCGCCGCTGGAACGAGTTAATCGCCTCGTCCAGCGCCTCGGGCGTGAAATCGGGCCAGAAGGTGCTTGTGAAATGCAGTTCGGAATACGCCAGCTGCCACAGCAGGAAGTTCGAGATGCGCTCCTCGCCGCCGGTCCGGATGAACAGGTCGGGTTCGGGTGCATACGCCATCGCCAGGTGGGGAGCCAGCATTTCCTCCGTATATTCGGTCACGCCGGGGTTGGCCTTCACCATCTTCCCCGTTGCCTGCATGATATCCCAGCGGCCACCATAATTGGCGCACACGGTGACGGTCAAGCGGGAATTGCCGGCGGTACGGCGTTCGGCATTGGCGATCATGTCTTGCAGCTTGGGATCGAAGCGGCTCAGGTCGCCCACGACTTTCAGGCGAATATTATTGGCGTGCATCTTCGAGACTTCGCGCTCGAGGGCCGTGACGAACAGGCGCATCAGCAGCGAGACCTCGTCGGCCGGGCGGCGCCAGTTCTCGGACGAGAAGGCGAACAGGGTCAGGTACTCGACACCGCGCAGCACGCAGGCTTCGACGATGCCGCGCACGGCTTCCACGCCCTTGACGTGGCCGGCGACGCGCGGCAGCAGGCGTTTGGTGGCCCAACGGCCGTTGCCATCCATGATGATGGCGATATGGCGCGGCACGGCGAGCGTATCGGGTACGGCAGCGGTCGAACTTTTGAACATCGTTAATCCAGCAGTGCTGCGCCTCGGCGGGCGCAATGGCCAATGTAGAATTGGACAATCATAAGGTAGGCGGACCGGCCGCGGCAAGTCGCCGGGGCCGGTCCGCAAGAAAGCCGGGTGGCTTCGCCCTACGGCAAGCCTTACACCGTCAGGATTTCTTTCTCTTTCTCGCCCAGCAGCTTGTCGATGTCGGCCACGGCCTTGTCGGTCAGCTTCTGGATCTCGTCCGAGGCGCGGCGCTCGTCGTCTTCCGAGGCGGTCTTGTCCTTGACCATCTTCTTGAGTGCTTCGTTGGCATCGCGGCGGATATTGCGCACGGCAATCTTCGCATCTTCGCCTTCCGACTTGGTCAGCTTGACCATTTCCTTGCGACGCTCTTCGGTCAGCGGCGGGGTCGGCACGCGGATCATGTCGCCCTGCGCCGATGGGTTCAGACCCAGGTCGGCGTCGCGAATGGCTTTTTCGATGGTCGCGGCCATTTTCTTTTCAAACGGCTGGACACCGATCGTGCGCGCATCGACCAGGGTCAGGTTGGCGACCATCGGCAGCGCGGTCGGGCTGCCGTAGTATTCGACCATGACGTGGTCGAGGATGCCGGTGTGGGCGCGGCCGGTACGGACCTTGGCCAGGTCGGCCTTCAGGGTCTCGATGGACTTGGTCATGCGCTCTTGCGCGTTCTTTTTGACGTCAGCCAGGGACATGCTGCTCTCCTTGTTGTTCAGTAATATTTAAACGTGTACCAGTGTACCCTCGTCTTCGCCCATGATCACGCGGGTGAGCGCGCCGGGTTTGACGATGGAGAACACCTTGATCGGCAGTTTCTGGTCGCGGCACAGCGCAAAAGCGGTGGCATCCATCACCTGCAGGTGCTTGGCGATGGCTTCGTCGAACGAGATCTTCTCGTAGCGGGTCGCGTGCGGGTCCTTCTTGGGGTCGGCGCTGTAGACGCCATCGACCTTGGTGGCCTTCAGGACGATCTCGGCCGAGATCTCGGCGCCGCGCAGGGCGGCCGCGGTATCGGTGGTGAAGAAGGGGTTGCCGGTGCCGGCGGCGAACACGACCACTTTACCCTCTTCCAGATATTGCAGGGCTTTCGGGCGCACATAGGGCTCGACCACCTGCTCGATGCCGATCGCCGACATGACGCGGGCGGTGATCCCGACGTGGCGCATGGCGTCGGCCAGGGCCAGCGCATTCATGACGGTGGCCAGCATGCCCATGTAGTCGGCGGTGGCGCGGTCCATGCCCTGGGCGCCCGGGGCGACGCCGCGGAAGATGTTGCCGCCACCAATCACGACCGCCACCTGCACGCCCAGCTTCGCCACTTCCGCCACGTCGGCCACCATGCGCTCGATGGTGGCGCGGTTGATGCCGAACGGGTCGTCGCCCATCAGCGCTTCGCCAGACAGTTTCAGGAGGACTCGTTGGTAGGCTGGTTTTGTCATGATGAAGCGGCTCCTAATGTGATGTTTCGATGTTGCGAATTCGGGTCCGGCCGGCGCATCGTGGGCGCGGGCCTCATCCGTCCTGGGACGGATGGCATTGTAAGGCGGCTTGAGGCTGGCGGTCGCGCTGCTGGACTGCACGCCTGCTTGGGGGACGATGCCAGCGGCATCGCCCCGCCTGCCCGGGGACGACGCGCGGAGGGCGGACTGCGGAGCCTGCTTTGGCCCACACCACTCGACGTCGTTCCCGCGCAGGCAAAAACCCAGGTCCATGCCATAGCCACAACATCATGTGCGGCCACGACACAAACCACCCCACCTTAAAAAAACGGACCTTGCGGCCCGTTCTTTTTGATTACTGCTTGTTGGCAGCCATCTGTGCTGCGACTTCTGCTGCGAAGTCGTCGACCTTCTTCTCGATGCCCTCGCCCACCACGTACATGGTGAAGCCCTTGACGGTCGTGTTCGATGCTTTCAGGTATTGCTCGATCGACTGCTTGTCGTTCTTCACGAATGCCTGGTTCAGCAGCGACACTTCTTTCAGGTACTTCTGCACCGAACCGTCGATGCGCTTGGCGACGATTTCTTCCGACTGCGGCTGCTTGCCTTCGGCGACGGCTTTTTCAGCGTCTTCCTTGGCCTTCAGTTCGGCGACCGAACGCTCTTTTTCGATCATTTCAGCTGGCACTTGCTCCGACGACAGAGCGACTGGCTTCATTGCAGCGATGTGCATGGCCAGGTCCTTGCCGACTTGCTCGTCCGCGCCTTCGAAGTCGACGACGACGCCGATGCGCGTGCCGTGCAGGTACGACGCCAGCTTGCCGGTGGTCTCGAAACGCTGGAAGCGGCGCACGGTCATGTTCTCGCCGATCTTGCCGATCAGGCCAGTACGCACGTCGTCGAAGGTCTTGCCGTCGTGCGGCAGTGCTGCCAGGGCGGCGACGTCAGCCGGGTTGTTCTCGGCGACCAGCTTGGCGGCCAGGTTGACCATGGCCAGGAATTCTTCGTTCTTGGCGACGAAGTCGGTTTCGCTGTTGACTTCGACCAGCGCGCCGACGTTGCCGGAGATATAGGTTGCAACAACGCCTTCGGCGGTGATGCGCGCCGATGCCTTCGATGCCTTGCCACCCAGTTTGACGCGCAGGATCTCTTCAGCACGACCCATATCGCCGTCGGCTTCGGTCAGTGCTTTTTTGCATTCCATCATTGGCGCATCGGTCTTCGCGCGCAGTTCGCCTACCATCGCTGCAGTAATCGCTGCCATGTTGATTTCTCCTAAATGTTTTATCCGGGTTGCAGGTCGTCGTCGAGACGCCCCGCAGGTATTGAGCTTAAAAAAAGGGGGGCTCGTGTGTGCGGCGCCCCCTTCGATGTGCTAGCAGGTCAATGACCTGCTGTCACTTATGCCTGCTCGGAAACTTCGACGAAGTCGTCGCCGCCAGCCTTGACCATTTCAACGACTTCGTTGGTGGCGTTGGCACGGCCTTCCAGGATCGCATCGGCGACGCCGCGTGCGTACAGGGTGATCGCTTTCGACGAGTCGTCGTTGCCCGGGATCACGTGGGTCACGCCTTCTGGCGAGTGGTTGGTATCGACGATGCCGATGACCGGGATGCCCAGCTTGCCGGCTTCGGTGATGGTGCCCTTGTGGTAGCCGACGTCGACGACGAAGATTGCGTCAGGCACGCCGCCCAGGTCCTTGATGCCGCCGATCGACTTCTGCAGCTTTTCCATTTCGCGCGAGAACAGCAGCGCTTCTTTCTTCGACATCTTCTCGACCGAACCGTCTTCGACTTGCGCTTCCATGTCTTTCAGGCGCTTGATCGAGGTCTTGATGGTCTTGAAGTTGGTCAGCATGCCACCCAGCCAGCGCTGGTCGACGTAAGGCACGCCGGCGCGCTGTGCTTCAGCGGCGATGATGTCGCGTGCCTGGCGCTTGGTGCCGACCATCAGGATGGTGCCGCGGTTGGCCGAGATCTGCTTGATGGTTTTCATCGCATCCTGGTACATCGCCATGGTTTTTTCCAGGTTGATGATGTGGATCTTGTTGCGATGACCGAAGATGAACGGCGCCATCTTTGGGTTCCAGAAACGGGTCTGGTGGCCGAAGTGGATACCGGCTTCCAGCATTTCACGCATAGTAACGGACATGTAATTCTCCAGGGTTGGGTCTTGAATGTGACCAGTCACCAGTCAGGCACCCTTTTAGGGCCACATTCGCGATTTCAATAAATAAATTAAGATGCTTTTTACAACATTGCCCGATACGAATCGGAGCAACCCGAGATTCTAGCGGGATTTGACGTTTTGTTCAAGCGCCACATGCGATCGCGAGAGCTGCCAGCCCTGAGGGCGAGTGACTTCCACTATAATGGTTCCTTATTGTCCGGGCATGTGCGCGGACTGACCACGTCATCAAGCAGGAAAAGTATTCCCTATGGCTTCCACTCCCAAGACTCCCGAAGAAATCGAAGGCATGCGCGTCGCCTGCCGCCTCGGCTCGGAAGTGCTCGACTATATCACCCCGTTCGTCAAGCCCGGCGTAACCACCGGCGAGCTCGACCGTCTGGCCTACGAGTACATGGTCAACGTCCAGGGCACGACCCCGGCGACCCTGAACTATGCGCCACCAGGCTACCCGCCCTTCCCCGGCTCGATCTGCACCTCGCTCAACGACGTGATCTGCCACGGCATCCCGGGCGAGCGCGTGCTCAAGTCGGGCGATGCGCTCAACATCGACATCACGCCGATCACCAAGGATGGCTACCATGGCGACAACAGCCGCATGTTCCTGGTCGGCGAACCGTCGATCATGGCGCGCCGCCTGTCCGAAATCACCTTCGAATGCATGTGGCTGGGCATCGCCGCCGTCAAACCGGGCAAGCGCCTGGGCGACATCGGCCACGCGATCCAGCAGCACGCCGAAAAGGCCGGCTACAGCGTGGTGCGCGAATTCTGTGGCCACGGCGTGGGCCGCGTGTTCCACGAAGAGCCGCAGGTGCTGCACTACGGCCGCCCCGGCACGCTCGAAGAACTGAAACCCGGCATGATCTTCACCATCGAGCCGATGATCAACGCCGGCCGCCGCGACATAAAAGAGATGCCGGACGGCTGGACCATCAAGACCCGCGACCGCAGCCTGTCGGCGCAGTGGGAACACACGGTGCTGGTAACCGAGACCGGGGTCGAGGTGCTGACCATGTCGGCCGGCAGCCCGCCGCCGCCCGCCATCGTGCTGCCGCTGCTGGCCCCGGGCGCGGTCCCGAGCCTGGCTGCCGCCTGAGCACCGGCCCATGGGACAGGCCACCGTGCTCGACACCGCCCGCACCACCCTGCGCCAGCGCCTGAAGGCCGAACGCCAGCTGGTGTTCCAGGCCTTCACCGAAGACGGCAAGCCCGAAAAGCTGCTGCGCAGCCTGCGCCAGGTGGTCGACGCCGTACTGGTCGACGCATGGCAGGCGGCCGGCCTGCCCGAGCACACCGCCCTGGTGGGCGTGGGCGGCTACGGGCGCGGCGAACTGTTCCCCTATTCCGACGTCGACCTCCTGATCCTGCTGGGCCAGCCGGCCGACGCCATCACCCAGGCGCGCCTCGAAGGCCTGGTCCAGCTGCTGTGGGACCTGGGCCTGGAGATCGGCCACAGCATCCGCACGGTCGACGAATGCCTGGTCGAGTCGAGCGCCGACATCACCGTGCAAACGAGCCTGCTCGAAGCGCGCCTGGTCACGGGCGACGCGCCGCTGTTCGAAGAGCTGCAGCGGCGCTACCGCGACGCGCTCGATCCGCAAGCCTTCTTCCAGGCCAAGACCGCCGAGATGCGGTTGCGTCACGCCAAGTACGAGTACACCGCCTTCGCGCTCGAACCCAATGTCAAGGAGAGCCCGGGCGCGCTGCGCGACCTGCAGGTGATCCTGTGGGTGGCCAAGGCCGCGGGCCTGGCCGATACCTTCGGCCAGCTCGCCACGCGCGGCCTGATCACGCGCATGGAGGCGCGCCAGCTGCTCGAAAAAGAGAGCGCCTTCAAGGACATCCGCATTCGCCTGCACCTGCACACCAGGCGCCGTGAAGACCGGCTGGTGTTCGACGTCCAGACGGCGATCGCCGGCAATCTCGGGCTGCAGGCCAATGGCGAGGGCCCCGACGCGCGCCGCGCCAGCGAATTCCTGATGCAGCGCTACTACTGGGCCGCCAAGACGGTGACCCAGCTGAACACGATCCTGCTGCAGGATATCGAAGCCCAGCTGTTCCCGCAGCCGGCGGTGGCCTACCCGATCAGCGCCCACTTCACCCAGGCCGGCAGCCTGATCGACATCGCGGCCGACGACACTTTCGAGAAGACGCCGTCCGCCATCCTCGAAATTTTCGTGGTGATGACCGAGCGCCGCGAACTGAAGGGATTGAGCGCGCGCGCCACCCGCGCACTGTGGCATGCGCGTACGCTGATCGACGACGACTTCCGCGCCGACCCAACCAACAAGGCGCTGTTCCTGCGCGTGCTGCAGGCGCCGCGCGGCCTGGTGCACGCGCTGCGCCGCATGAACGAATTCGGCATCCTTGGCCGCTACCTGCCCGCTTTCCGCAAGATCGTCGGGCAGATGCAGCACGACCTGTTCCACGTCTACACGGTCGACCAGCACATCATGATGGTGGTGCGCAACCTGCGCCGCTTCACGATGCCGGAACACGCCCACGAATATCCGTTCTGCAGCCAGCTGATCGCCGACTTCCACGACCGCTGGCTGCTGTACGTGGCCGCGCTGTTCCACGACATCGCCAAGGGCCGCGGCGGCGACCATTCCAAGCTCGGGATGGACGATGCAAGCCAGTTCTGCCGCGAGCACGGCATCAATGAAGAAGACACCGAACTCGTGGTATTCCTGGTCGAGCAGCACCTGACCATGTCGACCGTGGCGCAAAAGCAGGACCTGTCCGATCCGGACGTGGTCCAGGCCTTCGCCGCCGTGGTAAGGGACGAGCGCCACCTGACCGCCCTATACCTGCTGACCGTGGCCGACATCCGCGGCACCAGCCCCAAGGTGTGGAATGCCTGGAAGGCCAAGCTGCTGGAAGACCTGTACAAGGTAACCTTGCGCGTGCTGGGCGGCGAGCCGCATTCGGCCGACCGCGAGCTGCGCATGCGCCAGAAAGAGGCGCTGGCCACGCTGCGCCTTTACGGCCTCGACACCGACGCCCACGAACAGCTGTGGAAGCAGCTCGACGTCGCCTATTTCCTGCGCCACGACGCCTCCGACATCGCCTGGCAGACGCGCGCGCTGCACGACAAGGTCGACAGCGACCGGCCGGTGGTCAAGGCGCGCCTGGCGCCGATCGGCGAAGGCCTGCAGGTGGCGGTCTACGTGAAAGACCAGCCCGACCTGTTCGCGCGCATCTGCAGCTATTTCGAGCGCAAGAACTTCAGCATCCTCGACGCCAAGATCCACACTACGCGCCATGGCTATGCGCTGGACAGCTTCCTGGTGGCCGAAGAAAACTTCGCCGGCAGCTACCGCGACATCATCAGCCTGATCGAGCACGAGCTGCGCGCGCAGTTGCTGTCGCAGGAAGCGCTGCCGCCACTGGTGCGCGGGCGCCTGTCGCGCGTGGCGCGCACCTTCCCGATCACGCCGACCGTCGAATTGCGGCCGGACGAACGCGGGCAGTTCCACGTGCTGTCGATCGCTGCCAACGATCGCATGGGGCTGCTGTATGCGGTCGCCAGCGTCCTGGCGCGCTATCGGCTGAACCTGCACACCGCCAAGATCATGACCCTGGGCGAACGCGTCGAGGACGTGTTCCTGGTCGACGGACCGGCGCTCCACAGCCCGCGCACCCAGGTGCAGCTCGAGACCGACCTGCTCGATGCCCTCAAGATTTGATCCAACCCTTTTACCTAGCAAAGTTTTACCGATGACCGAACCGCTCCGCCTCTCCAAACGTATGTCCGAACTCGGCCTGTGCTCGCGCCGCGAAGCCGATGAATGGATCGCCCGCGGCTGGGTGCGGGTGGACGGCAAGGTCGTCTCGGAGCTGGGCAGCAAGGTGCTGCCGACCCAGCGCATCACGGTCGAGCGCCAGGCCGCGGCCGAGCAATCAAAGCGCGTGACCATCCTGATCAACAAGCCGGTCGGCTATGTCAGCGGCCAGGCCGAGGATGGTTACACGCCGGCGATCGCCCTGATCAAGCCCGAGAACCGCTGGGCGGACGATCCCGCGCCCGAGCAGTTCCACCCGACCCAGCTGCGCAGCCTGGTCCCCTGCGGGCGCCTCGACATCGATTCGGTCGGGCTGCTCGTGCTCTCGCAGGATGGCCGCATCGCCAAGCACCTGATCGGCGAGACGACCTCGGTCGACAAGGAATACCTGGTACGGGTGCAGTACACCAAGCCGGGCAGGCTGCCCGACAGCGACCTCAAGAAGCTGAACCACGGCCTGTGGATGGACGGCAAGCCCCTGCTGCCGGCCAAGGTGCGCTGGCAGAATGAGGACCAGCTCAGCTTTACCCTGCGCGAAGGCAAGAAGCGCCAGATCCGACGGATGTGCGACATGGTCGGCCTGAAGGTCGTGGGGCTCAAGCGCGTACGGATCGGCAAGGTCAAGCTCGGGAACCTGCCCGAGGGCCAGTGGCGCTACCTGGCCCCGGACGAGCAATTCTAAGAAACGCGCTCCAATCCCGGCTTGCCGCGCGGTAGTGGCGCCTCTTGCGCCACCAGGCCCTCGGCCTTGAGCTCTTCCCAGAACGCCGGCGCAATCGCCACGTCCATCAGCGCCGCATTGCGCTGCAGATGCTCGGCGCTGCTGGCGCCCGGAATCGTGGCCGCCACCACGGGGTGCGCCAGGCCGAACTGCAGCGCCGCCGCCGGCAAGTCGACGCCGTGGCGCGCCGCTACCTGGCGCAGGCGCTCGCGCTGCGCGATCTTGCCGGCATCGGCCGGACCGTAGTCGTAGTTCGGGCCGCCGGCCAGGAAGCCGGAATTGAACGGTCCGCCCAGCACCACCTTCGCGCCGCGCCCTTCGCACAGCGGGAACAGTTCGGCCAAGGGCGTGGTCTCCATCAGCGTATAGCGCCCGGCCAGCAGGAAGATGTCGGGATCCGAGTCGCGCAGCGCGCGCAGGCACGGGTCGACCGTGTTCACGCCCAGGCCCCAGCCCTTGATCACGCCTTCGTCGCGCAGCTTGACCAGTCCCTCGAAGGCGCCGCCGCGGCCGGCCGCGATGGCGTAATAATGCTCATACTCGGCCTGGCTGAAGCGGTCCGGCGACAGGTCGTGCACATACACGATGTCGATGTGCGACAGCGCCATGCGCTGCAGGCTGTCCTCGATCGAGCGGCGCGCGCCGTCGGCCGTGTAGTCGGTCAGGCGCCGGAACGGCAGGCCGCCGACGAACGGTTCCGCGATCTCGGGCGTTTCGCTGGGCACCAGGATACGGCCAACCTTGGTCGACAGCGTGTACTCGTTGCGTGGACGGCGCCGCAGGGCCTGGCCGAAGCGGTGCTCGGACAGCCCGGCGCCATAGTGCGGTGCAGTGTCGAAATAGCGGATGCCGGCATTCCAGGCGGCATCGACGGTGGCCTGGCCCGCCTCTTCGCTGGTCTTGTGATACATGTCGCCAAGACCGGTGCCGCCAAGGCCGAGGCGCGTGATGGGTTGGTAGCGCTGCGTCATCATTCTGTCCTTTCGAGGCTGCTTATCGAAGGAAGATTCTGCCTGCCGGGCGGCGATGCCGGCGCACGCCAGCAGCGCGGCGCAACATCGATGGCAAGGCCTTCAGGCGGCGTCGACGGCCGATCTGCACGGCGCGGCGCCGGGCACGCCAAGGCCGACCGGCTTGGCGAACTGCTCGTGGGAGCGCGCCGCCAGCGCCTGCGCCCGGTCGTTCTCATGCGCATACCCCGTTGGGCGCGATCAGGATCGCCTGCGATGCGCCCCGGTTGATTGGGCAGCGCGCCGGCTGATTCGTCAGCGTTCACTTCGGGCACGCCGGTATCGGGCAGGCATCTGGCCGAACGCCGGCAGCGCGGACCGCGCCTCGCGCGCCGACCGCGCGACCAGTGCCGTGTACCCCAGCGTCACGGGCAGCAGCGACAGCATCAGCGCCGCGTCCGCGCCGGATCCTCGTTGTCGTCGGCCACGCCGATGCGCTGTGGCGGCATGCCGGCCTTGCCGGCGTCGCGGTCGCGCACGCCGCCCCGACCCGGGCCGACAGCGGTACTTGGCGACATGGCCGATGGCGCCGTGAACGGCGGGAAGGGACGTGTCATGTGCGCGATGAGGGCGTCAGTGATCCGCGCCGTCGTAGTGCTGGACAGGTATCTTGTCGAGGTCCACGTCGTCGAGACAGCGCAGGTTGATCGCCGCCATGGCGTCGCCATCGGGGTCCACGCCCTCGCCATAGGGATGGATGCCGCAGGTCGGACAGAAGCGGTGCTTGATGACGTGCTGGTTGAACGTATAGGTGGCGGCCGCCTGGTCCGGCGTGCGCAGGCGCAGTTGGTCGCGCGCGACGAACCACAGCAGCGCCCCCTTGCGCCTGCACATCGAGCAGTTGCAGGACATCGCACCATCGATCACGCCTTCGACCTCGAACGCGACGGCGCCGCAGTGACAGCTTCCTTGATACGGCATGACGATGCTCCCGATGACAACGGTTCTGGAAAGCTCAGGCCAGGCTGGGGCGCAGCCTGCGCCACAAGGCGCGTGTCGCCGTGTGCACCAGCCATGACAGCAGCGCGATGATGACCCCGAACATGGCCGGCAGGACCGGACCGGCGACGACACTCATGGCCAGCACGAAGCCCAGCAGGTATTCGGCATGCCACAAGCGCACCACCAGCGCCAGCGCCAGCAGGCCGAAGAACACGTAGTCCACCAGCGCGCTGCCTGCCGCGAACAGCGCTGCCAGCGTGGCGCCGTAGGCCAGCGCGCACAGGAAACCTATCAGCGGCGCGGGACGCGCCGGACGGCCGGCGTGCGCCGCCCGGTCGCTACGGCGCTCGACCCGCACGACGGTCCACCAGGTCAAGACAGGAATCAGGAGCAGGCCCCACCAGTTGGACACCGCCGGCAGGTCGGGGTTCGCCAGCAGGTGATGGGCGCGCACGCCGCCATTGACGTGCTCCCAGGCGAGCATGCCGAGTTGTGCGCACAGTGCGAGGAGCGGGAGAATCAGGCGGGGTTTGGAAGATGCGGCGTTCATGTCGTTCCCGGGGCTTGGCGTGGACGACGCGCGGCTCGGCCGCGCGGGCTTGATGAAACCAGCGACGCCCTACACTACCAGAAGCCTTCGCGCCAGGCTACGCCGGGCGTCTATTCCATGCGCATGCCATAACGTGCATATGGGTGCCCCTGCGTGCATATGCGCACCCATGCGTGCTTGTGCATGCTTGTCCGCGCCTAGATCAGCCGCCCAGCACCGTCACCACCACCCGCCGCCGGTGCGGCGCCGTGCGGTGTTCCCACAGGTAGATGCCCTGCCAGGTGCCAAGCAGCATCCGCCCTGCCCCGACGGGTATCGTGAGCGACGTCGCGGTCAGCATGCTGCGCGCATGGGCCGACATGTCGTCCGGGCCTTCCGCGTCATGGCGGTACGCCGGATCGCCGTCAGGCGCCAGGCGCGAGACGATGGTTTCCAGGTCGCGCCGCACGTCGCTGTCGGCGTTCTCGGTCAGCAGCAGCGAGCAGCTCGTGTGCTGCACGAAGACGTGGACCAGGCCGGATTGCACGCCCGATGCGCAGAGCACGGCGGCGACGTCGCGCGTGATGTCGCGGGTGCCGCGACCGCCAGTCGAGAATTCGAGGATGGATTGGTGCGCCATGCAGCTGTCCTGTTCGGTGAAGCCGGAAACCCCATCATGATAACGGCTAGTCGCGGCGGCGGTCGGCCAGGAACTGCCGCGCGCGCGGATGCCGTGGATTGGCGAAGAATTCCTGCGGCGTGGCCTGTTCCAGGATCTTCCCTTCGGCCATGAACCAGATGCGATCGGCGACGTCGCGCGCAAAGCCCATCTCGTGGGTCACGCAGACCATGGTCATGCCCTCGCCCGCCAGGCCGCGCATCACCTGCAGCACTTCACCCACCATCTCCGGGTCGAGCGCGCTGGTCGGCTCGTCGAACAGCATGATCGGCGGACGCATGGCCAGCGCACGTGCGATCGCCACCCGCTGCTGCTGGCCGCCCGACAGCGCGTTCGGATAGGCATCGACCTTGTGCGCCAGGCCGACGCGCTCGAGCAGCTGCATGGCGTGCGCGCGCGCCTCGCTCTTCGTCGCCCGCCCCAGCTTGACCGGGGCCAGCGTGCAGTTCTCCAGCACCGTCAGGTGCGGAAACAGGTTGAAACTCTGGAACACGAATCCGATCGCGGCGCGCAGCGCGTTGACGTCCGCGCCCCTGGCGTGGATGTCGCGGCCATCGATCTCGATGCGGCCGGCGTCGATTTCCTCGAGCCGGTTCAGCGTGCGGATCAGGGTCGACTTGCCGGAGCCGGACGGACCGCACACCACCAGCACCTCGTTCTTTTCCACGCGCTCGGTGATGTCCACCAGCGCGTGGTAGTCGCCGTAGTATTTATTGACTCTATCGAGAACGATCATCGTTCATGGGCTTTCATGATGCCTGCACGGCGCGCCGCTGCAGGCGTCGCTCGAGCAGGAAGGCCAGCCGGGACAGGCCGAAACACAGGATGAAATACGTCAGCGCCAGGATCAGGTAAACCTCGACCGCCTGGGTGAACACCAGGGTATTGATCTGGGTGGCGATGAACGACACCTCCGAGAGACCGATGATGTAGCCGAGCGAGGTCGCCTTGATCGTCGAGACCAGCTGGTTGACGATCGACGGCAGGCCGTGGCGCAGCGTCTGCGGCAGTACCACGTGGCGCAGCGCGGCGCCGTAGCCCAGGCCCAGCGAACGGGCGCTTTCCAGCTGCCCTTTCGGCAGCGCGCGGATGCCGGCCGCCACGATCTCGGCCAGGTAGATACTGTCGAACACCACCAGCACCATCAGCATCGTGGTCGCCTGCGACGTCTTGACACCCGTGACGGCCGGCAGGAAGAAGTAAACCCAGAACAGCACCAGCAGCAGCGGCACCGCGCGCACCACCTGCACCAGGCCGGCCACCGGCAGGCTGATGGCGAGATACGGACTGACGCGGGCGATGCCCAGCAGCAGGCCGAGCGGCATCGCCAGCGCCAGCGCCGCGCCGGACAGCACAATGGTGAGCACCAGGCCGCCCAGCGGCCCTTCGGGGTATTGGCCGACCAGGAAGTACAACCAGTAGGTATCGATCAGCTCGAACATTCTTCGCCCTTCATGCAGTGCGCAGCGGATAGCGGCGCTGGTAGAGATGGGCGAGCAGCGAAATGACCAGCGACACCGTCAGGTAGGCCAGTGTCGCGAAGGTGAACGCCTCGAGGCTGCGAAAACTGGCCGTTTCCACCCGCGCGGCCTGGTACATCAGTTCGGCGGCGCCGATCACGGTGGCCACGCTGGTGTCCTTCCACAGGTTGACGGTCTGCGACAGCAGCGGCGGCACCGAAGCGCGCAGCGCCTGCGGCAGCAGCACCAGGCGCACCGCGGCAAAGCGTCCCAGGCCGAGCGAGCGCGCCGCTTCGAGCTGGGTGCCCGGCACGGCGCGGATGCCGCTGCGGATGTCTTCGGCCATGTGCACGCCGGCGTACAGGCTCAGGGCGATGACGGCGCAGACCACTTCGGGATTGTTCGCGTACAGGACTTCGCGCGCCGCTTCAGGCAGCAACTCGGGGAACGCGAAGTACCAGAACAGCAGGTGTGCCAGCAGTGGTACATTGCGGATCGCCTCGACGATGGTGGCGCCGAGCGCGCGCAGCGGCGCGAAGGTCGAGGTGCGCATCAGCGCCACCAGCGCGCCGAATGGCAGCGCGACGACGAAGCTGATGACGGTCAGCTGGATCGACAGCACGAGTCCCTGCACCAGCCAGTCGTGGTACTCGCCGGACTGCAGGATGGATGGATCGAAGAACTGCAAGATGGGTCAGCCGGATCGACGATCAGGGATCAGATCTGGTCGGTGCTGATCTTGAAGCTGCGCTTGGCCAGGTTGGTGCGGGTGCCCGGGCCATACCATTTGTTGAACAGCTGTGCGGCGCCGCCGCTGCTTTCCAGCTCGCGCAGGGTCTGGTCGACCACCGCCTTCAGGCTTTTCTCGCCCTTGCGCAGGCCCAGCGCGAGCGGTTCGACGCCGATGGACGGCGCCAGGATCGTGAAGCCCTTGGCGGCCGGACCCAGCTTGCCGTAGTCGGACAGCAGCGAGGATTCGTCGTTGACGTAGGCGACGCCCTTCCCCTGGCGCAGCGCCTGGAAGGCTTGCTGGGTATTTTCGAAGGTCACGACCTCGACATTCGGCACCGCCTTGCGGATATTGGTTTCCTGCGTGCCGCCGCGCACCGTCAGCACCTTCTTGCCGGCCAGCTGGGGCAGCGCGCTGATGCCGCTGGCGGCGCGCACCATGACCTTGGAGCCGGTCACGAAGTGGGTCAACGCGAAGTCGACCTGCGATTCGCGTTCCTTGTTGTGGGTGAGCGAAGCGGCCAGGATGTCGACGTGGCCCTGCTGCAGCTCGGGGATGCGGGCGGCAACCGAAATCTGCTTGAACACCGGCTTGACGCCCAGTTTCTTCGCGACCGCGTTGGCGATGTCGATCTCGTAGCCCACCAGCTGGCGCGACTTTGGTTCGATGAAGCTGTTCGGTTCATCGGTGCCGAGCACGCCGAACACGATCTGCCCTTTTTGCTTGATGTCGGCCAGCTGGTCGGCATGGACCACGCCGGCGGACAGCGCGGCGCCCAGGGCGATGGTGCTCAGGAGGAGGTGACGGCGAGTGATCATTGTTACTCCGGCTACGATGACGATCCTGGGAGTATAGAACAAACGCTTATATCGAAAAACGACTCATTTGCCATAAGAAAATGTCGAAAAACTCATATAGATGCGCACGGGGTCAGCTAGCCGTGCGCCTTTCACCACCAGTTGTTGTCATAATGACTCGAACCCGATCGGAGAAGCCATGCTCGTCGTAACCTACAATGTCAACAGCATCAACAGCCGGCTGGACGCCCTCGTCCAGTACCTCGGCGAGCGCCGGCCCGACGTCGTCTGCCTGCAAGAACTGAAGGCGCCGCAAGACAAATTCCCGCTGCAGGCGATCCAGGACGCCGGCTACCACGCCATCTGGCATGGCCAGAAGAGCTGGAACGGCGTGGCGATCCTCACGCGCGAACCGGCGCAAGAAGTGCAGCGCGGACTGCCGGGCGACGAGACCGATGAACAGAGCCGCTACATCGAGGCGGTCTACCAGGGCATCCTCGTCGCCGGGCTCTATCTGCCGAACGGGAATCCGGCGCCCGGTCCCAAGTTCGACTACAAGCTGGCCTGGATGGAACGCCTGCGCCTGCGCGGCGTCGAACTGCTGGCGCAAGGCATACCTGCCGTGCTGGCCGGCGACTTCAACGTCATCCCCACCGAACGCGACGTCTACAAGCCAGAGCGCTGGGTCGACGACGCCCTGTTCCGCCCCGAGACCCGCGCCGCCTTCGAACGCCTGATCGAGCAAGGCTGGCTCGATTCGCTGCGCGCCATCCACCCGGACGAAACGATCTATACCTTCTGGGATTACTTCCGCAATGCCTTCGGGCGCGACGCCGGCATCCGCATCGATCACCTGCTGCTCAGCCCCAGGCTGCAGCCGGCGCTGAAGGACGCGGGCGTCGACAAGTTCGTGCGCGGGCGCGAAAAACCGAGCGACCACGCGCCGACCTGGGTCGAACTGGATCTGGCGAAGATCAAGACATGACACCCCAGCGGTCGTGCATGACGCCGCGCCGCGCCCACCATCTCGTATAACAAGGAGCACATCATGAAACGATTCCTCATCGCCGCCGCCGTCCTGGCCCTGCCGCTGGGCGCCCAGGCCGTCTCGATGCCGGGCTTTTGCGCCAAGGGCATCGGCATCGCCGAAGCCAAGGTATGCGCCGCACCAGGCTCGGCGGAATCCGAAGGCCTGGTCTTCGCCATGTACCGCGCGGCCCTGGAAAAACTCGACGCCGGCCCGAGCAAGGAGCTGCAGGAACAGCACACCAAATGGTGGGACGGTGTCAAGAAATGCGCTGACGCCAAGGACATGAACGCCTGCATCGACAATGCCTACGGCAGCCGCGCGCTGCAGCTGCAGTCGGCCTACAAGGTGGTCAAGACCACGGGGCCGGTCGCCTTCACCTGCAGCGACGGCAGCAAGATCAGCGCTACCTTCCTCGAGACAACGCCCGCCTCGATGGTCGCGGTGCGCGACAAGACGCATATGCTGATGCGCGGCGATAAAACGGCCAGCGGCATCGCTTACCGCAACCGCGGAGAAGAGTTCAGGGAACACCAGGGCAAGACGACCATCAAATGGGGCGCCAATGCCAAGGAGCTGAGCTGCAAGAAGTCGTGATGCAGGTCCGGCTCTGCCGCAAACAGGCGTACATGCGTTAAGCTGTGCGCCTGTTTTGCTTTCCACCTCATCATGCTATCGCCCGAACAACTCTTCGGCTTTCTCGCCGCCGCCGTCCTGATCACCCTGTCTCCCGGTCCCGATAACCTGATGGTGCTGAGCACCGGCATCGCCAAGGGCCGCCTGCGCGGCATCGCCTTCGGGCTGGGATGCGCGATGGGCTGCCTGAGCCACACCCTGCTGGCCGTGATCGGCGTCAGCGCGCTGATCGCTGCCTCGTCCACGGCCTTCACCGCGCTCAAGGTGGCGGGCGGCCTGTACCTGATCTGGATGGGATGGGGTGCGATCAGGAGCCGCGGCGGCGCGCGCGTCGATGGTGCGGGCGCACCGGACGAACCGGCCGGACGGCTGTTCGTCAAGGGACTGCTGGCCGCGGCCATCAATCCCAAGGTGGTGCTGTTTTTCCTGTCCTTCCTGCCGCAATTCGTGGTGGCGGCGCGCGGCGACGCCGACCTGCAGATCGGCCTGCTGGGCATCGCGTTCACGCTGCAGGCCGCCGTGATCTTCGGTACGCTCGGCTATTTTTCGGGGACGATCGGCCAGTGGCTCAACCGCACGCCCACGGCCGGCATGTGGCTGGACCGGAT
The DNA here is from genome assembly GCF_059685725.1 of Telluria sp. RT2P19. Lineage (NCBI taxonomy): Bacteria > Pseudomonadati > Pseudomonadota > Betaproteobacteria > Burkholderiales > Oxalobacteraceae > Telluria > Telluria sp. RT2P19. The sequence continues at coordinate 269,092 of NZ_JCASIL010000003.1, forward strand.
CGCGGGGGCGGTGTTCATCGGACTGGGGCTCAGACTCATCGTCTCGCGCTAGCGTCGGCGCGCAGCCTCCGACCCTATAGCGCGATGGCTACCTTGGCCGCCTGGCCCCTGCGCGCCGGGACCTGCACTTCCAGCAGGTGCTGCTGGGCGTTGAAGGTGAAACGCGCGCTGCGGCCGTCGACCGTCACTGCGCGCGGCCTGGCTTGGACGTTGTGGACCTTGAGCGCGAAGGCGCGCTCCCTGGCTTCCATCGCCTTGCCGGTCTCGGTCTTGAAGCCGATCTCGAGCTGCTTGCCTGCGCCTGCATCCCGATACCTGCTGTCGAAGCGCACGATCTCGTACTTGCCCTGCTCATAGGCGAGCGCGGTCTCGCCGTCATCGTCGTACATCTTGCCGTTCGACGCGGCCACCGAAGGATCGTGGTAGTAGTGCAGGTCGATCTCGCGGCCCGTGTAGTCGCGCGTGGTCTGCACCACCTTCGCCATCGGCACGAAGGCGCCGGCGCGCACGTACACCGGGATGTTCGCCTCGACCGGCTTCACCGTCTCGAGGATGCCGCCCCTGTGCGCCTGGCCGGTATGGAAGTCGAACCACACGCTGCCGGCGTTCGGGAAGTAGACCTCGGCACGGGTGGCGCCCGGCTGCACGATCGGCGTGACCAGGAAGTCGGGGCCCCACAGGTAGGTCGTGGAGCGCTCGGCCGGCTGGGCCGGATCGGTCTCGACGAACATCAGGGGCCGCATCAGCGGCATGCCGGTCTGCTGGTTGTCGAACGCGATCGTGTAGTTATACGGCAGCATGGCGTAGCGCAGCCACACCGCTTCGCGCGCCAGGACCTTGGTGCGTTCGGAGCGGAACACCGGCTCGGAGGCCACCGCCTCTTGCGCATGCGGACGGAAGATCGGCTGGAACACGCCGTATTGCAGCCACCGCACGTAAAGCTCATCGTCGAGCACCGCACCGGCGAAGCCGCCCAGGTCGGAGTGCATATAGGCCAGGCCCTGCATGCCCATCTGCAGCGAGATCTCCATCTGCGACTGCAGTCCGCCCCAGCTGCGGGCGACGTCGCCCGACCATGGGATCATGCCGAAGCGCTGCGAGCCAGAATAACCCGCACGCATCAGGATGAATGGGCGCTCGTTCGGGAACTCCTGCTTGTAGCCTTCGGCGATCAGGCGCGCCCAATCGTGGCCGTACACGTTGTGGACCTGGTCGGCCGACCCGGTCGCATGCTGCAGGCTCGATGGATGGACCTCGGGTTCGCCCAGGTCGCCCCACCAGCCGGTGACGCCCCCCTTCTTGAGGCTGCTGTAGATGTTCCACCACCAGTCGCGGCCTTCCGGCTTGTAGATGTCGATCAGGCCCGTGTTCCCGAAGTAGAAATCATAGGTATAGGGCTTGCCCGCCTTGTCGGTCGCGAGCACCTTCTTTGCCACCGCCTCATCCCAGCGCTTGGACGTCGTCAGCACGAACGGTTCGGTCACGACCAGGGTCTTGACGCCCCTGGCCTTGAAGTCCGCCATCATCTTCTCGGCGTGCGGGAAGGTGTCGCGGTCCCAATCGAGGTTGCCCATGGTGCCCTGCACCGTCTTGCCGAACCAGTACAGGTCGAGGATGACGGCGTCGAGCGGGATCTTCTCTTGCGCGAACCTGTCGACCACCGCGCGCGTCTCGGCCTCGGACTTGTAGCCGAAACGGCTGGCGAAGTTGCCGAAGGCCCAGCGCGGCGGCAGCGGCTGGCGGCCGGTCAGGCCCGTATAGCCGGCCATCAGGTGGTCCCAGCTGTCGCCGGCCACGACCTGGTAGGTCTTGCGTCCGCCGATTACTTCGTAACGCAGCGTGCCGTCCTTGCGGCTGTCGAAGTCGAGCCAGCCGATCTGCGGATTGTCGAAGTGGATCGCATACTTTTTGGACGACAGCGCCACCGGAATCGTGTAGTTCAGCAGCTCGGAGCGCTCGGCATAGCCGTAATGCGCCTTGTTGTACAGCTGGAAGCGGTGGCCGCGGCGGTTCATGCCGACCGCGCGCGCGCCGGCGCCGTACAGGGCCTCGCCGTCTTCCAGCGCGAATTCGATGGTGTCGTGACCGCCGGCGCGCCCGAAGCCACGCTTCTCGGCCACCAGCGGCTTGCCCTTGTAGGCATAGCTGATGCGGAAGGGCTGCTTGTCGATCGTGACGCTGATGCCGCCGTCGACGGCGTAGGTGATGCGGGCGCCCTCGTCCTTGAGCGTCGCCTGCACCTGGACCGGCGCCAGGATCACCGCATGCGAGGCAGGATCGAAACGCTCGCCCTTGGGAATGAAGGTGGTCTCGACGATCGTGCTCGAATACGGCTTGATCAGGTAGCGGCCGTCGTTGGTCGCGATCTCGAGGGTGTTCTGGTTACGCGTCACGCCGGCCACCTGGCGCTCGGCGTTCTGGGCGAATGCGAGCGGGCTGGCGGTGAGCGCAATGGCGGAAAGGCAGAGCGACAGGCGGGCAATCGGTGCTTTGGTCATGTCTTCATTATCGTTGTAGTGATCGGTGCAGGCGAGAGCATGACAGAATTCCAGGCGATCAGACAGTCTTGACGCAAACGAAACGCCCGCCCCGCCCGTCGGCAGGCGCGGGACGCTGAAGACACTATGAAGAATCGGATGGACGCTTAGTTGCTGTCGACGGTCAGCAGCATCAGGCGGCCCTGGCTGTCGGCCCGCCCGTTGCTCACCACGATGATGCGGCCCTCCGGATCCTGGGGCAGCGCCGAGATCGATGGCGTGCTGTCTTCGTCCTTGCCCTTCCTGTCATGGCCCGGCACCAGCGTCGGGATATCGGTCCAGGATGCGCCGCTGTCCTGGGTCCAGGCCAGGTTGGGGACGGCCGTGCATCTTGTCGAAGCCGCCGACGACCATCGTCCCCGGCTTGCCCTTGCGCGGCAGGAAGGCGCTGATGTACGGATAGCCCTTGCTCCCGAGAGCGGCGCGTGGCTCACGAACTTGAAACTGTTGCCATTGTCCGTGCCGCGCAGCAGGCCGCCTTCGACGCCGCCGAACACCGTCTGCGACTGCGGCACCGATGCGATGAACCGGACGTTGCGGTTTTCGATCTCGGGCAGCGTGAGCGGCAGCCTGTCTTCGCTGGCCAGCGCCGCGCCGTCGGGCGTCAGGCGGCAGGCTTCGACGAAGGCGGCGTCGAGCGGACATTCGCCCCCACCAGCACCCGGCGGCCGAGCACGTGGAACTTGGTCGGGTAGCACATCTGCGAATCCTTCGGGCCGCGGATGCCCTGCCAGGTGGCGCCCTTGTCGCTGGAGCTCAAGCGCTTGTTGCCGGCGCCGGCATGGCTGTACAGGTGGACGCCGACCTGCTTAAGGTCCGGCACCGAGGGCGTCTCGCAGAAGTACGGGTTGCAGGTGCGCAGGTCCTGGTCGCGCGGAATGAAGCTCGCGCTGTTCGCCACCAGGGTGCAGGTCGAGTGGCCGTTGCTGGCCTCGGGCGTATCGGCTCAGGGCTGCATCAGCCACATGTCGCCGCCCGCCATCTTGCGTTTCGGCGAGCGCTGGATGAAGTCGCCGACCGTTCCCATGGCGCAGGCGCCCAGGCCCACCGGGCGCCAGGTCGAACTGGCAGCCTGGCGCCCAACACGGCCGAATCTGCGGTCGCGCTGCTGGCCGGCGCCAGGTAGGCGCTGCCGCCGCTGCATGTCGTGAAACTGTAAGCGGCCCTACCCGCCGCATGGCGGATAGGGCTGCTTGGCCGGCGCTTGCGAACGCGCGCGGGCGATCAGTTACCGAGGGTCAGCAGCATCAGCTTGCCCTGGCCGTCGCCCAGCTCGTTCATCGTCACGATGATGCGGCCCTGCGGATCTTCGGAGATCCCGGTGATCATGGTGGCGGCGCCGCCCGCCGGCGCCTTGCCGTAGTTCGGGGCCAGCTTGGAGATGTCGGTCCAGGTCGTACCGCCGTCCTTCGACCAGGCCAGGTATGGGAACTGGGTCGCCTTGTCGAAGCCGCCGATGACCATGCTGTCCGGCTTGCCCTTGAGCGGCAGGAAGGACTGGATGTATGGGTAGGTCTTGCTGCCCGAGAGCGGTTCCTGGATCACGAACTTGAAGCTCACGCCATTGTCTTCGCTGCGCAGCAGGCCGCCTTCGACGCCGATGAACACGCGCTTGGTGTCGGCGACCGATTCGATGAACTGGACGTTGCGATTCTCGAGCGCAGGCAGGTTCAGCGCCAGCTTGGCCTGGCTGGCCAGCGCGCTGCCATCGGCATTGAGCTGGTAGGCTTCGACGAAGGCCATGTCGAGCGGGCATTCGCCGCCCACCAGCACCCGGTCGCCCAATACATGGAACTTGGTCGGGGTGCAGATCATCGACGCCTTCTGGCCGCGGATCACGGTCCAGGAATTGCCGCCGTTGTTGGAGGTGAACAGGTTGATGCCGGCGCCCGGATTGCTGTACAGGCGATTGCCGTGCAATTTGATGTCCTGCATCGACAGGGTCTCGCAGAAGCCGCCGGTGCAGACGCGCAGGTCCTGGTCGCGCGGCACGAAGCTGCCGCTGCCGGCCATCAGGGTGCAGGTGGCGCTTTCGTTCTTCGCTTCGGGCGTGTCGGCCCACGGCTGCATCAGCCACATATCCTGGCCCACCATCTTGAGCTTCGGCGCGCGCACGATGAAGTCGCCCTGCTTGCCCATGGCGCAGGCGCCCTGGCTGACCGGTGTCCAGCTCGAGGAGCGCGTCAGCGGCAAGGTCGCCTTGAGCACGGCCGAGCCTTCGGTTTTGCTGTTGGACAGGGACAGGTAGGCGCTGCCGCCAAAATAGACGACGCTTTCCATGCCGCGCGCGGTGGTGGTGAGGACGTCGAGGGTGCTGGCCGACGGTGGCGGCTGGACCGTGACCGGCGGCTTGGCGTCGTCGTCGCTGGAGCCGCCGCAGCCGGCCAGCAGCAGCGCGCAGCCCATGGCCATGGCGGTGAATGTGATGTGGTGATGCATGCATGTCCCCTGTTGTGATGTGAGCCGGTGCGTGCCGGCGACTGTCTTGACAAACAAGGGGATTCTAGGCAGGCCGGCAAGGGGCATGTTCCGGATTATTGTCGGCAGAATGTCGCGAAACTGTAAGCTTCGGTGCGGGTTATCGCGGATCCGGCGCCACGTTGCGCGCCACTTTCGGCGCGTCCAGCCGCAGGCGCAGGAAGGCGTCCCAGCCGCCAGACATATCGGCCGTGCCTGCGGGCGGCGCCTCGGAGCCGTGCAGTACCCGGCCCACGCCCAGCTGGCAGGCGCCGCACCAGACGCCGCGTTCGTCGGCCGCCAGGCCGGCCTGCACCACCGACGCCACGTCGAATCACAGATGGCGCATGCATGGATCCTGTCCAGGCCGCCGCCGCGGTGCTGAACAAGTGCTGGTGGTCGGTGGTCGGCAGTCGGCGTCGCGCCCGCCATGACGGCGCCCAATACGGCGCCGATGCCAACCCCCGCTCGCCTCGCGCGAACCTCGATCGTCCTGGAACACGGCCATGTCAGCGCAATGTCGCTACCCGCCGTCAAGATTGCATATTTCATCCATCTGGCATAGGATCGTCGGATTTTTCGCCGGCCATGCGCGGCGCCGTTGTCAAAGGATTCATATGCAGCACCAGCCAAACCTTCGGAACGCGGGCGGGCCCGGCCCCGCTGTCAGCCAGACCCGCTCCTTCCTCACCGTGGCCCTGATCGAGTTGTGGGAGCGCTTCGGCTACTACGGGATGCAGGCGCTGATCGTCTACTTCATGGTGCAGCGCCTGGGCTTCGACGATACCCGCGCCACCCTGGTGTGGGGCGCCGCGGCCGCGCTGATCTACGTGGCGCCGGCCATCGGCGGCTGGATCGGCGACAAGGTGCTCGGCACCCGGCGCAGCATGATCATCGGCGCCATCATCCTGTCCCTGGGCTACGCGCTGATGGGCATCCCGGTCAGCGGCACCTGGCTCACCTTCGTGGCGCTGGGGGTGATCGTGGTCGGCAACGGCCTGTTCAAGCCCAATACCGCCAACCTGGTGCGCAAGATCTACGAAGGCGACGACGCCAAGATCGACAGCGCGTTCACCATCTACTACATGGCGGTCAACGTCGGCTCGACCGTCTCGATGCTGGCCACGCCGGCGATCAAGGACCATTTCAACGCTAGCTCCGGCGGTGACCTCGGCTGGCACCTGGCCTTCGCCGTGTGCAGCGTCGGCCTGTGGGTGGGCCTGCTCACGGTCGCCGTGCTGCGCCGCACCATCAACCACATCGGTTCGCCGCCGGACGAGCTGCCGCTGGACTGGGGCAAGCTGGGTCTGGTCCTGGGCGGCGGTGTGCTGGCCGTGATCGCATCCGCCTTCATTCTCGAATACCAGTGGCTGGCGCGCCTGTTCGTCTACGCGGCCGGCCTGGTCGTGCTGGGCATCTTCATCCACCTGATCCGCACCAGCCAGGCCAGCGAGCGCGCCGGCCTGGTGGCGGCGCTGGTGCTGACCCTGCAGACGGTGTTCTTCTTTATCTTCTACCAGCAGATGTCGACCTCGCTCTCGCTGTTCGCGCTGCGCAACGTCGACCTCGACTTCAGCCTGTTCGGCAGCCACCTGTTCACCTGGTCGCCGGCCCAGTTCCAGGCGCTCAACGCGATCTGGATCATGCTCTTGAGCCCGGTGCTGGCCTGGGTCTACACGCGTTCGCGCGGCGGCCGCCTGGACCTGTCGATCGCCGCCAAGTTCGCGCTCGGCTTCGCCGTGGTCGCCGCCGGCTTCTTCACCTACGGTTTCGCCGGCGCCTTCGCCGTCAACGGCCTGACCTCGTCCTGGATCATGATCGCGGGCTACGGCCTGTATTCGCTGGGCGAGCTGCTGGTGAGCGGCCTGGGGCTGGCGATGATCGCGCGCTACGTGCCGGCGCGCATGGGCGGGTTCATGATGGGCGCCTATTTCGTCGCGGTCGGCATTTCGCAATACCTGGGCGGCCTGGTGGCGACCATGGCCAGCGTGCCGCAAGGGATGACCGACCCCCTGCAGACGCTGCCGATCTACACCAGCCTGTTCAACAAGCTGGGCCTGGCCGCGATTGCCTGTACCTTCATTGCGCTGGCGGCGCTGCCACTGATGCGGCGCCTGACGGCCGCGCACCACGCGCACCAGTAAGCGCTATCCCGGTGCGCGCCACACGCGCGCCCGGGTTCCAGTAAGATGGCGGGGTTTCTTCGATCACCTCCACCAGCATGTCTCCTACCACCCTCACTTCCCAGCTCCAGGTCGCGCAGCGCGTGCACGCGATCGAACCGTTCCGCGTCATGGAGATGGTCAAGGCCGCAGGCGAACTCAAACGCGCCGGCCATGACATCATCAGCATGAGCGTCGGCGAGCCCGATTTCACCGCCCCCGACATCGTGGCCAGCGCCGCGATGGAGGCGATCCGCGGCGGCGTCACCCAATACACCGAGTCGCTCGGCTTGCACGAACTGCGCGCGGCCATCTCCGGCCACTACGCCTTCGTCTCGGGCCTGGATATCGACCCGCGCCGCATCGTGATCACCGCCGGCGCCTCGGCCGGCCTGCTGCTGGCCTGCGCCGCGCTGGTGTCCGAAGGTGACGAGGTCCTGATGCCCGACCCGTCATATCCCTGCAACCGCCATTTCGTGGCCAGCTTCGGCGGCAAGCCGGTGCTGGTGCCGTCCTCGTTCGAGGACCGCTACCAGCTCGGCGCCCACCACGTGGCCGAGCGCTGGACCGACCGTACGCGTGGCGTGCTGGTGGCCTCGCCGTCGAATCCGACCGGCACCTCGATGACGCCGAGCCAGTTGCGCGACATGCTGGCGGCGGTGCGCGCCCGCGGTGGCTTCGCCATCGTCGACGAAATTTACCAGGGCTTGTCGTATGACCACAAGCCGGTGAGCGCGCTGGCGCTCGACCCCGACGTGATCACCGTGAACAGCTTCTCCAAGTACTTCAATATGACCGGCTGGCGACTGGGTTGGCTGGTGGTTCCCGACAGCCTGGTGCCGGTATTCGAGAAACTGGCCCAGAACCTGTTCATCTGCGCGCCGACCGTGGCCCAGCATGCGGCGCTCGCCTGCTTCCATCCCGAGGCGCTGGACATCTTCGAGCAGCGCCGGCGCGAATTCCAGCGCCGCCGTGACTACCTGGTGCCGGCCCTGCGCGAACTCGGCTTCGGGGTCCCGGTGATGCCGGACGGCGCCTTCTATGTGTATGCCGACATCGACCAGGTGGCGCATGCGCAGCGCGCCGACAGCGCGGCATTCAGCATGGCGGTGCTGCACGATGCGCACGTGGCGATCGTGCCCGGCGACGATTTCGGGGTGGCGGCGCCAGAACGCCACGTGCGTTTTTCGTATGCGACCAGATACGAGCGGATCGAAGAAGCGGTGGCGCGTTTGCAGCGCCTGTTCGCGTAGGACTGACGGCCTTGCCGCCAACCCCGGGCCAGCGTGACGCCGGATCGCAATGAGACCATGGTGCGGCGCCGATGACGGCCGTGGACCCGGCGTCAGGCTGCCAGCATCTCGATCAATACTCCTGGCGCCACGGGCTTGACCAGGTAACGGTCGAACCCGGCCGCCAAGGCGCGTTCGCGGTCTTGCGGCTGGCCGTAGCCCGACAGCGCGATCGCCAGCGGCCGCAAGGCCAGCGGCGCCGCGCGCAGCCGCGCCATCAATTCCAGGCCATCCAGGCCCGGCAGTCCGATATCGCACAGGATCGCATCGAACCGCCCTTCCAGCGCCAGCGCCAGCCCTTGATGGCCGTCGCCCGCGATCTCGACCCGGTGGCCTTCGACTTCGAGCAGCATGCGCAGCACGTCCGAAGCGTCGACATTGTCCTCGACGATCAGGATACGGCGTGCGGCGCCGGCGACCAGTGCGGCGCCGGGGACGCCGCCGCTGGGCGCGGCGGCGCTCGACAGCGGCAGGCATACCGTGAAGGTGCTGCCCTGCCCCAGTCCCGGGCTGGCCGCGCCGACCGTCCCGCCGTGCATGGTGACCAGGTTGCGCACCACGTTCAGCCCGACCCCAAGCCCGCCTTCCGAGCGCGCCAGAGAACGCGGCCCCTGTGTAAACAGGTCGAAGGCGCGGCCGATGGTCTCATCGGACATCCCCGAACCATTGTCCTTGATCGTGACCGAGACACCCTGGTCGCCCCCGTCGTCGGCCTGGGCCGCGACCGAGATCTTGCCACCGTCCTGGGTGTATTTGGAAGCATTGCTGAGCAGGTTGGTGAACACCTGGGTCAGGCGCACCCGGTCGCCATCGACCACCAGATTGTCGGCCAGCGGCGCGATCGCCAGTTCCTGGCCGCGTTCGCGCACGCGCGGCATCACGGTGTCTGCCGCATGCTCGATCAGCTCGGCCAGCCGCAGCGGTTCGATCGCGAGCGTGATCTTGCCGCTGCTCAGGCGCGCGGCATCGAGCAGGTCGTCCAGCAGGCGCGCCATATGGCCGACCTGGCGCTGGATCACGCCGGTCAGGCGTTCGAGCGTGCCGGTGCTGACCGCCGAGCGCTCGAGCAGGCTGGCCGAGACGCTGATCGGCACCAGGGGATTGCGCAATTCGTGCGCCAGCATGGCGAGGAACTCGTTCTGGCGCCGGTTGTCTTCTTCGGCGTCGTCGCGCGAAGTCTGGGCGTCGACCGCGGCCAGCACCAGGTGTTCGTTGGCTTCGCGCAGGCTCGCGGTCAGTCGGGTGCTCGTGTCGAGATCGCGACGCAGCTGGGCGTTCTCGAGCTCAAGCGCCGCAAGGCGACGCGCCGGGGGGTCTTCGTTGATGCCCACTGTCGCCGCCATGAGATCCATTCAGGGTGTCCCGCGTGATAGGGGCAGTCCGTGCAAGATGCCTTCGTATTCGGTGCTGATCGGATGGATGTGGATCCCGTCGTCGCCGATGTGGAACTCGCGCAGGTCGGCGCTGTGCGCGCTGCCGCGCACCTTGACCACCGAGATGAAGCGGCGCAGCTGGCCCCCGCTTTCGCCGAAACGCATCAGCACGATGGCATCGGTCAGGTAGGCGATCTCGGACTGGCTGAACCTCAGCTGGGTGAAATCGTCATCCAGGCCCATCGTCACCAGAACGCTGACGCCGCGCTTGGCCAGCGAGGACAACATCTGGAACACGGTCGAGCGCAGCTGGTTGCGGCCCTCCGGCGCCAGGTACAGCGCCAGCTCGGACAGCGAATCGACCACCACCCGGCGCGCGCCGGTGCGGTCGATCGCCTCGTTCATCTCGTCGAGCAGCTCGTCCACGGTAAGGTCGATCAGGCGACTTTCGACCGTCTCGACATCGCCGTTCGCAACCAGCGCAGCCAGTGTCGCATTGCGCAGCCTCGACGCGCCCTTTTCGAACGACACCGCCACGCCCTTTTCGCCGCGGCGCGCGCCCTCTTGCAGGAAGCGGGTGCCCAGGATCGTCTTGCCGCAACCGCTCGGGCCGGACACCAGCAGGGAGTGGCCTTGCGGCAGGCCGCCATGCAGCAGCGCGTCGAGGTCCGGCGTGCCGGTCGGGATGCGCTCGGGATCGGTGTCGGACTGCTTGCCGCCATGGTGATCGGCCGCCAGCGGCGGCAACAGGCGGGGGTAGACGCGGATGCCGTCGTCGGTGATCCGGAAAGTGTGCGAACCGCCCAGGTGGGCCTGACCGCGCATCTTCACCACCCGCATCTTGCGCACCACCGAATTGTCTTCATGGACCGGGGTCAGCGAGATCATGCCATCGGCCACCGTCATGATCGGGCTCGCCTCGGCATCGCCATGCTGGTATTCGCCGATCAGGAAAGTGGTGGCCTGCCAGCTCGTCATGCGGGTGCCGAGATCCTGAATGAAATGCTGCAGGTCGGACACGCCCTCGTTGCCGGCGCGCGCAGTCTGCGCCACCGAGCGGAACGAATCGACGAACACCAGGCTCGGCGAAAAATCCTCGACTTCTTTCATCAGGCGCTCGAGCACGCCGCTGAAGTCGCCCGTGCGCAGGTCTTCGGCCAGGTTGACGTAGCGCACGCAGTTGCCGACCATGTCCATGTCGAAGAAGCTGTACTGCTGCTGGTAGCGCAGCATCTTGAGCGGCGGCTCGCCCAGCACCGTGAAGAACAGCGCGCGGCGCTCGTTGCTGGCCAGCGAAAACATGATCTGGTGGGCCAGCGTCGTCTTGCCCGATCCGGGCGGCCCGGCGATCAGGTTGAAGGAGAATTCGCTCAGCCCTCCCCCCAGGAGAACATCCAGCCCTTGCACGCCAGTGCTCAGCTTACCAAGGGATACTTTATCGCTCATTACTTGTGCTCCTGTGCATTCTTCTCTTCCCCGTCACGGGCGGCGGCATCGAGCAGGCGACGCGCGAGCGTCTGGCCGATCAAGGACGCCAGCAACTCGGTAAACGTCCGGAGCAGCGCCGCATGCGCGGCTTTGGCGTGTTCAGGTGCCACGCTGGCCAGCAATTCGTCCAGCGCAGTGATTTGCGCGTCGCGGGTCTTGCATGGCGGGCCATCCGTCAACCATCTGAATTCAGGACCGACGAGACGGCATGCGCGTGCGAACAGCGCACAAAAGCCGCTGTCGCCGATGAGCGGACCCAGTTGGTCGGCCAGACGGCGCCAGGACTGGAGTAACCGAATATGCTCCTCGGAACGTCCCGGGCCGCCCTTACTCGTCATCATGTTTGAGTTGAATAACAATCGCTGCCGTTGTCATCATGAAAGGTCCATGCACACATGGTGCGGGGGTCGCCACGCACCAGGCCGGCGAAGATTAGCGAACATTATATCTTGGCTTTCTCCCATTCTTCGGGCGCCAGGCGACTAAATGTGCGCTGCACGACTCGTCCATGCAGGTATTTACGATACAAAACATGCGATAGGCATGTGGCGGTTTCCCCGCTAAGATGTGTATCGCCGAGCAATCATGCTCTTAATCAAGCTGAGGATCAATGGATAAGAAAAAGGTGGCCGCCGTCGTCTCGACGGCCTTGATGGCAATGGGTCTGGCGCTCGCGCCGGCAGCAGGCGCCGCGACGGCGGCGCCGGCGGTTAGCGCGGCCTCCGGCGCCAAGGCGGGTGCGGCCGATGCGCGTTTCAAGCAGATCTACACCAAGGAGTGGAAGTGGCGCATCGCCGAGCGCCTGGCGCGCGATGAAGCCGCCCCCAACGCCAACCCGGGGTTTGCGCGGGTCGACGCGGCCGCCCAGGAAGCGCGCCGCGTCTACTGGGCCGGTATCCTGAAGGAGCTCGACGCGATCGAGCCGGCCGCGTTGTCGCCGGCCGAACGCATCAACTTCGCCGTTTACCGCGCCCAGGTCGCCGCCCTGCACGACGCCCAGCGTTTTCGCGAGTACGAGCAGCCGGTGAACGCCGACAGCGCCTTCTGGTCCGACGTCGCCTATGCCGCGCGGCGCCAGTTCAAGAGCGCAGACGAATACCGCAACTACCTGCGCCTGCTGGACGGCCTGCCGGCCTACTTCGACCAGGAGCTGGACAATATGCGCGCAGGCCTGGCGCGCGGCTTTACCCCGCCGAAGGTCACGCTGGCCGGCCGCGAAGGCACCTTGACCTCGGTGACCGACGCGAAGACGCCGCAGGACGTGGTGTTCTACAACCCCTTCAAGCAGATGCCGTCCACGATACCCGCCGCCGAGCAGGAAGCGCTGCGCCAGCAGGCGGTGGCCATCATCCAGGGCAAGGTGCAGCCGGCTTATGCCAAGGCCCTGGCCTACTTCCGCGACGAGTACGTGCCGAAGGCGCGCACCACGCTGGCGGCCCAGGACATGCCGGGAGGGAAAGCGTACTACCAGTCGAAGATCGTCGAATTCACCACCACCGACATGAGCGCCGACCAGATCCACGCGGTCGGCCTGGCCGAGATGGCGAAGATCCGCGCCGAGATGCACGACATCATGAAGCAGGTGGAGTTCAAGGGCGACCTGCAAGCCTTCCTGCAGTTCTTGCGCACCGATCCGCGCTTCTACGCCAAGACTCCGGACGAACTGCTCAAGAGCGCGGCCTGGACCTCGAAGAAATTCGACGCCAAGGCCGACCAGTTCTTCGGTCACCTGCCGCGCCGCCGCTTCGCGATCATCCCGGTGCCGGACGACCAGGCGCCGTTCTGGACCGCGGGCCGCGGTGGTCCCGGCACGTACTGGGTCAATACCTACAACCTGCCGGCGCGGCCGCTTTATAGCCTCCCGGCCCTGACCCTGCACGAATCGGCGCCGGGCCACGCCTTCCAGATTCCGCTGGCGCAGGAGCAGAAAGGCGTGCCGCCTTTCCGCCGCGCCTATATCTCGGCGTATGGCGAAGGCTGGGCCCTGTACACCGAGCGCCTGGGCACCGAGATGGATATCTACGAGACCCCGTACGAAGTGTTCGGCATGCTGAGCTACCAGGCCTGGCGCGCCTCGCGCCTGGTGGTCGACACCGGCATCCACGCCAAGGGCTGGACCCGCGAGCAGGCGCAGAACTACCTGCTGGAAAATACCGCACTGTCGAAGCACGAGGTCGAGACCGAGGTGGACCGCTATATCTCGTGGCCGGGCCAGGCGCTGTCGTACTACCTGGGCCAGATGGCGATCCAGGAAGCGCGCGCGCGCGCCGAGAAGGCGCTGGGGCCGAAGTTCGACATCCGCCATTTCCACGACACGGTGCTGCACGTCGGATCGGTGCCGCTGCCGGTGCTGCAGCAGCGGATCGACCAGTTCATCGCGGATGGCGGACCGAGTCCGTATCCGAAAGAGAGCTGATCATCGTTCATGACATGGGCCGCATCACGCGGCCCATGTCATTTTTCGAACAGCTTGAACTTCAGCTGGAACGAGATGCCGCCATACAGCCGGTCCTTGTAGTTCGGGATGATCCCGACGTTCACGCCGACCCGCTGGTACTCATAGGTCAGGGTCGGGATCACACCCGGGAACCAGCCGCCGTCGCGTGTCTTCGGATAGCCGTCGAAGGCGGCAAGCGCCAGGCCGACGCGCACCGGGCCGACCGCATACGGCTGCCAGATCACGCCCGCATAGTTCGACCAGGCGCGGTCGCTGTTATAGAAGCGGCCGGCGGTGGCGCTCATGGTGCCCTTGAAGCGATACTCGAGCGCCAGTCCCTTGTTGTTGTCGTTCAGGTCCTTGTCGCGGTCGAAGTGGGCGGTGTAGAAACCGGTATCGACCCACAACTGGCTGGTCGGCGAAGGATCGATCTTCGTGAAGAAATCGGCTGCCGTGGCAAGCGGCGCGGCGCAGCACGCCGCGCAGAAGGCTGTCAGCGAGAGTAAGGCGCGGCTCAATCGTCGGCTCCGGGATCAAGGTGGGGGAACATCACTTCGGTAAAGCCGAAGCGCGAAAAGTCGCGGATCCGCATCGGGTACAGGATGCCCAGCAGGTGATCCACCTCATGCTGCACCACGCGCGCGTGGAAGCCTTCGGCGTCACGCACGATGCGCTTGCCGAACTGGTCGAACCCCTCGTAGCGCAGGCGCGTATGGCGCGGCACGCTGCCGCGCAGGCCCGGTACCGACAGGCACCCTTCGAAGCCCTCTTCGAGCTCTTGCGACAGGGCGGTGAGCACGGGATTGATCAACACCGTCTCGGGTACTGGCGGCGCATCGGGATAGCGCTGGTTGCTGCCGAAGCCGAAGATCACCAACTGCAGGTTGACGCCGATCTGCGGCGCGGCCAGGCCGGCGCCACTGGCGGCGTGCATGGTCTCGAACATGTCGGCGACCAGCGCGTGCAGTTCGGTCGTATCGAACCGCGTGACCTGCTCGGCCACCCGCAGCAGGCGCGGGTCGCCCATTTTCAGGATCTCGCGCACCGTCATGGTCAGCCCTTCGCTTCGAGCAGGGCGGCCAGCGAGGCGCGGAAGCCCTCGGCCGTCTCGGGGTGCTTCAGGCCGATGGCGGCCGTGGCCTGCAGATAGCCCAGCTTGGAGCCGCAATCGTAGCGCTGGCCGGCGTAGCGATAGGCCAGCACGCGCTCGGCCTGCATCAGCGCCGCGATGCCGTCGGTGAGCTGGATCTCGCCGCCGGCGCCCTTGCCCAGCGTCTCGAGGTAGCCGAAGATCGACGGCGATAGCACGTAGCGGCCCACCACGGCCAGGGTCGACGGCGCGTTTGCCGGCTGCGGCTTCTCGACGATGCCGGATACCAGCTCCAGGTCGGTGCGGTAGGCCGAAGTGCTGACAATGCCATATTGGCGAGTATGCTCGCGCGGCACGTCCTGCACCGCCAGGATACTGCTGCGTTCATAGGCGTAGACGTCGGTCATCTGGGCCAGCACCGGCTTCTGGCCGTCGGCCGTATCCATGAAGTCGTCGGCCAGCAGCACGGCGAACGGCTCCTCGCCGACCACCGGGCGCGCGCACAGCACCGCATGGCCCAGGCCCAGCGGCGACGATTGGCGGATGTAGATGCAGTTGACGCTCTTCGGGATCACGCCACGCACGGTCTCGAGCAGCGCCTGCTTGCCGGCCGCCTCGAGCTCGGATTCGAGCTCGTAGGCCTTGTCGAAATGGTCTTCGATGGCGCGCTTGTTGCGGCCCGTGATGAAGATCAGTTCCGTGATGCCGGCGGCCACCGCTTCTTCGACCGCGTACTGGATCAGGGGCTTGTCGACAATCGGCAGCATCTCTTTCGGCTGCGCCTTGGTCGCGGGCAGGAAACGGCTGCCCAGGCCGGCGACGGGGAATACGGCTTTGCGAATCAGGGTCATCTTGTTCTGGTTGTTGGTTGGTTGATTGTCCTGCTTGCCGGCCGCATCACTGTCCGAGCAGCGCCAGCAGCGCAGCCTCGTCCAGGATCGTCACGCCCAGCTCCTCGGCCTTGGCCAGCTTGCTGCCCGCTTCCGCCCCGGCCACCACGTACGACGTCTTCTTCGACACCGAGCCCGATACCTTGCCGCCGGCCTGCTCGATCAGCGCGCCGGCCGCATCGCGGCTCATGGTCGGCAAGGTGCCGGTCAGGACGAAGGTCTTGCCGGTGAGCGGCCCCTCGGGTGCGGCGGCCGCCGCCTCGGGCAGGGATTCCAGCAGCGAACGGCGCAGGGCCGCCAGCGACTGCACCAGCTCCCGGTTGGCGCGCACTGCCATCCATTCCTCGAGCGCCTGGGCCACGCCCGCCGGCAGGCCGAAGATGCCGAAGTCGGTGCGCACGCCGACGTCTTCCAGCGTCTGGCCGGCACCCAGCACCTGGCGCGCGCGCGGCTCGGTCAGTCTGGGTATGTCGAGCGCGGCCAGCAACTTGATCTCGTCCAGTTTTTCGCGCAGCTGCGCCTTGGGCGGATGCTCGTCGCGTGGGCCAACGCCCGCGTCCAGCAAGGCATTGAGCGCGATCTGGTTCTTTTCCTCGGCGAAGAATTCGGCGATCGACTCCGCCACCGTACCGCCGATATCGGGCAGCACGCGCAGCAGCGCGGCCGGCGCGCGGCGCACCAGCGCCAGGCTGCCGAGCCAGTCGGCCAGGGTCTTGGCCGTGGATTCGCCCACGTGACGGATGCCGAGCGCGAACAGCAATCGCTCGAGCGGCGGCGCCTTGCTGGCGGCGATCGCGGCGAGCAGGTTGTCGGCCCACTTGGTGGCGACCTTGCCCTGCTTGACCGTCTCGGGCGTGGTGCCGTCGCGTTCATCCGCCAGGCGCTTCATCTTGAGCAGGTGGTCCAGGTTCAAGCGGTACAGATCGGCCACGCCCTTGACCAGGTTGGCCTCGACCAGGCTGTCGATATAGCGGTCGCCCAGGCCCTCGATGTCCATCATGCGGCGGCCGGCGAAATGGCGGATGGCTTCCTTGCGCTGGGCGGCGCAGGTCAGGCCACCGGAACAGCGCGCGACCGCCTCGTCCTCTTCGCGCACCACGTGCGAGCCGCAAACCGGGCACTGCTTCGGCAATACATACATCGCCGGCGCGGGGCTCGGGCGGCGCTCCAGCACCACCGACAACACCTCGGGGATCACGTCGCCGGCGCGGCGCACGATCACGGTGTCGCCCACGCGCACGTCCTTGCGCCGTACCTCGTCCTCGTTGTGCAAGGTGGCGTTGGTGACGGTCACGCCGCCGACCGAGACCGGCACCAGGCGCGCCACCGGCGTGATGGCGCCGGTGCGGCCGACCTGCACCTCGATCGCCTGGACCGTGGTCAAGGCCTCTTCGGCCGGGAATTTATGGGCCAGGGCGAAGCGCGGCGCGCGCGACACGAAGCCGAGCGCACGCTGGTCGTCGAGGCGGTCGACCTTGTATACCACGCCGTCGATTTCATACGGTAGCGACTTGCGGCGCTCGCCGACATCGCGGTAGAAATCCAGCATGCCATTCTGGCCGGTGACGACCTTGCGCTCTTTCGCCACCGGCAGGCCGAGGGCGCCCAGCCAGTCGAGCGTCGCCGAGTGCGTCCCGGGCAGCTCGGCGCCGTCGAGCTGGCCGACGCCATAGGCGAAAAAGCGCAGCTTGCGCTGGCGCGTGATGCGCGAATCGAGCTGGCGCAGGCTACCGGCGGCGGCATTGCGCGGGTTGGCGAATTCCTTTTGTCCGCCGGCGCGCTGACGCTCGTTCAGGGCCTCGAAGTCGCGCTTGAACATCAGCACTTCGCCGCGTACCTCGAGCACCGCCGGCACGTCGTCGCCGT
The DNA here is from genome assembly GCF_059685725.1 of Telluria sp. RT2P19. NCBI lineage: Bacteria > Pseudomonadati > Pseudomonadota > Betaproteobacteria > Burkholderiales > Oxalobacteraceae > Telluria > Telluria sp. RT2P19. The sequence continues at coordinate 286,684 of NZ_JCASIL010000003.1, forward strand.
GCAGGCGCAGCGGGATAACGTTGACGGTGCGGATATTGGCGGTGACGTCTTCGCCGGTATAGCCGTCGCCGCGGGTCGCGGCCTGCACCAGGCGCCCGCTCTCGTAGCGCAGGCTGATCGCCAGGCCGTCGAATTTGAGCTCGGCGTTGTAGGCCACCTGGCCGGTTTCCAGCCCTTCGCGCACCCGGCGGTCGAAGTTCTCGATGTCGTCGTCGGTGAAACCGTTATTCAGCGACAGCATCGGCACCGCGTGCGTCACCTGGCTGAACTCGGGGATCGGGGCATCGCCCACGCGCTGGGTCGGCGAGTCGGGATCCACGGCCGCGGGGTATTCAGTCTCCAGCGCCAGCAGCTCGTGGTACAGCTTGTCGTACTCGGCGTCGGGGATCGTCGGCGCGTCCAGCACGTGGTAGTTATAGCTGGCGCGGTTCAGTTCCGCGACCAGCCATGCCATCCGCTGCAAGTGTTTCTGTTGCTCGCTCACCGGGAATCCTCAGCTGAACAGGCGCAGCGCGCGGGTCGAGCCGGCGGGAATGTCGGTCGCGTCCATCTCTTGATAGAACTCGCCGACCTGGCTCTTGATCTCGTCGAGCGCCTCGTCCATCAGCGGCTGGTCGCCGTCGTCGACGATGGTCGCGTCCAGGCGCTGGGTGAGGCCGCGCGCCGTATCGACCATGCGGCCGAAGCCATCGCGTGCCGGCGCAACGCATGGGACGTCGAGCAGCAGGGTCAGGCGCGAGGTCGTGTCGGCGCCCAGGTTGACGTTGGTCGACAGGGTGAACAGCACGCCGCCTTCGCCATCGGGCATCGCGAAGCGGCCGTCCGGACGCACGTCGAAGCCGGCATTCTCGAGCGCGCCGATCAGGGTCGACATCGCCCACGGCGCGCCATTGGCGGCCAGGTTCACGCCCAGTTGGGCGTCGTGGCCGGCCACGAAGCGGTGCAGGATGCGCGCCTCGGCCATCACCTCGATCATGTCCGGCACTTCGGGTTCGGCGCCGATCTCGTCGGCCACCGCGCGCAGGCGCGTGACCAGTTCGGAGTATTCGAGTTCGTTCAGCGCCGTGGTGCGGGTCGCCATCTGCACGCCGGCCTGCAGCTTGGTGTACACGCCACCATGCACGATCGGCTCCCATTCGCCGCTGACGGCGAAACCGATGTAGTGGATCGGCTTGTTGCCGACGCGGCGCAGCTTCAGCAGCGCCGGCAGGATCTTGTCGCCGCGGACCGGAGTCTCGAGCGACAGCGGGATCAGGCAGTCGATCAGCGGATCGACCAGGCATTCGGCCAGTTCGGCCGGCGCCATGCCGGGACGGGTGCCGGGCAGCGAGGCGGCCACCGCGTCCTGGGCGGCGCTGGCGCCGGTGGCGCGGTAGGTTGTCGTCGGCGCGCCGGCGGGAATACCGACCGGTCCGGCCGCCGCAGCTGCCGGAGCAGCGGCTGGAACGCCGGCAGGCGCCGCGGAATCGTCGAGCTGCGGCTCGGGCTTGACGTCGGCCGGTGCGAAGGCGTCCGCGTCGAGCACGGGTTCCTTGGCGACCAGCGGCGGCTCCAGGCCGGCCTCGAGCACCGGTTCGTGGCGGTCGGCGCCGGGCGGCTGCTCGCCATCGCGCATCAGCACATCGTCATGGTCGGAGGCGAAGGCGCGCTCGACGCTCTTCCTGGCCTTGTATTCCTGCCACTTGTTATAGGTGATGACGCCGACGACGAAGACGCCGCCAGCTGCGATTAGGCTCATTTGGAAATCAGTCATGCTGCGTGTGCCTCAATAGCGAGATTCGCGCCGAACCTGCGCGCCTGGCCGGCCACGCGGTTCTCTGTTCGCGAAATGGTTAATTCGATCGGTTGCCATCCGTGCGGGCGTTCTCCCCACGAAAACTCATGCAATGATACCAACTCGCCCGCCCGGATGCCATGGATTGCAGCTGCATCTCCTATTTGTTCCGTGTTTATGGCGCCCTTGCCGGGCTGGCCGGCTGGCGGCAGGCGGGCAAGGCCAGCACGATGGCGCTGCCCAGCCCTTCCCCCGCGCTCACTGCGCTCACCTGGCCGCCGTGAAGCTGCACCAGCTTCTTCACCAGCGCCAGCCCGATGCCCAGCCCGCCCTGCGAGCGGTCGGGCGTGCGTTGCCCCTGGCGGAACAGCTCGAACACGCTGCCGACCAGATCGGGCGCCATGCCGATGCCGTTGTCGCTCACCGTGATCTCGATCATCGCTCCTGCCGGCTTCAGGTCGACGACGATGCGACCGCCGGGCGGCGTGAACTTCGTGGCATTCGACAGCAGGTTCGCCAGCACCTGGACCAGGCGCTTGCGGTCGCCGTGCACGCAGGCCCCGCCGGTGGCGTCGTCGATCGACAGCGCATGCGAGCGCGCCTCGATCAGCGGGCGCGCCTGTTCGACGGCTTCGTCGACCAGCAGGCGTGCCGCCACGTCCTCTTGTTCCAGCGCGATCAAGCCGCGCGTCACGCGCGAGACGTCCAGCAGGTCGTCGATCAGGCCCGTCATGTGGGTCGACTGGCGCGCGATCACGCGGCCGATATGCTCGATCCGGGCCGGATCGCCTTTCGCCAGCGGCAGCAGCGCCGCCGCGCTGCGGATCGGCGCCAGCGGGTTGCGCAGCTCGTGGCCGAGCATGGCGAGGAATTCGTCCTTGCGCTGGTCGGCCTCGCGCAGCGCATCCTCGCTCAGCTTGTGCTCGTGGATGTCGGTGCAGGTGCCCATCCAGCGCACGATCTCGCCGCTGGCGTCGCGCACCGGCAGGGCGCGGCCGAGCACCCAGCGGTAGCTGCCGTCGCGGTGGCGCAACCGGTATTCGATCTCATAGGGCTCGCCACTGGCCAGCGAATGGCGCCACCTGGCCCAGGCGGCGTCCTGGTCGTCCGGATGGAACATCCCGTTCCAGCCTTCGCCGTCGGTCGATCCGGCCGGCATGCCGGTGAAGGCATACCACTGGTCGTTGTAATAGTCATGAAAGCCGTCGGCGCGGGTCGACCAGACCATCTGCGGCATCGCGTTGGTGATCGCGCGAAAGCGCGCTTCGCTCTCGGCCAGCGCGCGCTCGGCGGCGCGCGTCGCCGAGATGTCGATCACCACCGCAAAGCCCTGGCTGCTGTCGGCCACCAGGTTGCCGGCGCCCACCAGCACCGGGATGCGGTGGCCGTCGCGGTGCAAGAATTCCTTCTCGAACAGCGGCAACAAGCCATGCGACTGTAGCCGCGCCAGGCCGATGTCGTCAGTTTCGCGCCACTCGGGCGGCGTCAGCGCTCGCCAGGACAGGCCGCGGCCGCGCTCTGCCTGGTCCAGCCCGAGCATCGCGAGAAAGGCGTCGTTGCAGTCGAGGATGCCGCCGTCATGGGTGTAGCGCACCACCCCGACCGGACTGAGCTCGACCAGTCGCCCCAGTTCGCGTGCGGCGAGGTCGGCTTCTTGCGGCACGGCCGTGGCCACACCGAGCACGCCGACGATGGCGTCATCGGCCTCGCACACGGGCGACAGCGCCAGCCGCACGCGCGTGGCCAGCGCCAGCTCGGTGCTGGCCTGGACCAGGCTGCCGTCGAGGATACGCGCGGCCGGTTCGCCGGCGCCCGGCAGCAGCGCGGCCGAAGGCATCCACGTGTCGGCGGGCCAGGGCCCGGCCAGCAGCGCCGTGAACGCGGCGTTGGCGGCAGCCATGCCGGTATCGCCGCGCAGGATCAGCATGGGGGCGGGCGACGCGCGGATCAGCCGCAGTCCCTGCGCCAGCGCTGTGGGCAAGGTACAAGACTGCGGTGGCTGGGAGTGGTCGGTCATTGCAGGAAACTGGGCTGGGGCTCGAAACATGCCCGGACCGGGCCGGACGAGTGTAGCACGGCGCTAGCGGAACACCTCGTCCGCTCAGGCGGCCGCCAGGTCGGCAGCCGACTCCATGTCCACCGCGACGATGCGCGACACGCCCTGCTCCTGCATCGTCACGCCGATCAGCTGGCTGGCCATCTCCATCGCGATCTTGTTATGCGAGATGAACAGGAACTGGGTATGGTCGGACATACGCTTGACCATGCGGCAGAAACGCTCGGTATTGGCGTCGTCCAGCGGCGCGTCGACCTCGTCCAGCAGGCAGAATGGCGCCGGGTTCAGGCGGAACATCGAGAACACCAGCGCGGTCGCGGTCAGGGCCTTCTCGCCGCCCGACAGCAGGTGGATGGTGGCGTTCTTCTTGCCCGGCGGCTGGGCCATGACCTGCACGCCGGCGTCCAGGATCTCGTCGCCGGTCATCACCAGCTTGGCGTTGCCGCCGCCGAACAGGATCGGGAACAGTTCCGAGAAATGGCCGTTGACGCGATCAAAGGTATCGGATAGCAGGTCGCGCGTCTCGCGGTCGATGCGGCCGATCGCATCCTCGAGCGTGGCGATGGCTTCGCTCAGGTCGGCGTTCTGCGAATCGAGGAAGCGCTTGCGCTCGCTGGCCTGGGCCAGCTCGTCGACCGCCGCCAGGTTGACCGCGCCAAGGCCGCTGATGGCATTCGTCAGGCGCGTGACTTCGCCCTGCAGGTATTGCGGCTTCACCTCGGGGTCGAGCTTTTCGGACAGCGCCGCCTCGTCGGCCCCGGTGGCGGCCAGCGCCTCGGCGAACTGCTCCTGGTTCAGGCGCGCGGCCTGCTCCTTGAGCTGCATCTCGGTGATGCGGTCGCGCTGCGGCTGCAGGCTGCGCTCGGATCCCATGCGCGCCTCTTCCGCCGCGCGCAGCTGTTGGGCGACCTGGTCCAGCTCATGGCGGGCGTCGGACAACGCCACCTCTTGCGTCGTGCGGCGTGCGAGCAGCTCTTGCAAACCTTCGTGGGCGGTGCCGCTTTCGAGCGCCTCGAGCTCCAGGCGCGCCTGGGCCAGGCTGGCGCCGACCTGTTCGGCCTGGGTCGCGGCAGTCAGCATCGTACGGCGCAGCTCCTCGATGCGGCTGCGCTGGGCGCGCTCGGCGAACTGCGCCTCTTGCGCGCTGCGTTCCAGCTCGCGCAGCTGCTCGCGCGCCCGTCCCAGCGCCTGCTCTTGTTCAATGAAGGCGGTCTGGCCGTCCTCGTGCGCTTCCTGCAGCTCGGCCAGTTCCAGGTCGAGTTGTTCAAATTCCTGTTCGGCTTGCGCCTGAGCCTGGCGCTGCTCGGCTTCCTGGGCCGCGATTTCGGACAGGTCGGCTGCGATCTGGCCGCTTCGCTGGTTGAAACGGGCTTCGATCTCGCTCTGCTTGAGTACCTCGATCTGCAGCGCATGCACCTCGCGCTGCAGCGTGCCGACCTTGCCGCGTGCGTCCTGCAGGCGCCGCGCCAGGTCGCTGACGGCGGCGTCGGCGCGGGTGGCGCGCCCGCGCGCCTCGTCGGCCAGCAAGGCCTGGGCCTTGAGCTGTCTGGCGGTATTCTCGATATCATGCTGGCGTGCCAGCATGCCGTCCTGCTCGGCGTCCGGCGCGTGAAAGCGCACGCTGGAGCGGGTCACCAGGTGGCCCTCGCGGGTCACGAAGGCCGCGCCCTGCGGCAGGCGCGCGCGCTCGGCGAAGGCCTCGGCCGCGCTGGCCGCGACGTAGACGCCGTGCAGCCAGTCGTCCAGCACGCCGCGGATGCCGGCGTCGTTCACGCGCAGCAGGCTGGCGAAAGGCTGCAAGCCATCGTGCGCCGCCGGGTGTGCGCCCGCCTGCGGCGCATACAGCGCCAGGCGTGCCGGCGGCGCATCATTGACGAATGCCCTGGCCCAGTCGATGTTCGACACTTCCAGCGCGCCGGAGCGCTCGCGCAGCACGGCTTCGAGGGCGGTCTCCCACCCTGCTTCGACGTCGAGCTTTTGCCACAGGCGCGGCAAGCCCGCCAGCTCGTGCTTTTCCAGCCACGGCTGGACCTTGCCCTGGGTTTGCACCCGGTCCTGCATCTGGCGCAGCGCATTCAGGCGCGCTTCGAGCTGCGCGTTGGCGGCACTTTCACGCTGGACCTGCGCATGCGCTTCCTTGCGTTCGCTCTCGACCGCTTCCTGGCGCCCGGTCGCCTCGTCGAGCAGCAAAGTCTGCTCTTCCAGGCCCTGCTGCTTTTCTTCGAGCTGCAGGCGCAGGTTGTCGAGGGTCGCGCTGTCGGGCAGGTTCAGGCCATTCCTCTCCTGCTGCAGGCGTTCGCGGCGTGTCGCCAGGTTGCTCAGGATGCCGGACGCGTTGCGGCCATGGGCCGAGGCCAGCTCGATGCGCTGCTGGACCTGCATGATGCGCGCGCGCGACGCGGTCGATTGCTCCTGGCCGGCGCGCCAGGCCGCTTCCAGATCGGGCAGGCGCTCGTGCTGGACCTCGACCGCGATCTGGGCGCCTTCGGCGCGCGCGGCCAGTTCCTCGAGCTGCAGCTCGGCTTCTTCCTGCCCTTCGCGGTGTTCCCGTTCTTGCGCCAGCCATCCGTCGCGCTGCGCCGCCAGTGTCGCGATCTGGCTTTGCAGGCGGGTGCGCGACTCGACCACGAACTTGATCTGCGCTTCAAGGCTGCCGATCTCGGAATTGATCTGGTACAGCGCGCCCTGCGCCGTGTGCAAGCGGTCGCCGGCGGCGAAGTGGGCCTGGCGCAGGTATTCCAGGTCGACCTCGACGCTGCGCAGCTTGGCGGTCTGCGCCTCCAGGCTGGTCTGGGCTTCTTCCATCTCACGGAAGAATTTGAGCTGCTCGGCCTTGGCTTCGTTCTTGCGCATCAGCCAGAGCAGCTTTTGCTTTTCTTCCTGGTCGGCCTGCAGCTGGCGGAAGCGGTTGGCGACCGCGGCCTGGGCTTCGAGCTTTTCCAGGTTGGCGTTCAGTTCGCGCAGGATGTCCTCGACCCGCAGCAGGTTTTCGCGCGTGTCGGACAGGCGGTTCTCGGTTTCGCGCCTGCGTTCCTTGTACTTGGAGACGCCGGCCGCTTCCTCGAGGAACACGCGCAGCTCTTCCGGGCGCGATTCGATGATGCGCGCGATCATGCCCTGGCCGATGATGGCGTAGGCGCGCGGACCCAGGCCGGTGCCGAGGAAGATATCCTGGATGTCGCGCCGGCGCACCGGCTGGCCGTTGATGTAATAGGTCGAGGTGCCGTCGCGCGTGAGGGTGCGCTTGACCGCGATCTCGGCATACTGCCCCCACTGGCCCGCGGCCTTGCCGGCGCTGTTGTCGAACACCAGTTCGACCGAGGCGCGCCCGGCGCTCTTGCGGTGGGTGGAGCCGTTGAAGATCACGTCCTGCATCGATTCGCCGCGCAGCTCGGACGCTTTCGATTCGCCCAGCACCCAGCGCACCGCGTCGATGATATTCGATTTGCCGCAGCCGTTGGGGCCGACCACGCCAACCAGCTGACCCGGCACCTGGAAATTGGTGGGATCGACGAACGACTTAAATCCCGACAATTTGATGGAAGAGAGGCGCACGAGCGTCGGCTATGGCTGTAGAGGTAAAGCGCCCATCATACCATTGCCGGCATCGGATGAAAAAGGGCCGGGGAGCGTGCCGCTTCGTTCAGGCGCTGCACGCACCCGCGGACGGGCCGGCATCGTTGACGGCGCCCGGCCCCACCGCCGCGCTCAGGATGCGGCCGACCACGCCCTCGGCCGCGACGACCCGGATCGCGCCGTCGCGCAGCAGCTCGGCCAGGCGCGCGGCCGGCAGCGAAAAGGCTTCCTGGCGGCCAGCGCCCGAGAAGATGTACAGGGTGCGCAGCGGACTGACCCAGGCCAGGCGCACCTTGCGCACGATCTGCGCCTCGCTCAGCTCGAGGCGCATGCCGCGCTCCAGTCCGGCCAGCACCGTGGCCACCGGATCATCGGCGGCGGCCTGCTCTTCCTCGGCCTGGCGCCGCGCCTGCGCCTGCTCTTGCGCCACCCGCCGCAGCGCATCCTGCTGGGCCGCCTCGAGCGCCAGTTCGAGCTGGCGCTCGGGCAGCAGCTCGATCGGCGCGCGCACGATCGAGGCGTGGCACTCGGCCAGCTCGGCGAAGAACTGCAGGCGCTCGGCATCCTGCCAGCGGGTCGCGTCGAGCCAGTTGTTCAGGCTTGCCAGCAGGGTCGGCAGGCGCCCGATCAAGGCCTTTCTCTGCTCCTGGGTGGCTTTTGGCTTGACGCTCCAGATCAGGTCTTCCATCGTACGCGTAGCATTGTCGATGGCGCCGGGCCGGCTGTCCTCGATCGTGTAGGCCAGCGCCAGCGCGGCGGTCCAGCGTCCTTCCAGGAAGCCCGTCACGGCCGGTAGCACCTGTTCGCCCGCCAGGCGCAGGGCCACCGCGCGCTGGGCCGAACGTTCGGCGGCGGCGCGCTTTTCGTGGCGCGTGGCCTGGGCGATCGGCGCCGCCAGCGCCGCCTCGTCGACCTTGTCGCGGGCGGCCAGGCCGGCCTCCAGTTCGGCCAGGGCGGCGCCGAATTCCGGGTCGGCCTGGTCGCGCACCCGCGCGACGCTGCTGCGCATGGCGCGGTAGAGCGGGTCGTCCTCGCCTTGCGGCTGCTCCCAGCCGGCCTGCGACAGCAGGTCGAGCAGGCGCCGCGCCGGATGCGCCTCTTGATAGAAGAAGCTGCGGTCGCGCAGCGCGGTGCGCAGCACCGGCAGTTGCAGGTGGCCGATCAGTTCGCGCGTCTCGGGCGCCACGCCAGCGTCCTGCAACACGCTGCCGAACACGCGCGACAGCAAGTCGAGGGTGGTCTCGTCGCCGCGCGACAGGGCGCCCGGCGGCAGGCTGGCGCGCAGCTGCGGCAGGTAGAGGGCGCCGGACGGCGGCGCGCCTGCTCCCGGAACGACGCCGGCCTGGCGAGCCAGCAGGTCGACCAGGGGCTGCGCGGCCACCGCCGGCGCTGCAGCGGATGCGTAGGCCCGGCCGGCATGGACGCCTGCGCTCATCGCCGCACCCGGCTGGGCGAAGCCCGCCGCGGCCGACGACGTCGTCGCAGGGGCCGCAGGCGGCGTCGCCGCCGGATTGACCGCCTCCAGCGGCGCCACCGAGAAACCGGAGGCCGCGCTCGGACGCCAGCCGCCGCCGCCCTGCGGCAGGTTGGGGATCTCCGGCACCGCCAGGGCCGGATCGAACAGGTGGCGCAGCTGCTGGGCCAGTGCCGCTTCGCGCCGGGCGCGCTCGGCCTGGCGCGCGGCGCGGTCGTCGGTCTTGCTGAAGCGGGTGTCGGCGTCAAGCCCCTTGCGTGCCTTGAGCGCCTCGACCAGGGCCTCGTACAACGGCCCCAGGTCGAACATCAGGCCGGGCCGCAGCAGCGGCGCCACCAGGCTGTGGGCCTCGGGATCGGGCTCGAACTGGCGCCAGGCGGCGTGTATGGCGGCGAGGAAGACGTCGGGACGGAAGGGGTTGTGGGCGGCGCGCACCAGGTCGCGCCCGAGCAAGAGACCAAGGCGCACGCCAAGCGTGGCCAGGCCTTCGGAATGCTGCAGGTCGAAGGGACGGCTGACGGCGCCCAGCGCCATCTGCTGGTCGATCTGCTCGAGGGGGATCAGGCTCAGTTCGACCGGGGCGGCCGGGGCCTGGGCGTCGAGCGGAACCAGGCGCGCGACTTCGTCGCGCAGCGTGGATTCGATCTCGGCCGCCGCGAGGTGGGTGAACGCGTAGGCGTTGTCCTTGAGGAGGTTGCCCGACTTGACGCGGCGCATGACGGTGGCGGGCTCGGGTCCGGCCGCGGTCAGGTCCAGCAGCGCCGACACCATGCGCCGCGCCATGTCGGCCAGGCCTGATTCGGCATGGCTGCGCGCGATATCGACCAGCGCGGCCAGCACGGCCTGCTGGGCGGCGGCGGCCTTGCGCGCGGCAAAAGTCTGGGCGGTCGGGGTGGCCATGACGGATCGGCGAAGTGAGGCGAACCCCTATTCTGCCACATTCTTACCCCGCAGCAATGGCCAAACACATCTGGGAACGAAGGCGGCGGGACGTGGCGGCCCGTGCGCTGCCAGGGCTGCCGCGCTCAGATATTGCGCAGAATCGCCCCCTTGGGCGGCGCGAAGTCGAGCACCTCGTGGATCATCTTGGCCTTCTTGGCGTCGCGCGCGGTCAGGTGCAGGTCGCCGTACTGGTGCACGCTCCACTGCTCGGGCGCGAGTTCGATCTCCTTGCGCAGGATGGCTTCGGTGCGCGCATCGTCGGCGCGCAAGCCTTCGACAATGATATTGAGCGCGTCCGGCCGCGACCCCGGCGAGGCCGTCGCATGCGACTTGTGGATCATGAAGCGCGCGGTTTCGCTGGCATAGCGGCGCGACCCCGACAGGTACAGCACGACGGCGATCGAGGCCACCGCCCCCGCGTTATACATGACGAACTTGATCGGCGAGCTGGCCATGAAGTTATACAGGCACAGCCCATCGCTGACATACCCGCCGTTCGACTGCAGCAGCACGTGGGCGGTGTCGATCCCCTCTTCGGTCATTGCCGCCACCGCCTCGAACATCCGATGCACCATATCGCTGTTGACATCACCCGACAGCGTGTACCAGCCTTCTTTCTCCTGCAGCGTTTTTTCTTCGTTCATAGTGTATTCCCGCCTACAAAGTAAGTGGAACCAGTGTAGCAAATCACGACAAACACCCCCACCGCCCCGCCCAATAGTGCGCAGCAATACTCCCCAGCAATTCTACAATGAGGGTCAGAGTAGATTTATTGGGCAATTCTTCAAAGTTGTCAAACAATTCGACTCCGACCCTCATGGAATTTGGAGCGTTTAGCGCTACCAAGATCGATGTGTGATTCTCGGCGTCAAATAGTTTTTTAAATGCACGCTTTTTGTTTCCGCAGCAGTCAGAAAATAAAGAGGGTCGGAGTAGAATTAATGAGCAACTTAAAAAGTTATCAAAGAATTCGACACTGACCCTAATTATTGGGCTAGGGGTTGCGGCAATTGCTTGGGGCTGCGTGGTTGACAGGGGTGGCGGGGTGGAATATCCTCCGCAGTCTTGATCGGGAGAGCGCAGCGAGGCTGCCGCCGAAGGGGCACTCACCCATAAACTCTCAGGCAAAAGGACCGGTCAAGGAACGGCGGCGCATGACGCGGCCGGTCAACTCTGGAGAGCGGCCGCGTGGCGGTCCACCGAAGGGGCAAGCGGCGCCAGCCGCTATCTCTCAGGTACCAAGGACAGAGGGGTCGACAGCGCACGACGATCGTGCCTTACACCCTATTCATGTCCTGAGGATTCCATGACGCTCAAAGCGACCCCGCTCAATTCTGCCCACCGCGCACTCGGCGCCAAGATGGTCGACTTCGGCGGCTGGGATATGCCCGTCAATTACGGCTCGCAGATCGAAGAGCACAACGCGGTGCGTGGCGATGCCGGCATGTTCGATGTGTCTCATATGTGCGTTGTCGATGTCAAGGGGGCCAACGTTCGCGCGTTTCTCCGCGGCCTGCTGGCCAATAACGTCGACAAGCTGCAAGCGCCGGGCAAGGCCTTGTATTCGTGCATGCTCAATACCGAAGGCGGCGTGATCGACGACCTGATCGTCTATTTCCTGGCCGAAGACTGGTTCCGTATCGTCGTCAACGCCGGCACCGCCGACAAGGACGTGGCCTGGATGAACCAGCACAATGCCGCTACCAGCAGCGGCTTGAGCATCACCCAGCGCCGCGACGGCAACGATCCGATCGCCCTCATCGCCGTGCAGGGTCCGAACGCCCGCGCCAAGGTGTGGCAGGTGCTGCCGACCACCCAGGCCGCGACCGAACAGCTCAAACCCTTCAACGCCGCCATCGTGGCCGACACCGCCTTCGGCGAAGCCATGGTCGCGCGCACCGGCTATACCGGCGAGGACGGCTTCGAGATCGGCGTGCCGGCCACCCAGGCCGAAGCGCTGTGGAACGCCCTGCTCGCCGCCGGCGTCAAGCCCGCCGGCCTCGGCGCGCGCGATACGCTGCGCCTGGAAGCCGGCATGAACCTGTACGGCCAGGACATGGACGAAACGGTCAACCCGCTCGACGCCGGCCTGGCCTGGACCGTCGACCTGGCGTCCGAGCGCGACTTCATCGGCAAGGCGGCGCTGCAGGCCAAGGGCCAGCAGGCGCAGTTCGTGGGCCTGATCCTGCGTGAAAAAGGCGGCATCCTGCGCGCCCACCAGCGCGTCGTCGCCGCCTCGGGCAACTTCGGCGAGATCACCAGCGGCACCTTCAGCCCGAGCATGCAGCAGGCGATCGCGCTGGCGCGCGTACCGCTGGATGTCGCCATCGGCGACACCGTGCAAGTCGTCATCCGCGACAAGCACCTGGCCGCCAGCGTCGTCAAGCTGCCGTTCGTGCGTAACGGCAAAGTGCTGGCCGCCTGACGGGCGCGCCGCGATAACAAACACGTATACTAATAACCCCACCATCCCCAGGAGTTTCCATGAACATCCCTACCGACCTGAAATACACCGAATCCCATGAATGGGTGCGCCGCGAAGAAGACGGCTCGCTGACCGTGGGCATCACCGAATACGCGCAGGATGCGCTGGGCGATATCGTGTTCGTCGAGCTGCCGCAGGTCGGCAAGGCGTTCACCGCCGGCGACGACGCCGCCGTGGTGGAGTCGGTCAAGGCCGCGAGCGATATCTACGCCCCGGTCTCGGGCACCGTCACCGCCGTCAACCAGCCAGTGGCCGATGCCCCTGACTCGATCAACCAGGATGCCTACGGCGCCTGGCTGTTCAAGCTGGCCCCGAGCGACGCCGCCGCCTACGACAAGCTGCTCGACGCCGACGCCTACGGCAAGACCACCGACAATTAATCGTCCATGGTGCGCCCGTCCTGAGCGCACCGCAGGGTGCGCCAGCGCGGCGCACCAACCCGAATACCCCACTCTTCATCCAGCCGGCAACGGCGCCAGACTCCTTCTACCATGACCCGCTCCAGCCTCACCCAACTTGAAGCACGCGATTCGTTCATCCCGCGCCATATCGGCCCTTCCGAATCCGAACAGGCAGCCATGCTGTCGACCCTCGGCTACGCTACCCGCGCGGCCCTGATCGACGCCGTGGTCCCGGCCAATATCCGCCGCAAGGACAAGCTGGACCTGGGCCAGTTCGCCGAACCGCGCACCGAAGAAGAAGCGCTGGCGACCCTGAAAGGCCTGGCGTCGAAGAACAAGGTGCTGAAATCGCTGATCGGCCAGGGTTACTACGGTACCCACACGCCAAAGGTCATCCTGCGCAACATCTTCGAGAATCCGGCCTGGTACACCGCCTACACCCCTTACCAGCCAGAGATCTCGCAAGGCCGCCTGGAAGCCATCCTGAACTTCCAGCAGGCGATCACCGACCTGACCGGCATGGGCATCGCCAACTCGTCGATGCTCGACGAAGGCACCGCCGCCGCCGAAGCCATGACCCTGATCCAGCGCGTCGGCAAGTCGGCCTCGAAGGTGTTCTACGTCGCCGACGACGTGCTGCCGCAGACCCGCGAGATCATCGAGACCCGCGCCGAGCCGATTGGCGTCGAAGTACGCACCATCGCCCCCGCAGACATCGAAAAACTCGAAGAAACCTGCTTCGGCGTGCTGCTGCAATATCCGGGCGTGGACGGTGAAGTGCGCGACTACCGCGCCGCTGTCGAGCACCTGCATGCCGCAGGCAGCATGGTGATCGTGGCTGCCGACCTGCTGGCCCTGACAGTCCTGACCCCGCCGGGCGAATGGGGCGCCGACGTCGTGGTCGGCAACAGCCAGCGCTTTGGCGTGCCGCTCGGTTTCGGCGGCCCGCACGCCGGCTACCTCGCCACCCGCGACGAATTCAAGCGCAGCATGTCGGGCCGCCTGGTCGGCGTCACCGTCGACGCCCAGGGCAACCCGGCCTACCGCCTGGCGCTGCAAACGCGTGAACAGCACATCCGCCGCGAAAAAGCCACTTCGAACATCTGCACCGCGCAAGTGCTGCTGGCGGTGATGGCCGGCATGTATGCGGTCTACCACGGCCCGCAAGGACTGGCCCGCATCGCCCGCCGCGTGCACCGCCAGACCGCCATCCTGGCCGCCGGCCTGCAACAGCTGGGACTCGAGCTGGCCAACCAGACCTTCTTCGACACCGTCACCGTGCGCGTGCAGGACGCGCAGGCGATCCACCAGCAGGCCACCGCGCGCGGCCTGAACCTGCGCCAGATCGACGCCAGCACCGTCGGTGTCTCGCTCGACGAAACCGTCACCCGCGATGACCTGGTGAACCTGTTGGCCGTATTCGGCAACGGCGCAGCTGGCAAGGACGCCATCGACATCGACCAGCTCGACGCCGGTGTGGCGGACGCCTTCCCGGCCGCGCTGGCCCGTACCAGCGCGTACCTGACCCACCCGACCTTCAACCGCTACCACGCCGAGCACGAGATGCTGCGCTACCTGCGCGCGCTGGCCGACAAGGACCTCGCGCTCGACCGCACCATGATCCCGCTCGGCTCGTGCACCATGAAGCTGAACGCGACCGCCGAGATGGTGCCGGTCACCTGGCCCGAGTTCTCGAACGTCCACCCGCTGGCGCCGAACGACCAGACCATCGGCTACCGCGAGATGATCGCCCAGCTCGAAGCCATGCTGTGCGCCGCCACCGGCTACGCCGCCATCTCGCTGCAGCCGAACGCCGGCTCGCAGGGCGAGTACGCGGGCCTCCTGGTGATCCAGAAATACCACGAGTCGCGTGGCGAAGCGCACCGCAACGTGTGCCTGATCCCGTCGTCCGCCCACGGCACCAACCCGGCGTCAGCCAGCATGGTCGGCATGAAGGTCGTGGTCACCGCCTGCGACGAGAACGGCAACGTCGATCTCAGCGACCTGAAGGCCAAGGCCGAGCAGTACAGCAACGACCTGGCGTGCGTGATGGTCACCTACCCGTCGACCCACGGCGTGTTCGAGGAAGGCATCAAGGAATTGTGCGAGATCGTGCACCAGCACGGCGGCCAGGTCTACGTCGACGGCGCCAACATGAACGCGCTGGTCGGCCTGGCCGCGCCGGGCGCCTTCGGCGGCGACGTCAGCCACTTGAACCTGCACAAGACCTTCTGCATTCCGCACGGCGGCGGCGGCCCGGGCGTCGGCCCGATCGGCGTCGGCGCGCACCTGGCGAAGTTCCTCCCGAACCAGCTCTCGACCGGCTACGTGCGCGACGAGAACGGCATCGGCGCGGTCAGCGCCGCCGCCTTCGGCTCGGCCTCGATCCTGCCGATCTCGTGGATGTATATCGCGATGATGGGCGCCGAAGGCCTGACCAGCGCGACCGAGGTGGCGATCCTGAACGCCAACTACATCGCGCGCCGCCTGGCGCCGCACTATCCGGTGCTGTACGCCGGCCACGACGGCCTGGTCGCCCACGAGTGCATCATCGACCTGCGTCCGCTGCAGGACAAGACCGGCATCAGCAACGAAGACGTCGCCAAGCGCCTGATGGACTTCGGCTTCCACGCGCCGACCATGAGTTTCCCGGTCCCGGGCACGCTGATGATCGAGCCGACCGAGTCGGAATCGAAAGCCGAAATCGACCGCTTCATCGAGGCAATGATCACCATCCACGCCGAGATCGTCAAGGTCGAGCGCGGAGAATACGACCGCATGGACAACCCGCTCAAGGGCGCGCCGCACACCGCCGAAGTCGTTACCGCCGACGACTGGCAGCATGCCTACACCCGCGAAGTGGCGGCCTTCCCCGTCGCCGGCCTGCGCAAGAAGAAGTACTGGCCGCCGGTCGGGCGCGCCGACAATGTGTACGGCGACCGCAACCTGTTCTGTGGCTGCGCGCCGATCAGCGATTACGAGTAATCGCGCGGCGCGTTGACCAAGCTTGTCACTTGCGGCTCGATGCGAGTCGCAAGTGCGGCGCCGTCGTCGTCTTTGCGACCCGCGTCCCGTGCCTGGAGCGCGGCCCGCGCCCCCCTTCCTCTTCCTCTTCCAGCCTGAACCCCGCCACCGTGCGCGACAGCGCCAGCGCCTGCGTCTGCAGCGTGCGCGCCGCGCGCGCGGCCTCTTCGACCAGGGCGCTGTTCTGGCGTGTCACCTGGTCCATTCGCACGATCGCCTGGCCGACCTCGGCCAGCCGCGTGGCCTGGCCGGCGCCGGCGTCGCCGAGGCGGGCGGCGATGTCTTCCACCTCGCGCACGGTGCCGGCGACGCGCTCCATGCTGCTGCCGGCATGCAGGGCCCTGGCCGCGCCGCCCTCGATCCCGGCCACCGACTGCGCCACCATGGCCCGGATCTCGCGGCTGGCGGCCGCCGCCAGGCGATTGGCGGTGCGCGCCTGGTTGGCGCCGAACCCGGCATCGGCCGCCAGCTCGCGCAGCGCGCCCTCGGTGTCGGCCAGCGCGCTGGCGCGGAACACGGCGCGGCTGCCCAGGCTCAGGCTGCCCAGCTTGATGTCGCACGAGGCGGCGCCAATCAGGCGCGCCGATTCGCCGATCGAGCGCAGGGTGTCGCTCAGATTGCGGATGCCGGCGTCCAGCTGGCGCGAGATGTCGGCGATCTCGTCGCCGCCGTAGTCATGGCCTTGGCGCCGGCGCAGCGTCAGGTCGCCGCGGGCCAGGCCGCTCGCGGCCAGCCCGATGCCACGGATCTCGGCCAGCAGGATGCGGCGCACGGCGAAAGTGATCGCCAGCGACAGCCCGATCGCCAGCAGCAGCACGGCCGGCATCAGCACCGACATCATCCGGAAGTCGGCCTGCGCGCTGTTTGACGCGTCGCGCGACAGCGCTTCTTCGAGCGCGCCCAGGTCGGCCAGGTGCTGCGCCACCAGCGCGAACGCGCGCTCGGCCTGCTGCATGGCGTTGGCGCTGATCGACGCGTCCAGCGGCGCCAGCGCGATCACTTCGCGCACCGCCCGGGCATAGCGCAGCTGCGCCAGCGCGGCCTGCTCGACGTGGCGGTCCTCGGACTCGGTCAGCGTGCGCTGGCCAAGCACGGCCAGGCCGGCCTCGATGCGCCGGTGCTGGGCCAGAATATCCTGGCCCAGCGGTTCCGTGCGCGCCACCGGAAAACCGCCGCCCATCCAGCTGAGCAGGCGATAGATGTCGGCATGCGCCTTGTGCGTCTGCGCGGCCAGGGTGCTGGCGGCGCGCATGCTGGTCGCGCGCTGGCCCACGATCCATTCGACTCTATCGTTCTGGCGCACCATTGCGTGGTACGTCACCCACGACAGCACGAGCAGCAGGGCCAGGACGGCGCCGGGGGCGAGCAGCAGCTTGGGACCGATCCGCAGGCGCGCCAGCATGGTCAGCGCCAGTCCGGGGAAGATACAGGGCGGTGTGGCGGCATGATCATGGGCTCTCCTTTTCGGTCTGGAATGCAATATTTCTTGAACGTAGTCCAGAATGTACGTCGTGGCCAGGGCCCCGCGTTTGTGACCGCGCAATGACGCGACCAGGCCGCACGATGGCGCCGGTAACATTCGCTTACCAAGGCATGCGGGCTGCATGCGGCGCCATCCGAACCTCGTGTATCCTTGCAAACATCCCGCCTTATCCCCCATCAAGGACGCCCGATGAACATCCGCCTGACCACCGTATTCCTGAGCTGCCTGGCGGCCGCCTGCGCCCAGGCGCAAGTCGTGCCCGATCCAACGCCAGCACGGGCCCAGCTCGAACGAAGCAAGCCCGCCCGGCCCGACCCGTTCGCCGGCAGCCACCAGCCCTACCCACGCGTATACGGAGGCGATGTGGCGGCCCAGCCGGGCGACCACGTGTTCAAGGACATGCGGCGCGATCCGCGCCTGCTCGGCGGGGTCGAGGTGGCGCCGAATGTCGCCATCGAAGGCGGCTACCTGAATCTGCCGGACCGCGACCTGCATAAGGTCGAGCCGAACAAACCGGCCGATGCGGCCGTCGCCCTCGGCGAGAAAGGCTCCAGCAACCATCTCGCCGCCAAGTACGCGCTGCCGGAGCGAGGTGGCGTGTCAGCCTACGGCAAGGCCGGCATCGCCTACACCGAGCAAAAAGGCCGCGGCGTCGAGGCCGGCTCCGACACCGGCCTGTACACCGGCGTAGGGGCAAAGCTGAACATCGACAAACGCACCACTGTCAGCGGCGACTTCGTGCGCCATGGCAATGCCGCCAGCAAGTTCAAGGACGTGCGCGACGGCGTTAAGGCCAACCTCAAGATGGGGTTCTGAAGGACGCATGATGAAGCCAACCGCCCTCGCCCTGGCCGCGATCGCCTTTACCGGCGCGCCGGCGCAAGCGCAAGCGCCTGAACCGGCCGCGCCCGTGGCGCTGGCCGATACCCGCCCCCGCACCGTCTTCTCGGCGCCGCGCGAATCCGGCCTCCAGACCTTCCCGCGCGTCTACGGCGGGAATATGAGCGCCAACCCCAATGACCGGATGTTCGCCGGCCTGTTCAAGACCGATCCCAGGCTGCTGATGGGCGTCGCCATGACACCAGGACTGGCCTTCGAGGCCGGCTACGTCAACCTGCTCGACCAGGGTTTCCGCCCCGTCAACGAGCGCGATCCCGAAGACACGACCGGCGCCATCGGCCTGCACGGCTTCAATACGCATGTCGCGGCCAGGATCACGCAGCCGCTGGGGGAGCGCCTGAGCGCCTGGGGCAAGCTGGGCGTGGCGCGCAGCGAACACCGGCGCGGCCAGTTCCAGGGCGCCGATGTCGGCCTGTACACCGGCGTCGGTGCCCACTACAAGGTGAGCGACCGGGTGACTCTCGACGGGTCTTTCGAGAACCACGGCCACGCCGCCGAGCGCTTCAAGAACGCGACCAATGCCAGCAGCCGGGTCAAGGCCAACCTGAGCCTCGGCTTCTGACGCCAGGCCTTGCCGCACCCTGCCTCGCGCGGCCGCGCTACACTAGCGCCCATGAGATTTCCCCGCTTCCCGGCGCGCTACCGGCGCCTGCTGGCCACCTGCCTCGCTTCGCTGCTGCTGCACCTGCTGGCGATCGCCTGGATCGACGCCCGCCTCGCGCCGCCGGCCCTCACGATCGGCAATCCCGCGCTGGCGCTGCACCTGGTCGAGGTGGCCCCAAGCGCGCCGGCGTCCGCGCCTCAAGCTCCCGACCTGCCGGCGCCGGATGCCGTCACGCCGGAAGCGGTCCCGGCGCCGACCACCGAGGCTGCGGACAACGAGGTGCCCCTGCCCGCGCCCGTGGTCGCGCCGGCGCCGCCGGAGACGCAGGGCGACGTGGCCCCGGCCAGGATGCCCAACACTTATCGCGTGACCCCGCCGCCCTCGGGTCGCATCGACTACACGGTCACCCGCAGCGCACCCGGCGGCACACCCCAGGATGCGGGCAGCGCCAGCATGCGCTGGCGCAGCGACGGCAACCGCTATATGGTGGAGATCGACGGGATAGTGGGAACGCTGGCGAGCGAAGGCCGGGTCGACGATGCCGGCATCGCGCCGGACCGTGCGCTGCGCGCCGTGGGAACCGGCCAGGCAACGACTATCTTCGATCGCGCCGGCGGCACGATCGCGGGCCCGGAAGGCGGCGCCGACCAGCTCGTGCCCGGCAGCCAGGACCCGGCCTCGGTACTGCTGCAACTGGCCGGCATCGGCCTGGGCGACGCGCGCCAGGTACGCAAGGAACTGGAGTTCTGGGTCGGCGGCGCGGGCGGCGCCGGCGTCGAACGCTATCGCGTGCTGGGCCGCGAACGGATCGAGACCGGCGCCGGGCCGCTCGACACGCTGCGCCTGGCGCGGATCGCGCAACATGGCGCGGCGCGCCTGGAACTGTGGCTGGCGCCACAGCATGCTTGGATGCCGGTGCAACTGCGTGTGACCGATTCCGACGGCGCGGTCAGCACCCAGACCCTGGCCTCGGCCGCGATCGATCCGGTCCAGGAGCTCACGGAAGAATAGGACGGCCGCGTAGCGCCGTCCCGGGTGTTACGCCCTGGTCAAGCCAGCTTGGCCGCGTGCTCGCGGGTCGCGTGGAACACCAGCTTGGGCCAGCGTTCCTGGGTCAGGCGCAGGTTGACGCCGGACGTCGCCAGGAAGGCCATATTGCCGGCCGCATCGTAGGCGACCTGGTGGCCGAGCTGGTTCTCGAAGTCGGCCAGCGACTTCTTGTCCTCGCTCGAGATCCAGCGCGCGCTGCTGATGCTGCTGCTCTCGAACACCGCATCGACGCCATACTCGTTGAGCAGGCGGCTGGCCACGACTTCGAACTGCAGCACGCCGACGGCGCCCAGGATCAGGTCCGAGCCCAGCACCGGCTTGAAGACCTGCACCGCGCCCTCTTCGCCCAACTGCTGCAGGCCCTTGTGCAGCTGCTTCACTTTCAATGGATTGCGAATCCGCACCGTGCGGAACAGGTCCGGGGCAAAGTACGGGATGCCGGTGAAGGTCAGCATCTCGCCTTCGGAGAAGCTGTCGCCGATCTGCATATTGCCGTGGTTCGGCAGGCCGATGATGTCGCCGGCATACGCTTCCTCGACCTGTTCCCGGCTCGAGGCCATGAAGGTCACCACGGACGACAATTTGACGTCGCGGCCCAGGCGCAGGTGCTTGACCTTCATGCCTTTTTCGAAACGTCCCGAGCACACGCGCAGGAAGGCGATGCGGTCGCGGTGGGCCGGGTCCATATTGGCCTGGATCTTGAACACGAAGCCCGAGAACTTTGGCTCGGTCGGCTCGACCGCGCGCACCGTGGCGTCACGTTCGCGTGGCGCCGGGGCCCAGTCGACCAGGGCCGACAGGATCTCGCGCACGCCGAAGTTGTTGATCGCCGAACCGAAGAACACCGGGGTCTGCACGCCCGACAGGAAACGCTCGAGGTCGAACACGTGCGAGGCGCCGTGCACCAGCTCGACTTCCATCTTCAGTTGCTCGATCTCGAGCGGGAACATCTGGGCCAGCTTCGGATTGTCGATGCCCTTGACGATCTCGAAGGCGCCATCGGCCTTTTCCTCGCCCGCCTTGAACAGCATGATCTCGTCCTTCAGCAGGTGGTAGACACCGCGGAAGTTCTTGCCCATGCCGATCGGCCAGGTCACCGGCGCGCACTCGATCTTGAGCACCGATTCGACTTCGTCGAGCAGCTCCAGCGGATCGCGGGTCTCGCGGTCCATCTTGTTCATGAACGTGACGATCGGCGTGTCGCGCATGCGGCAGACGTCGAGCAGCTTGATGGTCTGCGCCTCGACGCCCTTGGCGGCGTCGATCACCATCAGGGCCGAGTCGACCGCGGTCAGCACGCGGTAGGTGTCTTCCGAGAAGTCCTGGTGGCCCGGGGTGTCGAGCAGGTTGATCACGTGCTCGCGGAATTCGAACTGCATCACCGAGGACGCGACCGAGATGCCGCGCTGCTTCTCGATGTCCATCCAGTCCGAGGTCGCGTGGCGCCCGCTCTTGCGGCCCTTGACGGTGCCGGCCAGCTGGATCGCGCCCGAGAACAGGAGCAGCTTCTCGGTCAGCGTCGTCTTACCGGCGTCGGGGTGGGAAATGATGCCGAAGGTGCGGCGACGCGCGACTTCGCGCGCGGTCGAACCGGCCTGGCGGCTGGTAGCGTTGGAGGTGTCGTCGCCGGCGTGCGGGAGGTCGTTCGCGGCGGAGATATCGGTGTCGTTGGCCATAGTCGAGCCCTTCTGGCGGCCCTGGGAAGAAAACCCTCGATTTTACCGTCTCCGCCCCCTCCCGTGTGAACTAATGGGAGCACGCCGCGCGCGCCCCCGATCGTTCAGGCTTAGTCGCGCACCCTGCGCCAGCCGGCGCGGTGCGCCTCGGTGGTCTCGGACGGCGGGAAGCGGCCCGTCACCATGCTGCCGTCGGCGGTGGTGGTGATGGTCTTGAGGGCGCCCGACGGCAGGCGCACCACGATGAAGCCGACCGCAGCCGATGCCGCCAGCGGGTAGCCGGCGATGCCGTCGGGCGAGGCGGCGCGGCCGCTGCAGACGTTGAGCTGGTACATGACGCTGGTGCCGCCCACCGAGCACTCGGTCGAGGAACTCGGCAGGTTGGTGACCAGGTTGACGGTGCCCGCCACGACCTTCGGATCGAGGTTGACCCGCTCGCCCGTGTTCTGGTCGAAGTCCACGTACCAGCCGTCCTGGCGCGCCAGGTCGACGTCGTCACCCGAGATGCTGTAGGGCACCGCTTTCTTGATCGTCTCCTCCCCCTCGTCCTGCTCTTCCTGTTCCTCGTCCTCGATCCGGACGAGCTGCCTCTTGACCATGGTCGAGCCAGGCCATTCGCTGGCGCCGATCGTCGTTCCTCCGTCCTTGAGCACATAGGCGCTCTGCAGCCTGGTATTGGCGACATCGACCAGGTCCAGCAGGCGCCCGCTGCCGAATACCACCACGCGCTGGGCCTTGGCCACGGTCTTGCCGCTGTCGTCCGCCTCGCCGTTGTCGTCCAGCACCGGGGTCTCGACGCGGCAGGCGGTCACTTCGGGGCGGGTAGTGAACGGCTTGTCGACGCCGGCGTCGCCCATCAGCACGCGAGTGGTCGTGCCCGGCTCGGTGAAGTCGAAGCGCCACATCTTGCCGGTGTTGTCGCCGCCGTAGACGTAGGTCACGAGCGGATCATTGTTCGGATCGTTGGTGATCGCGGTGATCTTCGCCAGGCCCGATGGCGTGCCGACGCTGCCCACATCGGTGCTGATCTTGCGCAGCACCCTGCCGCTGGCGATGTCGACCACGAACAGGTAGCCCTTGCCGTCGCCGCCGGCAACGCCGTCCGTGCCCGGGATGTTGTTGTAGCCCGAGGTCAGGAACACGACCCATTTTTCCTCGCCGTTCGCTTCGTCCTTGATGGTGCCGAACTGCGGGTTGCCGAACGAGTAGCCGAGCTGCTCCTCATGGTGGATGCCGCTGCAGACGGCGCTGTCGGCGCACAGTTCCCATAACGGCTTGGGGTCGTCGGGATCGGTGACGTCGAGCGCGTAGTAGCCGCGTCCACCGGCATTCAGGCCGGCCACCAGCACCGTCTTCCAGGCGTCGCCGATCTTGACGTCGGCCACCTCGGGCGAGCCGTCGACCGAGAAGATGTGGTTGGTGCCGTAGGTGGTGCTGGCCAGCTGGTAGAGCTTCTTCATCGTGATGCGAGGCGCATAGGCCCAGGTTTCTTCGCCGCTGCTTGCGTTGAACGCGTGCAGCATGCCGTCATTGGCGGCGGCGAACACCGTCGCCGAGCGCCTGGCGTTGGCGATCTTGTAGTCGCTGTAGCCATCGCGATCGAAGTTGCGGCGCGGTTCGCGCAGGTAGGCCGGTTTCGACGAGGCGATATCGCCCAGCACGATCGGCAGCGAATCGCCGGCGCCGCCCTCGGCCACCGTGGTGCGGCTGAACGAGCGCAGCACGATGTCGTCCGCATGCTGTTGCTGGCCGCGCAGCCAATTGACGATGTTGGCGCCGTTGTTGACGATCTGGCGGTTGGCGGGCGACATCGTCGCGCACTGGGTCAGCGCGCTGCACTTGTTGTCGAACCACTCCTTCTCGACGCCCATCTCGGCGTACAGGAAGTTGGCGCGCGCGCCGTTCACGGGGTTGCGCATATAGATCCGGCGCTCGTCGCTGCTGGCGTCGACACTGCCGCCCAGCACGTCCGAGGTGTTCCACAGCTCGGTGGGGCTCACTTCACCGGTCGCGACATCGACGGTGCGCTTGGCCAGGCGCCCGGTCCAGCGCACGGTGGTGAAGGTGGCCGAGAAGATGTCGTTGTCGTTCTGCGAGATGTTCGGGGTCGAGGTCGCGGCGGCCGCCGCCGCGCCGGTCTTGACTTCGATATTGGCCAGCGCCGAGCGCAGGCCCTCGACCACCTGCAGCGGATCGGAGGCCGAGAAATACTTGCCATGGCCATTGATCGCGGCATGCCACAGGTCGTCCACCCGCGACTGGTAGGCCGCCGAGCCGCTGCTCTCGCGGGTGACCGGATCGGGCCAGACCCAGGGGCCGTTGCTGTTCCAGGGGCAGCCGGTCTTTTGCTCGCTGATCACCTTGTACAGGTCGCCGGTGGGCAGCGGCAGCGTGTCGTAATTCGGCTCGTAGTTCATGATGCCGTCCACGCCCAGGCCCAGCGCGTAGGTGCGCATGTGCAGGCGGTTGTTCTCGCCGCCGGCGGCCGGCACGGCGCCCAGCTTGCCCTCGAGGTCGGGCCGCAGCGAAGGCACGGTCGGCCTGGGGTCGCGGCCGTCCCAGCCGCCGTTGTACCAGTACAGGGCGATATCGGCCAGCGACGGCACGCTCTGGCTGCGCTTGTCGACGCAGCCCTTCGACTGCAGGCAGAAGCGGGACGGGTCGTGCCTGTTGTCGTTGCTGGCGATGCCGCCGGGCGCGGCGCCGTTCCAGTAGCCGTCGGTGGTGATGAAGGTGAAGTTCTGCTGGCAGGCGTATTTCACCACCCGGGCGTCGCCCTCGACTTCGTAGGGCGCCTGGTTGGCGTACATCTTGCCGATCGCATGCAGGGCCTGGCGCACCGGCGTCGCACCCGACGTGTTCATGTCGTACAGGTCGGCGTACCACTTGGTGCGTTCCTTGCCGGCGAACGCCTTCGGCGGGTTCATGGTGCCTTCGACGGCCGCCACCGACAGCGCCACCAGGCCGACGTTGTACTTGTCGTTGATGGGGCCGAAGGCCTGGCCGACCGAGGTCTTCATCATCTGGTTGCGGGTCTTGTAGTAGCCGTACCAGTTCGCGAAGTTGGTCATCTCCTGGGCATAGGTGCAGAAGGCGCCGGGGCAATCGGTACGGTTCGGGTGGCGCGGGTAGACCGACCGCGAAGCCACGATATCGGTGCGCACGAACACCGAGACGCCCAGGCTGGTGGTGGTGGTGGCCACGACGTCCGATACCGCCGGCACCTTGTCGAGGGTCAAAAGATTGCGCCGGTTGGCGGTATTGTTGGTTGGACCATCATAGCTGACACTGGACCCGTCGGCATTGTCGGACGAGTCGATCACGCACAGTGTCGTGTTCTGCTGGCGCCGGCATAATGGCGAGGAATCGGCATCGCCGCCGACATAGGCCCGGATCGTGCCGCGGCTGCCGACCGATTCGTTGATGTAGTCGCGGATGCGGTCGGCCACCCAGGCCGCGCTCTTGCCGCGTTCAAGGCTCAGCGAACGCGCGAACAGCGCCACCCGGTTCAGCGAAAAATTGCTGATCACCTGGGTGCTGCTGCCGTTGGTGGTGCCGCTGATGGACAGCAGCGCGGTGGCGCCGGTGCCGCTGGCCACCATCAGGTTGGTGCCGGCGCGGCTGTTGTCGGTCACCAGCATGCAGTCGCCGATCGCCTTGCTGGTGGCGCCTTGGGCACAGGCGATCGGCAGCACGCCTACCACATTGTCGCCGGCCAGTGTAACGCCAAGCGCGGCGCACGACGGCACGCCGCTGGTCCCCGGCGACATCAGGCAGGCCGTGAACTGGTCGGTCAAGCCGGTCTTGTCGACGATCGAGCGGGCGAGCGCGCGCGCCAGCGCGATCTGCCTGTCGGCGCTATTGGTACCGTTGTCGGCGCTCACCTCGCGCGCGGTGATGACCTCGGCCCCCGTCACGCCGGCCGCGGTGACGCTCTCGATGGTGCGCGCCCCGTTGCCGGCGGAGGCGCCGATGGTGATGGTGCCGTACCATGGCGCGACCTGGTTGGCGCCCGAGAAGCGCGGATAGATATAGTCGCCGACATACTTGGCCTGGCAGTTGGTCAGCCTGGTCGAGTTACAGAAGCGCACGCGCGCCGGTACGGTGTAACGGTCGCTGGGCGGACCGCCGCTGGCGTTCGCGGGGCGGCAATCGGTCATGCTGGCATCGAGGCAATATTCCGCGACGTTGATGGTGTAGTAGTACGGGTTCGAATAGAAATACTGCGCGTAGTCGCGCGAGTTGGTCGGATAGGTATAGCCGGTGCGGTTGTAGTCGCAGCTGCTGTTGCGGCTGACGCACCAGTTCAGGTCGGGGAAACCGGACACCAGGTTGGTGGTGGACGTGCTGTTGCGGCTGCCCAGCAGGTCGGTGCGGTTCACCCCGAACTTGTCGTTGGGTACCGCCGTCCAGTTGCTCGTCGCGCCCGCGTCCAGGTCCTCGAAATAGGTGCCGTCCGCCTTCAGCGGCGGCATGTAGCGCACTTTCGGATCGTAGTACTGGCGATTGAAGTCGGCGCTGGCGAAAGGCGGATGGCCGGCCACGCAGGCGGTGGTGTCGTCTTCCATCGTGGTGCCGAGGCGGCAGGTGCTGGCGAGGTTGACGTAGTCGGGCGTGTAATTGAAATTCATCGAGCCCGAGTTATCGTACAGCAGCATCAGGTTCGGCTGGACGGTGCCGCTGCCGCTGATGTTCAGCAGCGGCAGCTGGGCGATGGCGGTCGGCCCGGCCCAGGCCGGGAGCGAAAACAGCAGGACGAGTACGGCAAGCAGGCGTTTCATGCGCATTCCATCAAAGTTTTTTCGGCGGCGTCAGACGCCGATCAGGACCACCATCTGGTTGACCACGGCGCCGCCGCGCGCACCCTGGATGCGGGCGGTGATCACATAGTGCAGCTGCGGGCTGCTGGCATAGCTGGGCGCGTCCGAAGCCAGGCTTTCGCCGATCGCCACCGGGGTGCCGAGGATGGCCGTGTTGGCGGCGGTCTGGACGCAGACGTTGTCGGGGTTGTCATAAGGCCCTTCGAACGCGCACATGCGCTGGATGACGTATTCGACGCTGGTGCCGCCGGGCCCGTCGACCGTCATGGCCTCGTCCCAGAAACCGCTGTCGCGGGTGTTCAGCCCGGGTTGCCTGACAGCGGAATACCCGGCATCCGGGAGATTGCCGTCGAGGGCGATCTTGTTGCTGGCGGCCGTCGCCTTGAGCCATTCGAAGCCCGTGTGCAGGCCCAGGTCGGCGGCGCGGCTGAGCGAGGCGTCGTAGGCCAGGTTGGCGGCCGTCAGCGTGGTCGAATTGGTCGACTTGAGCAGGTAGATACTGGTCACCAGCATCACCACCATCATGATCAGCATGACCGGCAGCGCAATGCCGCGCTGGCGCACCGTGCGGGTCGGCATCGGCATCAGTTCCTCCACCCTGCGTTGCGCAGCGGGACGATGGTCTCGAACACGCGGTAGCGGTAGCACTGCCAGTCGACCGGGTCGCCCTCGACGGCCAGGTCGACCCTGACCGGCACGGCGTCGACGCCCTCGGGCAGCGCGCGGTTGAACAGGTACACCGGTTCGCGGTTTTCCTCTTCGACGGTGGCGGTGCAGGCCGGCTCGCCGTCGGCACCGAGCACCGGGCGCTCCGGATTCTTCGCGCGCGCCACCACGGCGATGCGCAGCGCCACGATGCGGCCGTAGTCGCCCGCGCCGCCCTCCACGCCGTCGGCATCGGCATCGATCATCCCCGGGGACCATTGGCCGATCACGGTGCCCAATCCCGGCTTGAAGTCGGTGCTTTCGCGCGTGTCGAAGCCGTACTGCGCCTTGAGCATGACGATGTTGTCGGCCACCGGCTGGCTGTTGGCGCCGGCGCCGGCCAGGTCGGTGGCGCGCAGGCGCAGGTAGCCGCCGTCGACCGACCAGGTATGGAAGGCCAGGCGCGCGCCGGGGCCCAGGTTGAACACGCGGGTCGTGTTGCCGTCGTAGTCGACGTCGAGCTGGCCGCGGTTGAAGCGCTGCTGGACCGAGCCGAACTGCAGCTGGGTCGGACTGGGCGGCTGGGTGGCCGGGTCGACCGAGATCTGCGCCATGGCGCAGTCCTCGCCCGGCTGTTCCGGCGCCACCACGATCACGTCGCCCAGCGCGAAATAGCCCCAGGGGCGACGGTCGACCGTAATGGTGTTGCCACCGATGTAGTTCTGGGTCACGCGCAAGGTCGTGGCGCCGCCGGTCGCGCCGCCCGCATACAGGGTCAGGCGGTCCGGCCTTTCTCCGCCCGGCTCGATCACGGCCGCCGCCAGCGGAGTCACCGGGGCACCGTCGCGCAGCGCCGGCGCCAGCGCATAACCCTGGCTGTCGCTGAACACGGTATTGCAGCCGGTGATCAAGGGGTCGTTCAGGCCGAAGCCCGCCTGCTCGGCGTCGCCGCTGATCTGGAACATGGCCAGCATCCCGTTCTGCATCGAGTCCGAACCGCCCATTGCCGCATCCTTGCTGCGCGCGCCATCGGTCATGATGCGGGTCGCGAACAGGATCGCCAGCAGGCCGATGACGACGCTGACCATCAGCTCGACCAGCGAAAAGCCGCGCGCGCGGCGTTGCGCAAAGGCGTTCATGTCGCCGGCGACAGGTAGGAGGTGACGCGGTGCACGTTGACCTGGCTGTCGGTCGTGCGCTGCCAGCCGATGACGATATCGACTTCGGTGCGGCTGGTGCCCGCGGTCGGGGTCACGCCGACCTCGATGGTGGCGCCGGGAATACGCGTGCGCACCTCGGCATGCCAGGGCGCCAGGCGCGCGCCTGGCGCGGCGGCCTTCGCCACGGCATAGGCGGCGGCGTTGGCGATATCGGTGTTCATCATGCCCAGCAGCTGGTTGGCGGCGATCGTCGCCTCGGCGCGCAGGCCGGCGTCGGACAGCGCCGCCACCGAACGCGCCTGCAGGCCGAGCGTGCCCACCAGCGCGATGCCCAGGATGAGGACCGCAATGAGCGACTCGATCAGCGCGATGCCCCGTTCGGCGCGCCGTCCGGCGTTCTGGCAACGCGGCCTCATCGCGGACACCTGCGCGAATCGCCGGCGTCGGCCGGGTCGATCGCGGGATCGCAGGTCGTCGCGATGCCGGCGAGCGTCAGCATCACGGCCGACGGCCGGAACTCGCTTTCCATGCCCGCGGCCGGCGCCAGGTTGACCTCGGTGACGCGCGGCGAGATTGCGCCGTCGACCCAGCCCATCGGCGTGAAATAGACGGCGTCGCCATCGTCATCCGGACCCAGCGTCACCGCCAGCAAGCCCGGTGGCGGCAGCGTGGCGGCGCTGCGGCGGATCGAGCGGAACGACGCCGACTCCCCGACCTCGCCGGTCGCGCCGCCCGGACCCGTGGTGAGCGTCGACCAGTCATTGCTGGCGTCGTCGCAGGCATTGCCCGAGTTGCGAAAGCAGATGTCGACCTGCCAGCCCGGCTGGCCACCGGGCGTCTCGATGAAGACCAGGCGGCTCTGGCTGTTGTGGGCCAGCGCCTGGGTGCGCGCCAGCGTGAATCCCTCGGCATAGAACTGGCCGGCGCCGGCGGCCTTGGTCGAGGACAGCCAGCCGGACATGCGCGGGATGCCGACCGCCATCAGGATGCCGAGGATGGCCACCGCGATGATGGCTTCGAGCGCGGTGAAGCCCGCCTGCCGCCGTGGCCTGCGCCGCGCGCGCAGCGTTACTGGGTGCACGAGCCGTCCTTCCGATCGACCCAGCAGGTATCGCTCTTGGTCCAGCCGAGCGGCGCCGCGGTCGTGGCGCGGGCGCCGGCCTGGGTCAGCGTGTACCTGAAGCCGGCCGCCGCGCCCCGGCCGGTGGCGACCAGCAGGTAGCCCGCGCTGCCGGCGTTTTCCAGCGTGTAGACGAAGTTATCGGTGCTGGCCGGCATCTGCTGCGGGTCCAGGTCTTCGTCGTCGAAACCGTCGTAGCTGCGGTTATTGGCCCAGAATTGCTCCAGCTTCGGCTGGAGCGACGCCAGCGTGCCGTGCGCTTCCGCCAGCCGCGCGCGCATCACGTAGCTGCCGTAGGATGGCAGCGCGACCGCGGTCAGGATGCCGACGATGACGACGGCGATCATGATCTCGACGAGGGTAAATCCGGACTGGCGCTGATGCATGGGTTCTCCTGGGCGGATTCCGCGTAAATGTTTCCACGCAGAATGATATCCCGAGAACCTGTCATTTCCCTGAGGAAAAGCTGACAAAGTCCTGACAGCGACGCAAATACGACGCTATTGGCCCGTCACGCGCTCCCGTTCCTTGCCACTTGGGCAGCGAAACAGACCGTGACGCGGGCGCCGCCGCCCTGTGCATCGTCCAGCGCCACGGTGGCGCCATGCGCCTGCGCGATATCGCGTACGATCGCCAGGCCCAGTCCGCTGCCCGTGGTCTTGTCGTCCAACCGCACGAACCGCTCGAATACGGCCGTGCGCCTGGCGGCTGGAATACCGGGGCCGGAATCCTCGACCCTGAACCAGGCGCCTCTGCCCTCACCCTCGTCGCTGCGCCCGCACGCCACCGTCACCCGGCCGCCAACCGGCGTATAGCGCAGGGCGTTGTCGACCAGGTTATCGACCAGGTCGCGCAGCTGGAACGCGTCGCCGTCGATGGGCGCCGGGGCCAGCTCGAAACCCAGGTCGATGTCCCTGGCGGCGGCCTGGCCGACAAAGTACTGGATCGTCTCGGCGACCAGTTGCGCCAGGTCGAGCGCGGCGCGCGGGGCATCCTGCCGCCCCTCCCTGGCGCGCGCCAGCGCCAGCAACTGGTTGACCTGGCGGATCATGCGTTCATTGGACAATTCCATCAGGCCCAGCGAACGCATGGTGTCGGGATCGGATGCATGCCGCGCGCGCAGCCACTCGAGCTGCAGCTGCATGCCGGCCAGCGGCGTGCGCAGCTGGTGCGCCATGTCGGCGAGGAAATCGCGCTGGGCCCGCGCGCCGGCCTCGACCTTGTTGAGCAATTCATTGAAGCCGGTGACGACCGGCGCGATTTCGTAGGGCACGCTGGCCGGGGGAATCGGCGCCAGGTCGCCAGGGCCGCGCGCCGCCAGTTCGGCGCGCATGCGCGCCAGCGGCCGCAAGCCATTGCTGACCGACAGCCAGACCACGCCGACCAGGGTCAAGGTGACCAGCGAGACCAGCACCACCAGCGAGCGCACGATGGCCGAGCGCACTTCGAGCCGCTGGCGCAGGGTGCGCGCCACGCCCAGGTGACGCATGCCGTCGGGCGTCGCGAGCGCCAGCGCGACGACCCGCACCGGCTCGCCGTCGACCTCGGCGTCATGGGGCGCGGCGCCGGGGCGCAGGCCGGGAAAGCCGGCCGCCCCGGCCAGGTGCCGGCCCTGGGCGTCGCGCACCACGAACCAGCTGCGCTCCACGCCGGACTCCGGCAACGGCGGCAACTGCGGCGCGGCGCCCGCCGCCAGCCGTCCGGCGAGGGCGTTGGCGGTATCCAGCAGGCTGCTGTCGAAAGCGACCTGGGCCGGGGTCCAGGCCAGGGCCGCCACCAGCGCGGCCAGCACCAGGTTGACCAGCAGGATCGGGCCGAGCAGCCATTTGAGCAGGCGCAGCCGGATGCTGCTCATGCGACCATCGTCACGTGGCCGCTTCCAGCAGGTAGCCGAAGCCGCGGATGGTGCGGATCGCCACGCCCGAGCCTTCGAGTTTGAGGCGCAGGCGCGATACATAGACTTCGACCGCGTTCTGGGTGACGTCCTCGCCCCAGGGCAGGATGGCGTCGATGATCTGTTGCTTGGACACGACCCGCCCGGCCAGCTGCAGCAGGTATTCGAGCACGCCCCACTCGCGCACAGATAGCTCGATGGGGTTGCCGGCGACACGGGCGCGGCGGGTGGCCCGGTCCAGGCTCAGGCCGGCAAGCGACATGGTGGTGGACGGCGGTGCGTGACGCCGCGCCAGCGCGCGGATGCGGGCGACCAGTTCGGCGGTGGCGAAAGGCTTGACCAGGTAGTCGTCGGCACCGGTTTCGAGGCCGCGGACGCGGTCTTCCACGGCGTCGCGGGCCGTCAGCAGCAGTACCGGGGTGGCCGCGCCACGCGCGCGCAAGCGGCGCACCACCTCGAAGCCGTCGATGCCGGGCAGGCCGATGTCGAGCACCGCGACGTCAAGTCCGGTCCCTTGCAACGCGCTGTCGGCGGCCAGCCCGTCATGCACCAGCGTGACCGTCATGTCCTGCGCCTGCAGGGCGCGCAGCAGGCCGTCGGCCAGCACCGCATCGTCTTCCACCAGCAATACCCGCAGCCCCATCGTCGTTTTTCGCCCTGTCTTCATGAAGCGCATCGCGCGCGCAGGCGAATTATGCGGCATGTCGACGTTCCTTGACGAAACTATACGGCGGAATGTGCGGAAAAACCTGTTCTCCCCAGTAGGACTGGACTGACATGACATGATGCTTGGAACCTACATGGGGGCGGATACTCGTCTTATGTGCGGCAACAGACGGTAGCCTTAAAGTACACCCATCGCGATGAGGTAAGAAAGACAAGCCTCACAGAATCGCACCCGACGTACGATAGACATAAGAGGACATAAGATGAACAACACTCAGTTTGGTGGTCTCACCCAAAAAGCAAAAAACCAGGTCCCTGCCACGAGTGAGGCAATGAAGTCCTCGTCGAAACCCGTCGTGAGCTACAGTGGCACCCAGCAGAACGAATTGCTGGCCGCCTTGCCACGCACCGACCTGGAAGACATGTTCGACCACCTTGAACTGGTCCCCATGCCATTCGGCAAAGAGTTGTTCGAGTATGGCAGCAAACTGGAATACGTGTATTTTCCAACGACCGCAATCGTGTCGCTGCTGTATGTGATGGAAGACGGCGCCACCACCGAGATCGCCGTGGTCGGCCACGAAGGCGCGGTCGGCGTGTCGCTGTTCATGGGCGAGCGTGCTACCTGCAGCGCCGTGGTCCAGAGCGCCGGCTACGGCTACCGCCTCAAGACCCAATACCTGCGTGACGCCTTCAACCGCGGCGGCGCCCTGCCACAGCTGCTGATGCGCTACACCAATGCGCTGTTCGCCCAGATGGCCCAGAACGCCGTCGGCGGCCGCCACAGCTCGATCGAACAGAAGCTGTGCCGCTGGCTGCTCGACCGCCTGGACCGCTCTGCCAGCAACGAACTGAAAGTGACGCAAGAGCTGATCTCGATCATGCTTGGCGTGCGTCGCGAAAGCATCACCGCCGCCGCAGGCAAGCTGCAGGACGAAGGCCTGATCCAGTACCGCCGCGGCAATATCACGGTGCTGGACCGCGCCGGCCTCGAAGAATACGCCGGTGAATGCTACAAGGTCGCCAAGTCGGAATACGACCGCCTGCTCATGGATGTGGCGCGTTGAGATGACGCTTCACCGCCCCGGCGCCGCTATCGAGCGCGCCGGGCTGGTCCAGGAGCACCGCCGCCCCGCAGGTACGCGCCAGCCCCGGCGCGGTCGTCACCATCTCTTCATTGCCCCCCGGGGCCGTCGCCGGAATCAAGGCGCGCACGCAAGTCCCGACCCCATTCACGCCCCGCTCCACCACCAGTGTCCCGCCCAAAAGCAAGGCACGCTCTCGCATCCCCAGCAAGCCATGCGATTTCGACCTGGCCATGGCGTCGTCCGGAATGCCAATGCCGTCGTCGGTGACTTCCAGGCCCCAGCCCTCGGGCTCGCGCGTCAGGTTGACGATCACCGTACGCGCCTTGGCGTACTTGGCAATATTGTTCAACGCTTCTTGCGTAATACGGAACAGCGCGATCGCCTGCATCGGGCCTGCGGCATCGGCCCCGGGATCGATCAGCGCATCGCAATCGAGGCCGGTCACCCGGGCATAGTCGGCGCAATAGCTTTGCAGCGCGGCCGACAAGCCCATATTGTCGAGCAGACTCGGACGCAGGTTTTCGATGATGCGGCGCTTCAATTGCACCGTATCGACCAGGGTACGGCGCGCTCTTGCCAGCTTGGACGCCAGTTCCGGATGGCTCGCACGCAGGTGTTCGCTCACGGTCGACAAATCCATGCCGATCGCCGTCAGGTTGGCGCCCATCTCATCGTGCAGTTCGCGCGCCAGGCGTGATTTTTCTTCTTCCGACACCCGGATCAGGTGGCGCGACAGGACCGACAGCTGGGCGGTGCGCTCGGCCACGATTTCTTCCAGCCCGTCGTTGGTGCATTGCAAGGCACGCTCGGCGAGCAGGCGCGAGCGGAACGCGCGCTTGATCAAGTTATAGAACAGCAGCAAGACGATGATGGCGGCGGCATTAATGCCCACGCCAAACAGCGCCGCATGGCGGTATTGCTGGTAGAAGGAGGCGGTGCGCGTGGTAAGCAATTCGTTCTGCTCGCGCGTCATGATCACGACTTGCAGGCGGATCTCGTCCATCTGCGCCCGATCGTCGGGCGAAGCGGCGATCGCCACGATATCGTTCAAGCCGCCCTGGCGATAAACCTCGAGCGACTGGTGCAGCAGACCCAGCTTTTTTTCCACCAGCATACGCAATTGTTGCAGGCTCTTGGTCTGTGAGGGGTTGTCGTCCAGCAAACGGCCCAGCGCGTGAAATTGTTTGTCGATCTGTTGCGGCGCACTGCGCAAGGGCCCGAGGTAGACCTCATCGCCCGACAGGAAATAGCCGCGCAGACTGCTCTCGGCATCGGTGACGAGCAGATTCAGGTATTGCAGCTCGTCCGATACTTGCGCGGTCTGCGCCTGCAGCGTATTCGCGGCGCGCAAATCATCGAGGTTGCGCACCAGGAAAACGGCGTTGGCGACCAGCAGTACCACGCACATCAGGCACAGCAGCGTCTTGTGAAGGGGGAGACTACGGATCGCATATTCGTCCGCAGCGGTAGAGAAAACCATCCAGGCTTCCTTTCGCGCATGGAATGTGGCCCTTCATTATAGGCGTAAGGACGCCGTGTTGCACCGCGAAATGCCTGGACGTAACTATTTGTTGCATTTGGGTTAGGCCACCCATATCGATCGCAGATATGACAACGCGCCCGGAGGGCGCGCTGGCAGAATAATCGGATCGAAAAACCGGCGGGATTAGTCAAGCAGGTTGTTCTTCATGGCGTAATAGGTCAGGTCGGAATTCGACTGCAGGCCCATTTTTTCCATGATGCGGGTACGGTAGGTGGACACGGTCTTGATCGATAGCGACAGGGCGTTGCCGATGTCGGACACGGTCGCGCCCTTCGCCAGGCGCAAGAAGACCTGGAACTCGCGGTCGGACAGCTCGGTGTGCAAGGCCGTGTTGGGATCGCGGTCGAAACTCTGGGCCAGCAGTTCGCCGACGGTCGACGACACGTAGCGGCGGCCCTGGAACACCGTGCGTACGGCGGTCTTGAGCTCGTCGGCCTCGCATTCCTTGTTCAGGTAACCGTTGGCGCCCATCTTGAACAGGTTGAGCGCGTACTGCTGCGCCGGGTAGCCAGACAGGATCAGCACCGGCAGGTTCGGCTGGCCCTGGCGGATGGTGCGCAGGATGTCGATGCCGCTTTGGTCGGGCATCGCGATATCGAGCAGCAGCACGTCGCAGATCTCGCGGCGAGCGATATCGAGCGCCTCGCGGCCGGTAGCGCCCTCGGCGACGACTTCGAAATCGCCCGACGACGAGAAAATCTGCTTGAATCCTGCTCTAACTATCTGGTGATCGTCACAAATGGCAACGCGTATCATTGTCTTCCCTTAAATTTTCCTTGCGCAGGAAAGTGCCGGGTCTGCTCTGCCCGGTTTACATGCGTTAGATTCAGCATATGCGCGAGTGACATTTTAACACTCCGGAGCCCGCGTTCAACAGAGTGCACGAATGCTTGAGTGTTCGTTATCGGCGCGATGCCGGCGCCTGAACCGGAGACGACCCGCCGAGGGGCAAAGTCGGCCCTGGAGCGCGGCACGGTACGTACACGACAGGCCTTGTTGGCGACGGACGTGGCGGCAGGGAGGGGGTCGCAGACCCTCGGCCCTAGGCCGGCCGCGACCCATTCTTGAGCAGGTCGAGAATGTCGAGCAGATCGGCGCGCAGCTTGTCGCCGTCGATCGCTGGCGGACTGACGGGCAGCTCGGGCGCGCCGTGCTCGAGCGCCGCACTGGCTGCGCGATGGTCGAGGCGGTTGCGTGCTCCGCTGATGGTGAAGCCCTGCTCGTACAGCAGCGCACGGATGCGCCGGATCAGCAGCACCTCGTGGTGCTGGTAATAGCGGCGGTTTCCACGACGTTTGACCGGCTTGAGCTGAGTAAATTCCTGCTCCCAGTAGCGCAGGACGTGAGGTTTGACCCCGCACAATTCGCTGACTTCGCCGATCGTGAAATACCGCTTGGCCGGAATTGGCGGCAGCACGTTCGTGTCGATCTTGTTCAGTCGGTCATTCATCGCTTATGGGGTGTCCTCAGGCTGCACGCGCCAGGGAACCCGTGGGCGAACTGCTCGACGGGGTCTCTTCGACCATCCCCTTGAGTTTCTGGCTGGCGTGGAAAGTCACGACGCGGCGCGCCGTGATGGGGATTTCTTCTCCCGTTTTCGGATTGCGGCCGGGCCGCTGCGGCTTGTCGCGCAACTGGAAATTGCCGAAGCCGGACAGCTTGACCGCCTCGCCGCGCTCGAGCGCATTGCGGATCTCGTCGAAAAAGGTCTCGACCATGTCCTTGGCTTCGCGCTTGTTCAACCCGACCTGCTCGAACAGCAGCTCGGCCAGCTCGGCCTTGGTCAAGGTCGGCAATGACTGTTCAGCTTCCTTGCGCGCCCGGGCCACGTGCATGGCGCGGTCCAGGTCGGCGGCCAGCGCCTCTTGGAAGACGGCGGAATCAACGTCGTTATTGTTAATTTTGAAGCCCTGCCTTCACGTCAAACGATGTGTCAAGCGACGGAAAAGCCGTGGCTTTCCCGTCAGGTCGTGGTGCTGCCCTGTCAAGCGCGCAAGCGCGCGTCCAGTTTTGTCGCCGCCGACTGGGCGACCGCTGCCATGATGGCATCGACCGCTTCGTCCTGCAGCGTCGATTGAGTATCTTGCAAGCTAAAGCGGAAAGCAAGACTTTTTTCATCCGTCTCCAAGCCCTTGCCGCGATATTCATCAAACAAAACAACGGCTTGCACGATCTTGCCTGCTGGATTTGTCGCGATTTCAGCATTGAATGCATCGATCACCAACTGGGCCGGCACATCCTGTTTCACCACCAGCGCCAGGTCGCGCGTGGCGCCCGGGAACTTCGAAATCTCGGTGTAGCGCGGGACGACGCGCTGGCGCAAGGCCTCGGCGTCGACTTCGAACAGCACCGGCGCCTGCGGCAAGTCGTATTTTTGCAGCCAGCGCGGGTGCAGTTCGCCGATCAGGCCGATCTGCATGCCGTCCAGCTCGACCGAGGCGCAGCGGCCCGGGTGCAGCGCCGGGTGTTCGGCCCTGGTGAAACGCAGCTGGCGCGGGGCGAACAGCGCTTCCAGGTCGGCCTTCATGTCGAAGAAATCGACGGCGCGGGTCGCTTGTCCCCACTGCTCGTCCGCCGCAGGGCCGTAGGCGATCGCCGCCACGCGCTTCGGCTGCGCGTAGCCGGCCACCGCCAGTGGACCATCCTGGACTTCGGCATTGCGGCTGAACACGGCGCCGACTTCGAAGGCGCGCACGCGGCCTGCCTTGCGGTTGATGTTGTAACGGACGTTGGCCACCAGGCTGCCGATCAGGCTCGAACGCATCACGCTCAGCTGGCTGGCGATCGGATTTTGCAGGCGGATCGGTGCGGCATTGCCGGCAAAATCCTGCTCCCAGGCGCTTTCCACGAAGCTCATATTGACCACTTCCTGGTAGCCCAGGTCGGCCAGCTGATGGCGGATCGCGAACAGCGAGCGGGTGTCTTCCGGCGCGATCAGCATCGCGCTCGGGGCCACCGGCGGATTGGCCGGGATGTTCTCGAAGCCATATACGCGCGCGACTTCCTCGATCAGGTCTTCCTCGATCTCGATATCGAAGCGGTAGCTCGGCGCGGTGACCAGGAACTTGCCTTCCTCGCGCACGAACCCGAGCTGCAGGCGCGTGAAGATGTCCGCGATGACAGCATCGGTCAGCGGCACGCCGATGACTTTCTGGGCGCGCGCCGTGCGCAGCATCACCGGCTGGCGCTGTGGCAGGTTGACGACCTGGTCGTCGACCGGGCCGACCTTCGTGTCGCCGGTGCCGCAGATCTCGACGATCAGCGCGGTGATGCGCTCGATGTGCTCGGGAATGGTCGCGTAGTCGACGCCGCGCTCGAAGCGGTGCGCCGCATCGGTCGAGAAATTGTAGCGGCGGGCGCGGCCCTGGATGGCGTTCGGCCACCAGAACGCCGCTTCCAGGTAGATATCGGTCGTGTCCAGGCTGACAGCGGTCGAATCGCCGCCCATGATGCCGGCCAGCGATTCAATTTCTTTCTCATCGGCGATGACGCCCACCCACTCGTCGATCTCGACCGTGTTGCCGTTCAAGAGCTTGAGCGACTCGCCTTTCTTGCCCCAGCGCACGTCAAGCGAGCCATGGATCTTGGCCAGGTCGAACACGTGCGACGGACGGCCGACTTCCAGCATCACATAGTTGGAGATGTCGACCAGGGCCGACACCGAGCGCTGGCCGCTGCGCTCCAGGCGGCGTTTCATCCACTCGGGCGTCGCGGCGCGCGCGTTCAGGCCGCGGATCACGCGGCCGGCAAAACGGCCGCACAGGTCGGGCGCCGACACCTTGGCCGGCAGGATCTCATCACTATTGACCGCGACTGCCCGGGTCGGCGCCAGGGACAGCGGCGAGCCGGTGAGCGCGGCCACTTCGCGCGCCACGCCCAGCACCGACAGGCAATCGGCCTTGTTCGGGGTCAGCTTGATCGTGAACTTCAGGTCGTTCAGGCCCAGGTAATCGCGGATGTTCTGGCCGACCGGCGCGTCTTCCGGCAGTTCCATCAGGCCGTTACTGTCTTCCGAGATGCCCAGCTCCTTGCTCGAACACATCATGCCCTGCGACTCGACGCCGCGCAGCTTGCCGACCTTGATCTCGAACGGCTTGCCGTCGGCGCCCGGCGGCAGCAGCGCGCCGGCCTTGGCGCAAATCGCCTTCATGCCGGCGCGCACATTCGGCGCGCCGCACACGATGTTCAACAGGGTGCCGGTGCCGGCATCGACCTGGCACACGTTCAGGCGGTCGGCGTTCGGGTGCTTCGCCACTTCGACGACGTGCGCCACCACTACGTTCGAGAACGGCGGCGCGACCGCCTCGACCTCTTCGACTTCGAGGCCGGACATGGTCAAGAGATGGGACAGCTCATCCGAACTCATCTTCGGATCGACGATGGAACGGAGCCAGTTTTCCGAGAATTGCATATTCTTTTTACCTCAGCTTCGCAAATTAATTGAACTGCTTCAGGAAACGCAGGTCGCCTTCATAGAACAGGCGCAGGTCGTTGATTCCATAACGCAGCATCGTCAAGCGCTCGAGGCCGGAGCCGAACGCGAAGCCGATGAACTTTTCCGGATCCAGTCCGAAGTTGCGCACGACGGTCGGGTGCACCTGGCCGGCGCCCGACACTTCGAGCCAACGGCCCTTGAGCGGACCGGAACCGAAGGCGATGTCGATCTCGGCCGACGGTTCGGTGAACGGGAAGTACGAAGGGCGGAACCGCACCTGCAGGTCGTCGGTCTCGAAGAAGGCCTTGACGAAGTTCAGGTACACGCCCTTGAGGTCGGCGAAGCTGATGTCTTCGCCGATCCACAGGCCTTCGACCTGGTGGAACATCGGCGAGTGGGTGGCGTCGCTGTCGACGCGGTAAGTGCGGCCCGGCGCGATCACCTTGATCGGCGGCGTGTGGGTGCGCGCATAACGCACCTGCATCGGGCTGGTGTGGGTGCGCAGCAGCAGCGGCTTGCCGGTGCTGTCGTTGCCCTCGATATAGAAGGTGTCCTGCATCGAACGCGCCGGGTGGTTCTCGGGGCTGTTCAATGCCGTGAAATTGGTCCAGTCGGTCTCGATCTCGGGACCGTCGGCCACGTCGAAGCCGATCGAACGGAAGATCTCTTCGACCCGTTCCCAGGTGCGCATCACCGGGTGGATGCCGCCCTTCGAGCGGCCACGCCCCGGCAGGGTGACGTCGATGCTCTCGGCGGACAGGCGCAGCATCAGCTGCGCCTCTGCCAGCGCTTCGCGGCGGGCGGTCAAGGCCTGTTCGATTTGTTCTTTGGCGGCATTGATCAGGGCGCCCTGCGCCTTGCGCTGTTCGGGGTCGAGTTTGCCGAGGCCCTTCATGAGGTCGGTCACCTGGCCGGTCTTGCCCAGGTACTTGGCTTTCGCATTTTCGAGCGCGGCGGCGTCCACGCTGGCCGCGAAGTCGGTCCGGGCCGCGACGACGAGTTGTTCCAAGTTCATGCTTGTTCTTTTCCTGTTTTTCGTTGGCGGGAGGCGCCAGAATCAAAAACGGGGCACAGGTGTGAACCTTGCCCCGCTTCTAGTGCGCCATGCTATGTCTAGCATGGCACCGACTTGCTAGCAGACTGAGATTAAGCAGCCAGCTTGGCCTTGACGGCGCTGACGATCGCGGCGAATGCCGGCTTGTCATGCACAGCCATGTCGGCCAGGACTTTACGGTCCAGTTCAATCGCGGACTTTTTCAGGCCGTTCATGAAGGCGCTGTAGGTCATGCCGTGCGAACGCGAAGCCGCGTTGATACGGGTGATCCACAGTGCGCGGAAGACGCGCTTCTTGTTGCGGCGATCGCGGTAGGCATACTGGCCAGCGCGCATGACTGCTTGCTTGGCAATACGGTATACCTTGCTGCGGCGACCACGGTAACCTTTTGCAAGGTCAAGAACTTTCTTGTGACGGGCACGTGCAGTAACCCCACGTTTTACTCGAGGCATATTCGCTCCTTAGTGTGAGATTAAACAGCAGATGGCATCATGCGGTAGACGCTGGTCACGTCCGACGCATTGATGTTACGGGTGCCGCGCAGCTGGCGCTTGTTCTTGGTGGTCTTTTTGGTCAGGATGTGACGCTTGAACGCCATGCCCGACTTGACGGTACCGCCCGGACGCACGCGAAAACGTTTCTTCGCGGAGCTCTTGGTTTTCATTTTTGGCATAGTCATCTGCCCTTGCGGACAGCCTCATATGGGACAGGATTGCAGGTGGCAGCAACGCTGCTCTTGGATGCCTACTTTCACTTGTCTTGCAGCAGAAGCGAGTCTGCTACAACCTGTTTCTAAAAACAGGAATCGCAGATTGTAGCACAGGTTTTGGGGGAACAGGATGGTCGCCGGCAACTCATCCGGCAATCCGCACATCGGCCGCGAAGCACGGACGAGTGAAAGCCGGGCCGCGGCAAGGGCTTTCACCCCCGCCACGGACCCGGCCGTGTATCTGCCTCGCGCGAAGAATTACTTCTTCTTTTTCGGTCCTACCACCATCACCATCTGGCGGCCTTCGAGCTTGGGGAACTGCTCGACCACGCCAACGGCTTCGAGGTCGCCGCGCAAGCGCTCGAGCATGCGCAGGCCGATGTCCTGGTGGGCCATCTCGCGACCGCGGAAGCGCAAGGTGATCTTGGTCTTGTCGCCCTCTTCCAGGAACTTGATGAGGTTGCGCAGCTTGATGCTGTAGTCGCCCTCATCGGTACCCGGACGGAACTTGACTTCCTTGACCTGAATGATCTTCTGCTTGAGCTTGGCTTCGTGGGCCTTCTTCTGCTCCGAATACTTGAACTTGCCGTAGTCCATCAGGCGGCAGACCGGAGGGACCGCATTTGGCGCGATCTCAACCAGGTCGACGTTCTTTTCTTCGGCCAGACGGAACGCTTCGGCCAGGGTCACGATGCCCAGCGGCTCGTTGTCCACACCGTTCAAGCGCATTTCCGGATGGGTGATCTCGCCATTAATGCGATTCTGCTTGTCAGTAGCTATGTCTTTTCCTTTGAATGTATTGGTATTGGCCGGGATTATTTCGTCTTGGCGGCGATTTCGCCAACCAGACGCTCCACGAGCGCATCGACGGACATTACGCCCAGATCGACATTACCGCGGGCACGCACGGCCACAGTGTTCGCGTCCTTTTCTTTATCCCCGACAACGAGGATGTACGGCAGTTTTTGGACGGAATGTTCACGTATTTTATAGGTGATCTTCTCGTTCCGCAAATCAGCGTGTACGCGCAGTCCCGCAGCGCGCAGCTTTGCCTCGACCTGCTTGACGTAATCGGCCTGTGCATCCGAAATATTCAGCACCGCAACTTGCACCGGCGCAAGCCACAACGGCAGTGCGCCGGCGTAGTTCTCGATCAGGATGCCGATGAAGCGCTCCATCGAACCCACGATCGCACGGTGCAGCATGACCGGCACCTTGCGGGTATTGTCTTCCGCGACATACTCCGAACCGAGGCGGCCCGGCATCGAGAAGTCGACCTGCACGGTGCCCACCTGCCATGGGCGACCCAGGCTGTCTTTCAGGTGGTATTCGATCTTCGGCCCATAGAAGGCGCCCTCGCCCGGCAGCTCGGTCCACTCCACGCCGCAGGCGCGCAGCGCCGACCGGAGCGACTCTTCGGCCTGGTCCCAGACTTCGTCGGAACCGATGCGGCTATCCGGACGCAGCGCCAGCTTGACGTCGATATTGGTAAAGCCGAAGTCGTCGTAGACGCCCATCGCCTGGGCGTGGAACTGCGTTACTTCGCGCTCGACCTGCTCTTCGGTACAGAAGATGTGGCCATCATCCTGGGTGAATCCGCGCACGCGCATCAGGCCATGCAGCGCGCCCGATGGCTCATTGCGGTGGCACTGACCGAATTCGCCGAAGCGCAGCGGCAGGTCGCGGTACGAACGCATGCCCGAGTTATAGATCTGCACATGGCCCGGGCAGTTCATGGGCTTGAGCGCATACGAGCGGTTTTCGGACTCGGTCGTGAACATATTGTCACGGTAGTTTTCCCAGTGGCCGGTCTTTTCCCACAGCGTGCGATCCAGGATCTGCGGCGCCTTGACTTCGCTGTAGCCGGCGACCTGGTACTTGTGGCGCATGTATTGCTCCACCTGCTGCCAGACGGTCCAGCCCTTCGGGTGCCAGAACACCAGGCCCGGCGCCTCTTCCTGGAAGTGGAACAGGTCCAGCGCCTTGCCGAGCTTGCGGTGGTCACGCTTCTCGGCCTCTTCCAGCATGTGCAGGTACTGCTCCTGGTCTTCCTTCTTGGCCCAGGCGGTGCCGTAGACGCGCTGCAGCATCTCGTTCTTGGAGTCGCCACGCCAGTAGGCGCCGGCCAGCTTCATGAGCTTGAAGACTTTCAGCTTGCCGCTCGACGGCACGTGCGGGCCACGGCACAGGTCGGTGAAGCTGCCTTCGCTGTACAGGGAGACGTCTTCATTGGCCGGGATCGACGCGATGATCTCCGCCTTGTAGTGTTCGCCGATCGACTTGAAATAGTCGACGGCTTCGTCGCGCGGCAGGACCTTGCGGGTGACCGGCTCGTCCTTCTTGGCCAGCTCGACCATTTTCTTTTCGATGGCGGCCAGGTCATCCGGCGTGAACGGGCGCTTGTACGAGAAGTCATAGTAAAAACCGTTCTCGATGACCGGGCCAATGGTGACCTGGGCTTCCGGGAACAATTCCTTGACCGCATGAGCCAGCAAGTGGGCGGTCGAGTGACGGATCACGTCCAGGCCTTCCGGGTCGCGGTCAGTCACGATCGCCAGGTCGGCGTCGGCATCGATCAGGTGCGAGGTATCGACCACCTTGCCGTTGACCTTGCCGGCCAGGGCTGCCTTCGCCAGGCTCGGGGCGATACTCTGTGCTACCTGGGCCACCGTCACGGGGCCGTCGAATTGACGGCTGGAGCCATCGGGAAGTCGAACGTTCAGCATGCTGTTCTCCAATCGTGGCGCACGGCGCCGGTGAAAATAATCAAAAAGACAATAAAAAATCTGAAGACGAAAAAAAACGCGGCACTAGCCGCGTTTCTCTGTTGTGTCGAACAAAAGCACACCCCATCGCGTCTAGCGACTCCCCCACAACCAGGTTGTAGTTCGCGGTGTCATAACCGTCGGTGCCTTTCTCGCTCTTACATGATCAAGACTCCAGCACCTACTACGCGTGCCGGAGCCTCTTGTTCTGGTGGGCGGTGCAGAATTCGAATCTGCGACCCCTTGGATGTCGACCAAGTATTCTAACCAGCTGAACTAACCGCCCGATGCCGCCATTATAGGGACCGCGTGACGGAACCGCAACCCTCGCACGGAAATAGTTGCCGTAGGGCCCGCCCCTGCTCTCTCGTGCCGGATGCTTTACACTTCGACATTGCACCTATCCTTACCGCGAACACGATGAATTACAAGCCGCTCGACCCTTCCCACCTGCACGCGCACCTGGATGGCGACGCGCGCCATACGCATTCCATCGAGGCGCGCAGCCAGAAGGCGCTGGCGGTTGCCCTCGGCCTCACCCTGCTGTTCGCCGCGGTCGAGGTCATTACCGGTTTTCTGTCCAACTCGCTGGCCCTGATCTCGGACGCCGGCCATATGGTGACCGACGCCGCCGCCCTCGGCCTGGCCCTGCTGGCGCAACTGATCGCCAAGCGTCCGCCGTCGGCCCGCCATTCCTTCGGTTTCGTGCGCGCCGAAGCGCTGGCCGCCTTCGTGAACTGCCTGGCGATGCTGGGCCTCGTCGCCTGGATCGGCTGGGAAGCGATCCAGCGCCTGCTCCATCCGGAGCCGGTGAAAGGGGGCATCGTGCTGGTGGTCGCGGCCCTGGGCGCCTCGATCAACCTGCTGGTGGCGTGGATTCTTTCGCGCAACAACGACAGTATCAATACCCGCGCCGCCCTGGTCAACGTCATGGGTGACCTGCTGGGCTCTCTGG
The DNA here is from genome assembly GCF_059685725.1 of Telluria sp. RT2P19. NCBI lineage: Bacteria > Pseudomonadati > Pseudomonadota > Betaproteobacteria > Burkholderiales > Oxalobacteraceae > Telluria > Telluria sp. RT2P19. The sequence goes on from NZ_JCASIL010000003.1 coordinate 330,983, forward strand.
CGGCGATCGCTTCCGGCGCCATCATCTACGTCACCGGCTGGGTCCAGGCCGACCCGATCCTGTCGATCTTCGTCGCCCTCCTGATCCTGCGCTCGACCAGCGGCATCCTGCGCGAGTCGTACCACTTCCTGATGGAAGGCGTACCGCATGCGATCGACTACGTGCAGGTCGGCGCCGACATGGCGGCGGTCGACGGCGTCCTCGGCGTCCACGATATGCACGTGTGGGACATGTCCCCGGGCCACCCAGCCCTGATCGGCCACATCGAGATCCGCAGCCTGGAAGAATGGCCGCCCGTGCTGGAAGCGGTGCGCGCCATGCTGCGCGAGCGCCACGGGATCGACCACGTCACCCTGCAGCCGGAGGCGGCCGGCGGCAAGTCGCTATAGGCTGCCTCGTGTAAGCCCATGCCCACCCGGCGTTCAGGCGCGCGCCGACAGCCCGGCCGTTCGGTGCGCGCGATAATCAGGCGCATGGAACTCACATCGAACGTTTTCGACACGCTGATCGTCGGTGGCGGCCCCGGCGGCCTGACCGCCGCCATCTACCTGCACCGCTTCACGCGCAACGTCGCGCTGGTCGACAAGGGCAATAGCCGCCTGGGCTGGATTCCCGTGTCCCATAACTACCCGGGCTTTCCGGATGGAATCAACGGCAAGCTGTTGCTGGACCAGTTGCGCTGCCAGCTCGGCAATTACGGCGGGCATGTCATTCCCGGCGAAGTCGTCGACCTGCGCATCGAGGATGGCTTGTTCGTGGCCGGCTGCTGCAGTCCCGAAGGCGACCTGACGGTGCTGCGGGCGCACACAGTGTTGCTCGCCACCGGCGTGGCCGATGCCGGCATGCCGGTCGAGCGCTGGGAAGAAGCGGTGGCCGCCGGCGCGGTGCGCCTGTGCCCGGTGTGCGATGGCTTTGATGTGATCGACAAGCGGATCGCCGTGGCGACGTCCGAGGTCAATCCAGTCGGCCACGCGCTATTCATGCGCAGCTTCAGCACCGACGTGCTGCTGTTCGAACGGGCCGACGAATCGGCGGTCAACGACGAGGAAAAGCGCAAGCTCGAGGCGGCGAACGTGCGGCACATCACGTCGCCGCTGCTGGGCGTCACCCTGACCGACGACTTGCGGCCAGTGCTGCATACGCAAGACGGCGAAGATTACGAGTGCGACGTGTTCTATCCGATGCTGGGCGAATCGGCCCGCTCGAAGCTGGCTGCGGCGCTCGGCGCCGAGACGGTCGAGTGCGACAAGCTGGTGGTCGACGACCACTGCCGCACCTCGGTGCCGGGACTGTTCGCCATCGGCGACGTCACGCGCGGGTTGAACCAGATCGCCGTGGCGACCGGCCAGGCCGCCATCGCCGCGACCACCATTCATAACACCCTGCCGTGGGCGCTACGCTGCAAGACCGACGTATAACTGCTCAGGCCGACGGCTTGCGCGCCGCCCAGGCCGCGCTGAGTACGCCCGCAATGACACCGATGATGGCGATGCGCCACCAACTGAATTCGCGCGACCCACCTGAGACAAGGTCGTAGACGACCGACCCGATGCCGACACCGAGTCCCACCAGCACTGCTTTAGCGACGATATTTTTCATATTTGCCTTAATGGCGCACGTAGGCCAGTCCATGGCCGGTTCGGGGTGATGCTCAAGCTGTCGTTCAAGCCCCCATGCCTTCATTGTCCCGATGCAAGCGCCATCCGGCGCCGGATCTGCTCGGCCGCCGCCGTGTCGCCGGCCGCCCTGGCGCGCTGCTCCTGCACCCCGAGCCAGGCCAGCAAGGGCCGGCGCCAGCCCTGGTTCGACGCCGTGTCGACCGCGAGCACGATCCCCGGCGGCGTCATGCGCCCGGCCTTGAACAACGCCCCGGCCGCGACCATGCGCGAGAGCGGGTCGTCGATCTTGTCGAGCGCGCCGCCCGCGACGACGGCGCGGTGCTGCTCGGGCAGCAGCGCCGCCTCCAGCCCGTCCCACTGCCCCGCCAGGTAAGCGGCGTAGGCGCGCTGGCCTGGAGTCGCGTCGGCGGCCAGTGCCGCATAGCCCGGACAATCCTCGAACACCAGGCTGGCCGCCTGCGCCGCGCAGCGCACCAGCTCCACCTGGGCGACGTGGTCGAGCCGCCCGGTGGCCGCCGTCGCGGCGCGCGCCTCACGGAATTCAGAGGCGGACGCCGCCGTGTGGCCCTTCAGGTAATCGTCGACCGAGGCGTCGAGCGCGCCCTTGGCGTTCGCTTGCCAGTCCGGCGGCAGCGGTTTGCTGGCGCAGCCCGCCAGCACCGCGGCAATCATCAACGAAACGATTTTCATGGAAGCTTGATCTCCTGGCTGCTGCGCGCGAACGGCCATTTACGGTTGATTTCCTCGACCAGGCGGTTCACCTTGCGCAGGCTGGCGTCGACCTCGCCGCGCAGGGCTCCCAGGTCTTCGGTGGCTTCGCGGGTGTTGGCGCCGACCGCCTGGGCCTCGACCAGCACCGCGTCGACTTTCTTGAGCGTGGTGCTGGCGTCCTGCAGCACCACGTCCAGCTGGCGGATCGCGGCCTGCGTGTCGTCCATCACGCCGGCCTTGCCGAACACGCGCTGGTCGGCCTTGGCCAGGATGGCGTTGACCCGGTCCAGCGCCTCCATCAGCTTGCGCGCCTCTTCGTCGCCGCCCAGGGCGCCGCCCAGGACACCGTAGCGGCCCGACATGCGGCCGGTCACCGCCGACAGGTTGGCCAGGCTGGCGTTGACGTCCGAGCCCGAGGCGGTCATGGTTTCCAGGTTTTCGAGCAGCGCACGCGCGGTGGCGACGATGCGCGGGATCTCGGCGGTAGCGTCGCCGCGCAGCACGGTGCGCGTGGAATTCGGCGGCAGCGGCGCGTCGGTCAGCACGCCCGTGTACGCGCGCAGCCGGGTCTCGCCCACGATGCTCGACTCCAGCGTGAACACGCTCGACGCGCGCAGCCATTTGGCGTCCTTGCTCTGGACGTCGACCGTGATCTGGACCTTGCCGTCGTCGCCCAGGTCGACCTGGCGCACGCGCCCGATCGGAAAGCCCGCGAAGGTCATGTCCATGCCCGGGATGACGCCCGACGAATCGTCAGCCACCAGGGTCAGGCGCTGGGTGGGTTCGAACACGCCGCGCGCGTACATCACGTACAGTACGAAGGACGCGATCAGGAGGCCCAGCAGCACCAGCAGGATCACTGCCTTGGCTTCGACGTTCTTCGGTTCGTCGGGGATGGAGGGGTCGGGAGTCAGGTCCGGCATGAAGTTCTCGTTCCAGGATTCAGATGTATTTCAAGGCCAGCGAACCGGCCTCGATCACGATCAGCACGAACAGCAGGCGCAGCGCGCCCGGCTGGACGGAGGTGTTGAGCCGCCGCGGATAGCGCTGCAGCTCGAGGACGGCGGCGGTCGGGATCAGGGCGACGGCCAGCCCGAACAGCACCGTCTTGAGCACGAAGCCGGCCGTCACCACCGGCGCGAACACGCGGCCCACGGTGCGGGTGTAGTCGGGAATGCCCCAGGGCGACAGGCCGTACACGTTCAGGTAGGCCAGCAGCAGCACGATGATCGACGTGACCATCGCCAGTGAGAGGACCGCCACCGCATTGGCGATCAGCTGCGGCACCAGGTCGCGCCGTACCCGGCGCAGCGCTTCGTCGCTGGCGGCGCGGATCGACAGGCCCGTACGCGCCAGGCCGAGGGCCGAGGCGTCGAAGGCCATGCTGGCGCGCAGGGCCACGAACATGGCAGCCGACAGGGGAATCAGTTCGAGCACCAGCACCCGCACCACCATCTCGAGCGCGAAGCCGGACAGGCCGTAGCTCTTGGCGGTGACCAGCACGATGCGGATGATGACCAAGCTGACCAGCGCCGAAGCGAGGGTGAACCAGGGCAGCACCTGCCAGGTGCTGGCGTGGATGTGGCGCGCGGTGGCGTAAAAGCTCGCGCGGCGCCAGGTGGAGGGCGACAGCGCCGTGACCACGGCGATCGCGCCCAGGTGGATCATGTACCACCAGCTGCGCAGGTAGCGCGCCAGGTAGACGGGCCACCGGTTCGGTTGGGCGATGGGAGGGATCGTTCGCGGCATGGGCTGAATGATACTTCGTTGGCAAGCGCGTGCGCGGCCTCGTGACAAATGATTACGTTCGCACGATGCCGCGCCGGACGATTATGCGTCTACTGCCTCCTCGCCTCCATCACCCCCGACACCTCCATGATTGCCGACAGCGCCTTCTGCGCCTGCGCCGTCGATCCGATCTCCGCGGTGAACACCATGCGCGCCTGGCCCTTGGCGCTTTGCGTGTTCACCCCGATCACATTGATCTTCTCGCGCGAGAACACCTCGGAGATGTCGCGCAACAGCCCCTGGCGGTCTTGCGCCAGGATGAACAGGTCGACCGGGTACACCGTCTCGAAACCGGCCGTGCCCCATTCGACATGGATCACGCGCTCGGGCGACTTGGCCTGCATCTCGGCGAAGTTCTTGCAGCTGAGGCGGTGAATCGAGACGCCCTTGCCGCGCGTGACGAATCCGACGATCGGATCGGGCGGCGCCGGTTTGCAGCACTTGGCCAGCATCGTCATCAGGCCTTCGGTGCCCACTACCAGCACGCCCGACTTGGCGCCCTGCTCCACGCTCGAGGCGCGGCTCTTGTTGACCACCGCCGCGTCCTCGACGGGCGCCGGCTCGGCGTTCTCGTGCAGCGCCGCTTCCACGTGGCGCAGGCTGAACTTGTCCTTGCCGACCTCGATGAACAGCTCGTCGACCTTGGCGAAACCGAGTTTTTGCGCCAGAAGCTCGAGGTTGACAGCCGTCTTGCCTTCGCGCTGGAGCGATTTCTCGACCGCGGCGCGGCCCTGGGCCAGGGTCTCTGCCTGGTCCAGCGCATGGAACCAGGCGCGGATCTTGGAGCGGGTGCGGCTGCTGGCCGCGTAGCCGGGACTGAGCCAGTCGCGCGACGGCCCCTGGCCGACGCTGCCGCCCTTGGCGGTGATGATCTCGCAGGTCTGGCCGTTCTTGAGCGGGGTATTCAGCGGCACCATCGTGCCGTCGATCTTGGCGCCCCGGCAGCGGTGGCCGACGTCGCTGTGCAAATGGTAGGCGAAGTCGATCGGCGTCGCGCCGACCGGCAGCTCCAGCACCCGCGCCTGCGGGGTCAGCACGAAGATGCGGTCGTCCAGGCTGGTGGCCTTGAGCTTCTCGACCCATTCCTTCTGCAGGTCTTCCTGGCCGGTCACCGCATCGGCCACGTCGGTCTTCCAGGCCAGCAGCTGGCGCAGCCAGGCGATCTTCTCGTCATACTGCTGGCTCTTGAAGTTGGATCCGCCCTCTTCCTTGTAGCGCCAGTGCGCGGCGATGCCGTATTCGGCGAAGTTGTGCATCTCTTGCGTGCGGATCTGCACTTCGAGCGGCCGTCCGTCGTCAGCCGTCACCACCGTGTGCAGCGAGCGGTAGCCGTTCGGCTTGGGGCGCGAGATATAGTCGTCGAACTCCTTCGGCACCGGGGTCCAGATATTGTGGATCACACCCAGCACCGTGTAGCAGGTCTTGATGTCGGCCACGATCACGCGGAAGGCGCGCACGTCGTACAGCTCGGTAAAATCGAGCTCCTTGCCGCGCATCTTGCTCCAGATGCTGTAGATGTGCTTGGGCCGGCCCGATACCTCGGCCTTGATGCCGGCCGCGGCCAATTCGCTTTGCAGGCGCCCGATCGACGACGCCACGAAGCTCTCGCGCGACATGCGCTTTTCTTCGAGCATCTTGGCGATGCGCTTGTAGGTGTCCGGTTCGATGAAGCGAAAGGCCAGATCTTCCAGCTCCCATTTCAGCTGCCAGATACCGAGGCGGTTGGCCAGCGGCGCGTAGAAGTCGAGCACCTCGCGGCCATAGGCGTGGGTGACCTCGTCGAAGCGCTTGCGCTCGGCGAAGTAGCGCAAGGTGGCGGCGCAAGAGGCCAGGCGCATCAGCACCACGCGCATGTCGGTGGCCATCGCCAGCAGCATCTTGCGCAAGGTCTCGTTCTGCGCGGCGGCCTGCTGGGCCGCGTTCTTGCCGCTGCCCACCGGCGCCTGGCCGGCGGTCAGGTCGCGCAGCCGGATCAGCTGGTGCACGCCCTGCACCAGCGCCGCCACCTCGGGGCCGAAGCGCTCTTCGATGCGGGCGAAGGTGGATGGCTCCATCAGGGCCAGCTCGAACAAGAGGCCCGCGATGCGGGTCTCGGCGTCGGTGTTGAGGTAGGCCAGGGTGCCGGCGGCGCCCAGCGAGAACTCGAACGCGCGCTGGCCCGAGGCCGCGAGCCGCTCGCCGTAGCCCTCGGCCGCGTAGTCGAGCGCCGCGTGCACGCGCGCGCAGTCCTCCTGGCTCAGGCCCTGGACCAGACCGATGTTGACGTCGCCCAGCAGGGCGGTCGATACCATGGCTTAACGAAGGGCGGCGACGACGCAGACCTCTACCAGGCAGGCAGGGTTGGCGAGCTTCGCCTCCACGGTCGCGCGCGGCGGGGTGTGGCCCTGGGCCACCCATTCGTCCCACACCGAGTTCATGCCCGGGAAGTTATCCATGCTGGAGATGAAGATCTGGCAGGAGAGGATGCAGGTCTTGTCGCTACCGGCTTCGCCCAGCAGGCGGTCGACGTGGCCCAGCACTTCGCGCATCTGCTCCTCGATGCCCTGGCTGGTGTCTTCGGCGATCTGGCCGGCGAGATAAACGGTTTCGTTGTGGATGGCCACTTCGGACAGGCGTTTGCCTACGTGCAGTCGTTTGATTTCCATGATCTCTTTCTTCTAGGTGTAAAGCGGAACCCTCGGGTTCAGCCGATTAAAAACTCGCGCGCGATCGCGATCTGGTGGTCGTGCACGAAGGTCGGCGCATGGCCCACCCCAGGGATCTCGACCAGGCGCGGGCGCGGTCCGCGCTGTGTCATCTGCTGCGCGGTTTCGCGCGACAGCAGGTCGGAATACTCGCCGCGCACCAGCAAGGTCGGGCAGCGGATCGCATCCCAGGCCGCCCACAGCGCGGCCTCGTCTAGCGCGGCGCGTTGCGGCGTGATCGCACGGAACGCTTGCGCCAGGTTCAGGTCGTAGTGCCGTTCCCACTGGCCGTCGTCGCCCTGGCGCAGCACGTCGGCGGCCAGCTTGCGCCATTCGTCGTCGGAATGCGGCCCGAAGGATGCCGACACCGCTTTCACGAAGTCGGCGCCGGCGGCGAAGCTCGCGAAGCGCACGTCCTGGCCGATGTAATCGCCGATGCGCTGCAACGCAGCGCCATCGAGCACCGGGCCAATATCGTTGAGCACCAGTTTGCGCACCGGGCTGCTCTCGAGCGAGGCCAGGGCCATGCCGATCAGGCCGCCCATCGAGGTGCCGAACCAGGCGACGTCCTCGTTGTCGGCCCGCGCCGTGACGCGTGCGACCAGGGTCACCATGTCGGCCACGTACTGGGGCACGGTGTAATAGGCCGGATCACGCAGCCGCCCGGAGCGACCGCGGCCCACGATGTCGGGGCAAACCACGCGGTATTCGTGGCACAGGGCGCGCGCCAGGTGGTCGAAATCGTCGCCCACCCGGGTGACGCCGTGCACGCAGAGCAGCACCTTCGGATTGTCCGCGTCGCCCCATTCCTTGTAGGCGACGCGGTGCAGCCCGGCTGGCGAGCTGCACTGGACGCTATTTAATCTGGGTTCAGACATCGTGACTCCGTCGTGGGAAGATGGTCGGCGGCCACCGGCCGCCACCATAAGAATCGCATTGAGATTAGAATTCTACCAATTCTGAGGAAGTTCCCCCGATCACGTTCATATAGAGGACACCATGAAATCCAGCTTCGATCAACGCCAACTCGACGGCAAAACGGCTCTTGTCACCGGTTCGACCTCGGGCATCGGCCTCGGGATCGCCCGTTCGCTGGCCGAACAGGGCGCCAATATCGTGTTCAACGGTTTCGGCGACGCCCAGCAGATCGAGAAGCTGTACACCGACATCGGGGCCGAATTCGGGGTACAGACGGCCTACCACAACGCCGACATGTCCAAGCCGGAAGAGATTGAGGCCATGATGCAGTACGCCCTCGACAAATTCGGCGGCGTCGACGTCCTGGTCAACAATGCCGGCATCCAGCATGTCGCCGCGATCGAGGATTTCCCCACCGAAAAATGGGACGCCATCATCGCGATCAACCTCAGTTCGGCCTTCCACACGACGCGCCTGGCCCTGCCCGGCATGAAGCAAAAGAATTGGGGCCGCATCATCAACCTGGCCTCGGTCCACGGCCTGGTCGGATCGAGCCAGAAGTCGGCCTATGTCGCCGCCAAGCACGGCCTGGTCGGCTTCACCAAGGTGACCGCGCTCGAGACCGCGCAGACCGGCGTCACCGCCAATGCGATCTGCCCGGGCTTCGTCCTGACCCCGCTGGTGCAAAAGCAGGTGGACGATCGCGCCGCCCGCGAAGGGCTGGACAACGACGCCGCGCGCAAGGCGCTGCTGTCCGAGAAGCAGCCGTCGGGCGAATTCGTCACGCCCGAGGAACTGGGCGCGCTGGCCGTGTTCTTCTGCAGTCCGGCCGCCGACCAGGTGCGCGGCGTGGCATGGAATATGGATGGGGGCTGGGCTGCGCAGTAAGCACGAAACGGCCGCCGGCGGCGTGGCCAGCGTGCAGGGTGTTGACGCGCTCAGCCGCCTGCTGTCGCTGTTCACGCTGCGCACCTCGCTCGACATCCGCTGCGCGCTGGCCGCGCCGTGGGTCCTCGAGCAGCCGCCGGCCACGGCCGGCGTGGCGCCGTATCACCTGATCGTGGAAGGCGAAGCCGCGCTCGACCCGCCCACGGGCGAGCGCATCGTCCTGCGCGCCGGCGACATCGTCGTCTTCCCGCAGGGCGGCGCGCATCGTCTGCACGCCGGGCCGCCGGATCAGGCCCGGCCCCTGATGGACGTGCCTGGCCTTGAGCCGCTGCGCTGGGTGACCAATCAGGGCGACGGCGCGCCGACCGGCATCCTGTGCGGCCGGTTCGTGTTCGACGACGGCGCGCGCCGGGTATTGCAGCCGGCGCTGCCTGCCATGATCGTGGTCCACGCCGCGTCCCGTCCCGACTTCGCCGGCCTGCTGGCGCTGGTGATGATGCTGCGCGCCGAAGCCGGCAGCACCCGCCCTGGCGCCGCCGCCGTCGTGGCGCAGCTGTCCGGCGCGCTGTTTACCCTGCTGCTGCGCGCCTGGCTCGACGACAGCCCGACCACGCCGGGCCTGCTGGCGGTGCTGGCCGACCGGCGCCTGGGCGGCGCGCTGCGCCTGATGCTGGCGCAGCCGGAGCGCGCCTGGCTGGTCGAAGAACTGGCGGCAGCCTGCTTCATGTCGCGCGCCACCTTCGCGCGCCTGTTCCGGCAATTGGCGGGGACGCCGCCGCTCGCTGCGCTGGTCCAGCTGCGCATGGCACAGGCGGCGCAGTGGCTGGCGCGCGACACGCGGTCGGTCGCGGCGATCGGCGAGGCCGTTGGCTACCAGTCCGAAGCCGCGTTCAACCGCGTGTTCAAGCGCAGCTACGGCGTCGGCCCCGGCGCCTGGCGCCGCGCCGCGATGGCGGCGGCGAGCCCGATGTAGCGTCGATGACTGTCCATGCCGCGTCATCGCGGTGTCGTTCCAACTTCCGCCGCATTGAGCCAAGATTCGACTCTGCCATTGGTCGCATGGCGATTTGCCATCATGTCGCTCCCTCTCCCTTGCACCGGCGAGGTGCGTGGATTTTCACTACGCTCTGACGCAGTGCAGCATGCGGATTTCCACAATAGCCCCTGATGCACCTTTGCGCCAACATGGAACAACCACCAACCTCGTTGAAGAGTTGTCATGAAGAAGCCATTTTATAAAGTACTGTATGTCCAGGTGCTGATCGCCATTGTCCTTGGCGTGTTGCTGGGGGTGTTCTACCCCGAACTGGGCACCGCGATGAAGCCTTTGGGAGACGGCTTCATCAAGCTGATCAAGATGATCATCGCCCCCGTGATCTTCTGTACCGTCGTCGCCGGCATCGCCGGGATGCAGGACATGAAGAAGATCGGCCGCGTCGGCGGCAAGGCGCTGATCTACTTCGAAGTCGTGTCGACCTTCGCCCTGGCCATCGGCCTGATCGTCGCCAACGTCGCCAAGCCGGGCGCCGGGTTCAACGTCGACCCGGCCCACCTCGATTCGAGCTCGATCGCGCAGTACACCACCAATGCGCACGCCCAGACGACGACCGAATTCATCATGCACATCATCCCGACGACGTTCGTGGATGCATTTGCAACCGGTAACATCCTGCAAGTGCTGCTGGTCGCCATCCTGTTCGGCTTCGCGCTGTCGATGATGGGCGAGCGTGGCCGTCCGGTCACCAAGTTCATCGACGACATCTCGCACGTCATCTTCGGCATCGTCAACATCATCATGAAGGTCGCTCCGCTCGGCGCGTTCGGCGCGATGGCCTTCACCATCGGCAAGTACGGCATTGCCTCGCTGCTGCCGCTGGCCAAGCTGATGGGTTCGTTCTACCTGACCTGCGCGCTGTTCATCTTCGTGGTGCTGGGCGTGATCGCCAAGTTCACCGGCTTCTCGATCTTCAAGTTCATCAAGTACATCAAGGAAGAACTGCTGATCGTGCTGGGCACCTCGTCGTCCGAAAGCGCTCTGCCGAACCTGATGCGCAAGCTCGAAAAGCTCGGCTGCTCCAAGCCGGTCGTCGGCCTGGTCGTCCCGACCGGCTACTCGTTCAACCTCGACGGCACCAATATCTACATGACGATGGCGGCCCTGTTCGTGGCGCAAGCGACCAACACCGACCTGACCCTGACCCAGGAACTGACCATTCTGCTCGTGGCGATGCTGACCTCGAAAGGCGCGTCGGGCATCACCGGCGCCGGCTTCATTACCCTGGCCGCGACCCTGGCCGTGGTGCCGACCATCCCGGTGGCCGGCATGGCGCTGATCCTCGGTATCGACCGCTTCATGAGCGAAGCGCGCGCCCTGACCAACTTCGTCGGCAATGGCGTGGCGACGGTCGTAGTGTCGAAGTGGGAAAAGGAGCTGGATTCGGCGCGCATGGACGACGTCCTGAACGGCCGCGTGCATGTCGAAGACCAGAACAGCATGAAGGCGGTGCGCGAAGCGGCGTAACTCGCCGGCCTGCCCCCATGAAACCGTGCCCTCGTGGCGCGGTTTTTTTACGCCTGCCGCCGGTCTGCCATATTGCGACAATCCCGATCGACGACCGGACCGCAGGTCTTCCACGATGCACATCGCCGTCCCCCCGACAACGAGGCCGCCCGCCTCGCCGCGCTCTACGAACTGCTGATCCTCGACACGCCGCCCGAGGAACGTTTCGACAAGATCGCGCAATTGGCCGCCGGCGAATTCGACATGCCGATCGTGCTGATCCCCCTGATCGACACCGAGCGCCAATGGTTCAAGGCGCGCGTGGGCATGCGGGTGTGCGAGACCGGCCGCGACATCGCGTTCTGCTCGCACGCCATCCTGTGCGACGCCATCATGGTCGTCGAAGACGCGCTGGACGATCCGCGCTTCGCCGACGATCCACTGGTGACGGGGCCGCCGCACATCCGCTTCTATGCCGGCACGCCGCTGGCGCTGCCATCCGGCGTGCGCCTGGGTACGCTGTGCATGATCGACCGCCTGCCGCGCACCCTCGACGCGATCGAACTGGCCATCCCGGGCACCTTGCGCGACCTGGCCATCATGGCACTGACGAGCGACGAAAAGCGCCGATGGCTGAGTCCACGCACATCCTGCTGGTCGAACCGGAACCATTGCTGCGCCGGACGGTCGCGATGACAGCGCGCAGCCTCGGCATGCGCCAGGTACACGAGGCGGCGAGCATCGAGGCCGCGCGGCGCATGCTGGGCGCCCGCATTTTCCAGGGGGCCGTCATCGCCGTCGATTGCCTCGGCAGCGGCCGCGCACGCCGCCACGACCTGAGCCTGGTCGACGAACTGCGCGCCAGCGGCCCTGCCAACCAGACCATTCCGGTCGCAATCATGGCCGAGCAGGCCACGACCGAACTGCTGCATGAACTGCGCGACCGCAAGATCAGCCGCGTCATCCTCAAGCCTTTTTGCGCCAGGGCACTGCTGGAGACGATCGAGCAGTTCGGCGCCGCCGCCGCGCCACGTCCCGCTTTGCGCCAGCGCCCGGCCTGAGCGCCGCAAGCCACTTTATGCATCCGGCATCGAACAACGCACGAATTTTTGTAGACATCATTATCTAGACAGGATAATCTAGGTCCATCCCGAATAGACGAGGTCATGCAATGCCGCGCACACCCGACGCCCCCAAGCCCACGCCCGCCGAACTCGACCTGCTGCAGGTGCTCTGGCCGCTTGGCGCAGCCACCGCCAAGCAGGTGCACGAGGCGATGCTCGCGCAACGTCCAGACGTTACTTATGCGACGGTGCTGCGCCTGATGCAGGTCATGCACGGCAAGGGTCTGCTCAGCCGCGACGAAAGCGAACGTTCCCATGTGTATGCGCCGGTCCACGCGCGCGACGCCCTGCAGACCAACTTGCTGCAAGACCTGATGCAGCGCGCCTTCTCGGGCTCGGCCAAGGCACTGGTGCTGGCCGCCCTCAAGAGCGGCATCTCGAAGAAGGAGCGCGACGAGATCGAGCAACTGCTGAAAGACGAGGACCAGCGATGAACGCCGCCGAGATCGTCAACAGCATCGGCTGGACGCTGGTGCATTTCAGCTGGCAGGGTGCGCTGGTCGGCTGCCAGACCGCGCTGGCCCTCGTCCTCCTGCGCAAGGCGCGTCCAGAAACGCGCTATCTCGTCGCCTGCATCGGGCTGCTGGTGTGCCTGGCATGGCCCGCGACCGAACTATTCATTCGCCTGACCGGCGACGCCGGGGCCGAAGCCGGCTTTGCGATCATCATCGATGGCAGCACGGCGGGCGTCGCCCCGGACGGCGGTTGGCACGGCCTGTTCCAGCGCAACCTGGCGTGGATCGTCGGCGCCTGGGCCATGTGCGCCCTGTTGCTGGCGCTGCGCATGGTGGCCGGCCTGCTGTGGGTGCGACGCGCGGGCACGCAAGAAAGACACGATCCGGCCTGGCAGGCGCGCGTCGACCGGCTCGCGGCGCAATTCGGCCTCGCGCGGCCAGTGCGCCTGCGCATCGCAGGCAGCTTGTCCAGCCCGGTCACGGCCGGCTGGTGGCGCCCGGTGGTGCTGGTGCCGGCTTCACTGCTGACGAGCATGCCGGCGCACCTGCTGGAGGCGCTGCTGGCGCACGAGCTGGCCCACATCCAGCGCCGCGACTACCTGGTCAACCTGCTCCAGAACGTCATCGAATCACTGTTGTTCTACCACCCGGCGGTCTGGTGGATCTCGCGGCGCATCCGCGTCGAACGGGAACGGATCGCCGACGCCATCGCGGCCAGGCAGCTGGGCGAACCGCGCCGCCTGGCCCTGGCCCTGTCGGAACTGGAAAAACGCCAGTTCTCCAACCACCACCTGGCCCAGGCGGCCAACGAAGGAGATCTCATGTCACGCATCAAGCACCTGGTTCGTCCCGATACCGAAGCGCTCAACTGGAAGGCCGCGATTCCGGTCCTTGGGTTCGCACTGGCCGGCCTGGCCGGCTGCGCCCAGACACCCGCTTCACCCTCGGTCACGCTCGCGGCCGACAACATTGTCAACATCCCGACGGCGAAATTCGATTCCTGCGAGCGGCCCAAGTATCCGGCCGAAGCGCTGGCGCGCCATATCGAGGGCACGGTGACGCTCGGCTTCCTGGTCAGCGCCGAAGGGGCCGTACTCGACACCGCGTTGCGCAAGACGAGCGGCGACACCTCGCTGGACGAGGCGGCCCGCACGGCGCTGGCCAAGTGCACGTTCAACCCCGGCACCGTCAATGGCAAGCCGACCGAGCAGTGGGCCGAGGTGCAATACGTCTGGGTCTCGAAGTGAGTCCTGTGGCCCGAGTTGTACGCGACCTGCGCGAACGCCTTCGACAGTCTGGGCGAAGCGTGCGAACGCAGCGACGACACGGCGCGGGCGATCGTTAACAATCGGCGCGCCCTCGAATGCAATCCGGACAATGACAATGCCCGCAAGCGGCTGCGGCGCCCGTCGGAGAGGACGCACGCGCACGCCGCATGCATGACTGGCAACATTGCAGCGATCCAGCTATTATTTTGCTCGAGCCCGTGAATAGGAGTGGATCTTGAGTCTTGTATCGTTTTCTACATGGCGCAATGCGCGCCGCAGCCCGGCGCCTGCTGCGCCCCGCTCGATCGTGGCAGTGGGGCTGGCCGCCGCACTCCTGTCCGGCTGCACACAGACGACCCCGGTCAATCCATTCGCGGCGATGCCCGACAACGAGACCACGGCCCCGGTCGTGAACGCCAAGTCCTGCCGCCAGCCGGTTTATCCACCGGACGTGCTGGCCGCGAAGGTCGAGGGCACCGTCACGCTCGCTTTCCTGGTGAAGGCCGACGGCACGGTGCGCGAAGCGGTCGTGCGCAAGACCAGCGGCAACGCCACGCTCGATGAAACGGCGCGCGCGGCGCTGGCCAAATGCAGGTTCCAGCCGGGCACCGTGAACGGCGCTCCCAAGGAGCAATGGACCGAATTGCCGTACGTCTGGAAGATGGATTGACTGGTCTTCGGCAGGCATCAACGACAAAGGGCGCTGTCAAGCGCCCTTTGTCGTTGAACACCTGAGGCTTACAGCGCCGACGTATCGAGCTCGCTGCCGGTGGCCGCCACGATCTGGTCGCGGCTCACGCCCGGCGCCAGTTCGACGACCTTGAGGCCCGTATCGGTCACGTCGATCACACCCAGGTCGGTGATGATGCGGTCGACCACGCCCACGCCGGTCAGCGGCAGGTCGCATTTCTTGAGGATCTTGTGGCTGGTGCTGCCGTCCTTGGCGGTGGCCACGTGTTCCATCACGACGACCACGCGCTTGACGCCGGCCACTAGGTCCATCGCGCCGCCCATGCCCTTGACCATCTTGCCCGGAATCATCCAGTTAGCCAGGTCGCCGTGTTCCGAAACCTGCATCGCACCCAGGATCGCCAGGTTGATCTTGCCGCCGCGGATCATGCCGAAGGAATCGGCCGAGCTGAAGTAAGCGGCGCCGGGCAGCGCCGTCACGGTCTGCTTGCCGGCGTTGATCAGGTCGGCGTCGACTTCATCGTCCGTCGGGAACGGGCCGATGCCCAGCAGGCCGTTCTCGGACTGCAGGAAGACTTCGATATCCTTGGGTACATAGTTGGCGACCAGGGTCGGCAAGCCGATGCCCAGGTTCACATAGAAGCCGTCCTGCAGCTCCTGGGCCGCGCGGGCGGCCATTTCATCACGAGTCCATGCCATGTTCTTGTCTCCGAAGTCGTTGGGTCAGGTGCGCACGGTGCGCTGTTCGATGCGCTTCTCGGGCGTCGGATTGTGGACGATGCGGTGCACGAAGATGCTAGGGGTGTGCACCTGGTCCGGATCGATCTCGCCGATCTCGACCAGTTTCTCGACTTCGACGATGCAGACCTTGCCTGCCATGGCCACGTTCGGATTGAAGTTGCGCGCGGTCTTGCGAAACACCAGGTTGCCGGCGCGGTCGGCCATGTAGGCCTTGACCAGGGACACGTCCGGGAACAGCGCGTGTTCCATCACATAGTGTTCGCCATTGAATTCGCGGGTTTCTTTACCTTCGGCGACGATGGTGCCGTAGCCGGTCTTGGTGAAGAAGGCCGGGATGCCGGCGCCGCCGGCGCGCAGCTTCTCGGCCAGCGTGCCCTGCGGCGTGAACTCGAGCTCGAGTTCACCGGCCAGGAACTGGCGCGCGAATTCCTTGTTCTCACCCACATAGGACGAAATCATCTTCTTGATCTGGCGCGTTTCCAGCAGCTGGCCTAGGCCGAAACCATCGACCCCGGCGTTATTGGAAATGGCGGTGAGGTTCTTGACGCCCGAATCGCGCAGCGCCGCGATCAGGACTTCTGGAATGCCGCACAGGCCGAAGCCGCCCACGGCGATGGTCTGGCCGTCTTGAACGATGCCGGCCAGAGCCGAGCGCGCGTCAGGATAAACTTTATTCATACCCGTCCCTTTTATAGGTTAAGCCAAAGCTCTTGTGTACTACTGAGTAGACTCTCAGCATAGAATACGTGACAACGAAGCACAATACCGTAGAACTACGGCCCATTCCAACTCATACCACCGCGCATGAACACTGCTGTCGATCTACCTCAGATGAATCCGCCTTGCGCCATCGATTACGAGATGATCTTCCAGCACGCGCCGGTGGGCATGTGCGTGTCGGTCGACCGCGTAATCCAGACCTGCAATGGCGCGCTGGCCGCGATGTTCGGCTATGCCGGAGGCCAGTTGCAGGGGCAATCGTTCAGCATCCTCTATCCAACGATGGATGAGTTCCTGCGCACGGGCGACCGCATCATCCCCATCATGAACGCCAGGGGCCGCTATTCGGATGAGCGCATCATGCGCCGCGCGAATGGCGAGCTGTTCTGGTGCCACGTGACGGGGCGCGCGCTCGACCCGCTGGAGCCGCTGGGCGCCGGCGTGTGGACGTTCGAGGATGTGAGCGAGAAACGGCCGGTGACGGCCGAATTGACCCCGCGCGAGCGCGAGATCGCGGCGCTGCTGGTCGAAGGGAAAACCAGCAAGGTGATCGCACGCGATACCAGCCTCAGCCCGCGCACGGTCGAGATGCACCGGGCCAGCCTGATGCGCAAGTTCGCGGCGTCGACTTCCTCGGAACTCGTCAACAAGCTGGTCGGGGGACGTTGAACGGGCTTACTCGGCCGGCGGCAACTCCGCCCGCAACACCTCTGGCAACGGCGCCGACTTGCCCAGCCTGAAGTCAACCCACACCACCTTGGCCGCGCCTTCGGCATGCAGTTCGCCCGGCGCGCCATCGGCCCCGATCAGCCGGATCTCGTGCGACACCTCGACGCTCGAGCGGCCCGGCGGCGACACGAAGGTGCGCACCTCGATCTCGCCCGGATAGGTCAGCTGCTTGAGGAAATTCATCGACGCATTGACGATCACGGGACCTTCGCCGCGCGCATCCGGCAAGCCGCCGACCTGCTCCAGCCAGGCAATGCGCGCCGTCTCGATGTAGCGGAAATAATTCGTGTTGTTGACATGCCCCATGGCGTCCATATCGCCCCAGCGGATCGGCATGCGCATGGTGTGTACCAGCTTCTTGCTGCTCATTACTATCTCTGCTTCTATAGAATTTATTGCGCCGTCATCCCGTCATCGGCCGTGATGATGGCGCCATTGATGAAATGGGCTTCTTCCGCCGCCAGCAGCAGGAGCAGCCCGTCGAGGTCTTCCGGCTTGCCCGGACGCTTGCGCGGCAACATCTCGATCAGCTTGCGGCCCGGCTCGGTGTCGAAGTAATCCTCGTTCGAATCGGTCGCGATATAGCCGGGGCAGATGGCGTTGACGTTGATGCCGTACTTGCCCCACTCCACCGCCATCGCCTTGGTCATCTGCACCACCCCGGCCTTGCTCATGCAATACACGCCGATCTGCGGCAAGACGCGCAGGCCGGCGACCGACGCGATATTCACGATCCGGTGCTGCTTGCGCGGGTCGCCCTTGGCGCGCGCGATCATGCGCTTGGCGGTCTGCTGGGCCATGAAGAAGGCGCCGCGCAGATTGGTGTCCATGATGTAGCCGTAGTCGTCCTCGCCCACGTCCAGCAGGCGCTGGGTGGTCGAGACGCCGGAGTTGTTGACCAGGATGTCGATCGGCCCGGCCTCGGTCTCGGCATGCGCGATCGCCGCCTTGATGCTGCCCAGGTCGGTGACGTCGAGGCGCACCACGTGGGCCGCCCCGCCGTCGGCCTCGATCTCGGCCCGTAATTCCTTGAGGCGCTCGACCCGGCGCGAGGCCAATACGACCTGGGCCCCGGCCCCGGCCAGCGCTTTCGCGAAACGCGCGCCGAGTCCGCTCGACGCACCGGTGACCATCGCAATCTTTCCTTCGAAATTGACTTCAATCCCCACGTCGGCTCCCCGGCTGCTGTCGCATTAACCCATTGCGAAAGCATAATGATCCCACAAATGCCGGGTATTAGATTGCCTCATCTAATATTGCCTTTACAATGGCGCGCAAGTTGCATTCAACAGCAAAAACCCGCACACTCGTGCTATTTTCTAGACCGCCTCACTGAGGGCTTACAAAAACCATGACAGAGACAAACAATCTTCTCGAACAATACGGACCGCGCGAAGCCATGGAATACGACGTCGTGGTCGTCGGCGGCGGCCCTGCCGGCCTGGCCGCGGCGATCCGGCTCAAGCAGCTCGCAGCCGAGAAGGGCCAGGAGGTGTCGGTCTGCGTGCTGGAAAAAGGCGGCGAACTCGGCGCCCACATCCTGTCGGGCGCGGTGATGGATCCGCGCGCGCTCAATGAGCTCATTCCCGACTGGAAAGAAAAGGGCGCGCCGCTCAATACGGCGGTGACCGAAGACCGCGTCATGTTCCTGACCGAGACCAAATCGTTCTCGACCCCGGTATTCGCCATTCCGCCGGCCTTGAAAAACCACGGCAACTACATCGTCTCGCTGGCCAATGTCGTGCGCTGGCTGGGCCAGCAGGCCGAAAGCCTGGGCGTGGAAATCTTCCCCGGCTTCCCGGCCGCCGAGATCCTGTACCACGAGGATGGCTCGGTCAAGGGTGTCGCCACCGGCAATATGGGCGTCAACCGCGAAGGCGAGCCCGGTGCGGACTTCCAGCTCGGCATGGAATTGCACGCCAAGTACACCTTCTTCGCCGAAGGTTCGCGCGGCCACCTGGGCCGCCAGCTGATGGCGAAATATGACCTGAACAAGGGCAAGGACCCGCAGACCTACGGCATCGGCATCAAGGAATTGTGGGAAATCGACCCTGCCAGGCACCAGCCGGGCCTGGTGATCCATACGGCCGGCTGGCCGCTGCCGAACGACACCTATGGTGGCTCGTTCCTGTACCACCTGGAAAACAACCTGGTCGCGGTCGGCTACGTGGTGGGCCTGTCCTACCAGAACCCGTACCTGTCGCCGTACGAGGAATTCCAGCGCTACAAGACCCACCCGGACATCCGCGGCTTCTTCGAGGGCGGCAAGCGCATCTCGTACGGCGCGCGCGCGATCACCGCGGGCGGCCTGCAATCGCTGCCCAAGACCGTGTTCCCGGGCGGTGTTCTGATCGGCTGCGACGCCGGCTTCCTGAACACCAGCCGCATCAAGGGCAGCCACGCGGCGCTCAAGACCGGCATGCTGGCCGCCGAAGCCGCGTTTGCCGCCCTGGGCGAAGGGCGCCAGGCCGACGAACTGGCCGCCTTCCCGGCCGCGTTCGAACAATCGTGGCTGCATGAAGAGCTGCACATCGCGCGCAACTTCAAGCCGTGGATGAGCAAGGGACTGATCCTGGGCACGATCATGACCGGCATCGACCAGATCGTATTGCGCGGCAAGGCCCCATGGACCCTGCACCACAAGCATGCCGACCATGAGGCTCTGCGCCCGGCCTCGCACTACAAGCCGATCGCCTATCCGAAGCCGGACGGCAAGCTGACGTTCGACAAGCTGTCGTCGGTGTTCATCTCGAACACCAACCACCGCGAGGACGAACCGGTCCACCTGACGCTCAAGAACCCGAGCGTGCCGGTCGACGTCAACCTGGCCAGGTATGCCGGTCCGGAACAGCGTTACTGCCCGGCCGGGGTCTACGAGTTCGTCAAGCGCGAGGATGGCGGCGACCGCCTGCAGATCAACGCCCAGAACTGCGTGCACTGTAAAACCTGCGACATCAAGGATCCGACCCAGAACATCGTCTGGGTCACGCCGGAAGGCGGTGGCGGCCCCAACTACCCCAATATGTAAGGAGCGGGCGATGGCGACCATCACGCTGCACACCCGATTGCGCGCCGTGGCGGCCGCCGGCCTGCTGGCCGCCGCCTTCACGCCCGCTTCCAGCCTGGCCCAGGACGGCGCCGCGCAAGAGCGATTGCGCAGCGCCGTCCTGCTCAGCCATGAGATGGCGGTGGAACCGAACATCACCTACCTGCACGCGAGCGGCCAGGACCTGAAACTGGACGTCTACCGCCCCTGGCGCGACAGCACCGCGCGCCGGCCGGTGGTGCTGCATTTCCACGGCGGTGGCTGGGTCGCCGGCAACCGCGAGAGCCGGGCGCTGGCGGCCCTGCCCTACCTGCAGATGGGCTTTGCCGTCGTCAACGTGCAATACCGGCTGGCGAACGTGGCACTGGCCCCTGCCGCGGTCGAGGATACCTTGTGCGCGCTGCAATGGGTTGGCCGCAATGCCGAGCGTTACCGCTTCGACCTGGAGCGGGTCGTGACCACCGGCGATTCGGCCGGCGGCCACCTGGCGCTGGCCACGGCCATGATTCCCCCCGACTCGCCCTTGGCCAATCAATGCGCGTCGACCGAACCGACCTGGAGCGGCCCATACCAGAACGCCGCGCCCAAGGTGAAGGCCGTCGTCAACTGGTATGGCATCACCGACGTGGCCGACATGCTGCAGGGTCCGAACATCCGATCGTATGCGGTCGCCTGGTTCGGCAGCCTGCCGGGGCGTAGCGACCTGGCCAGGGAATTGTCGCCGCTGACCCATGTGCGCGCCGGCGGGCCGGCCGTGTTCACGATCCACGGCGACGCCGACAAGCTGGTGCCTTACGCCCATGGCCTGCGCCTGAAAAGTGCGCTCGACAAGGCAGGTGTGAGCAACGTCCTGCATACGGTGAAAGGCGGCGGCCATGGCGGTTTCAGCGCCGAGCAGCAGGTGGGCATCTTCGGCGAAATCCAGGCCTTCCTGCACCGGCAAGGCGTGCTCATGGCGCCGCGCTGACCTTGTGGCCACGCCCTGCGGGGCTTCCAGCACTACTGCTGGCTTTGTCCGAAGAATCCTACGCAACCTCCGCCAATCCGCTGATTGGCGGGGTTCGCCATCGGCGTAGCATGGGAACTCCAGACACCAGTGCAAGGAAACGAACATGGGTGAAAACAAAGGACATAGCGATAAAGCGCCGAGCTACCCTGAGTTGGATGAGATGGGTTCCGCGGCAAGCCGCGCCGGCCAGAGTGCCGGTAATCAACAGAACGCCGGGAACCAGCAAGATGCCGGCCAACAGCAAGGCACTATCCAGCAGCAAGGCAATAGCCAGCAAGTCAATGAGCAGCAAGACGTCGGCAACCAGCAAGCCGCCGGCGGACAACGGCAGAACCAGCAAAAAGGTGGCCAGCATGCTTCGGGCGGCACGCCCGCACTGGACGACCTGAACGCCGACCTCGACAGTCGTCACCGTGGGTCGCTGGGCAACGCTTCCCAGCAAATGGACCAGACGAGCGGCTGGGACGGCAAGCAGGACAAGAACCGTTGACGTGGCATCGACCACGCATGGCGCGGCCCGCACAGCGAGCCGCGCCTGCTATTTTGTCGGTCGTGCGCTAGCGCGTCGCGCTACTGGCGTCGACGCCAAACCACTTGAGCGACAGCCGGCGCAGCGTGCCATCGGCGCGCGCTTCACCCAACACCTTGTCGACCGCCGCCTTGAATTGCGGGCTGCCCTTGCGAAACGCCACACCGATGCGGGCGACCTCGCCCACCCTTGGCCCGGCCTTGACCGGCAGCTGGGAATGCTTCAACAAATAATTGACCATCAGGCTGTCGTCGAGCGAGGCGTCGATGCGGCCGAAGGCGAGGTCTTGCAGGTTTTCGGGCACGGCGGGATAGTTCCTGACCTCGATGCCCGGCACCGCTCTCGCATGCTGTTCGAATACGCTGCCATGGCGCACGCCCAGCTTGCGGCCCTTGAGGTCGTCCAGGCCGCGGTAGTTGGCGCGCTCGTTCTTGCGCACGATGAGCTGGAAGCGCGAATAAGTATAGGGAATGGAGAAATCGTAGGCTTCCTGGCGCGCGGGCGTGATGATCACCTGGCTGATGGCGGCGTCGACCTTGCCGGCCGCGACAGCGGGCAGGATGGCGCTCCATTCGGTAAACACGAACTGCGGCCTGAGGTTCAGGCGGCCGGCGACCAGGCGGGCGACCTCGACGTCATAGCCGGTCAGGTGGCCGCTTGCCGGATCCTTGAAATTAAAGGGCGGATAGGTGCCCTCGACGGCGATGCGCAGCGCGCCGCGGGCCCTGGCCTCGCTCATCAGGTCCGCCGCATGCGACGGTCGGGAGAAAGTCAGCGCCATTCCTGTCGCCAACCCCAGGGCCAGGACGGCGCGCCGTCCCGCCATGCTTACTGCCTCGCACATCAACCGTGACCTCGTATTTCGGTAAAAGTCACTTTATAACCGAAAAACGCGATCGGTGACAGCTACGCCAGGGTAATCCGCTTCTGTTCACGCGCCGAACGGTAAACAGCTTCGATGATGCGGATGTCGCGCAGGCCTTCTTCGCCCGGCACGATGGTCTCGCGATTGTCCTTCACGCACTGCGCCATATGGTCGAGCTGCCCGACCCACTGGTTGGCATAGGGCCCGGGCGGCGGCGTGACCAGGGTCTTCTCGCTGCGCTCGCCGCCGACCCACATGCGCTGGCCGCTGTAGGCCGTGGCCGGCTCCAGTTCGATCCGGCCCTTGTCGCCCATCAGCACGAACTGGTTGCGGTTGGCGCTGTACATCGACATGCACGAGCCGATGACCCCGCTCGGGAATTCAAGCTGGAAATCGATCATGTCTTCCACTTCGCGGAAACGCGGATCGCTGCGGTCGGTCGTTTCCTTGGCAAACACCGCCACCGGCTCTTCACCCGTCATGTAGCGCGCCGCCTGCAGGGCGTAGATGCCGATGTCCATGAGCGAGCCGCCGCCCGACTGCGCCTTCTTCATGCGCCAGGTGTTCGGGTCGCGCGCGACGAAACCGTGCTCGGACCGGAAGTAGCGCAGCTTGCCGATGGCGCCGCTGCGCGCCAGGCGGATCGCCTCGACGTTGTGCGGCTCGAAGCGCGAGCGGTAGCCGAGCATCAGCTTCTTGCCGGCCTTGCGGCAGGCGGCGATCATTTGTTCGCATTCCGGCACGCTGAGCGCCATCGGCTTCTCGCACATGACGTGCTTGCCGGCTTGCGCGGCGCGCACCGTGTACTCGGCATGCATGAAGACGGGCAGGCAGATGTAGACGATGTCGATGTCGGGGTTGTCGCGGATGCTGTCAAAATTCTGGTAGTCGTAGATGCCGCGCGCGGGCACGCCGTACTCCGCCGCCACTTTCCTGGCCTTGGCCGGGTCGCCGCTGACCAGCGCCACCAGGCGGCTGTGCTGGCACTCCTTGAACTGGGGGATGATCCGGCCCAGTCCGTAGCCGCCCAGGCCCACGACCGCGTAGCCCAGCTTGCGTTCAGGGTTGGCCCAGGCCGGCATGCCCACCGCGCCCGCCGCCAGCACGCCACCGGCGGCCATGACCAGGCCGCGCCGATTCAGATCGATCATTCTTGTCTCCTCATGGAATTGTAGTTCGCTTACCGTGCCGACCGTGGCCCGGGATATCATTGTTCCGTTACTAAGGATACAATCGATTCGATTGAAATGGTAGCGTTAACACCGCGTTTGCCTGCCCGATACCGATAAGGAGATGTTTGATGATTCGATGCCGCCCTTCCCGTTTCGCCCCCGTCGTTCGCGTCCTGCTCGCAGCAGGCGTGGCGGCCGCCCTGCCCGCCGGCGCACTGGCCGCCAGCTGCAGCGGCAAACCGCCGTCGGGCGAACTCAAGGCAAAGCGGATCGCCGCGATCAAGCCGACGCGCAGCGAACCCGGCTTGTACGAGGGACCGGTGTGGATCAGGGATGCGCTGTATTTCTCGGACTTCAGCTTCGGCGCCGGCTTTCCTTCGCGCGTGCGCAAGTTCTCGCCCGACGGCGTGGTGAGCACGGCCATCGAAGATGCCGGCAGCAATGGCCTGGCGGTCGACGCCGATGGGGCGCTGGTGGCCGCGACCCACAAGTACAAGGCCATGTCGCGCTACGATATCGCCACTGGCCGGCGCGCCGACGTCGCCACGCGCTACCAGGGCGAGGCCTTCAATTCACCGAACGATATCGCGATCGCGGCCGATGGCACGATCTATTTTACCGACCCGGACTACCAGAAGGCCGCGGCGCCCGGCGGCCAGCCGGTGACCGGCATCTACCGGATCGCGACTGACGGCATCGTCACCCTGGTGGACGGCACGCGCAAGAATCCGAACGGGATCGCGCTGTCCCTGAACGGCGACACCCTGTACGTGAACGCGAGCGACGGCGCGGTGCGCGCCTACCCGATCAAGGACGGCGTGCCGCAGGCGGGCCACGACGTGATCAAGGGCATCGAGAATGGCGACGGCATGACGCTCGACTGCCACGGCAACCTGTATGTGACCGAACACGCGCCGAAGCGGGTGCGCGTGTTCACGCCGCAGGGACGCCAGCTGGCCACGATCCGCACGGACGCCAACGTCACCAACGTCGCTTTCGGCGGCGCCGATGGCAAGACCCTGTACATCACGGGCGCAGCGGCCGTGTGGCAGGTGCGGCTGGACGTGACCGGGCTGCCCTACTGATCCGCTACCAGGCGCGGCGCCCGGCCGCGCCGAAGTTGTGGCCGGTCACCAGGGTCGTACTTTGCACCAGCATCGACAGGCCCAGGATCAGCTGCACCAGCTTGTCGTCCGGCAGCACCCAGAACTGGCCACGCGGCTGCTCGACATTGGTGGCGGCCATGATCAGCGGCGCGATCCAGGAGGCGTCCTGGTCGACGTCGAGCACGATCGCATCTTCCGTGGTCTGCATGTGGACGGTGCCGCCTTCGGCCAGCGTGAAGCAGATCCCGACGCCGGTTTCCTGGGGACGGATCATCTCTTGCATGGCGCTATTGTGTTCGTCGATCCAGAGCTCGACGTCCTGCGGCGTCTCGAGCGGCGTCCAGGGGCGGGGTTTGAAGCGGGGTTGGTCGGACGGAAGGTTCATCTGCTGCATGATTGAAGAAACGGACCATATCTTACGGGATTTCGAGCGCCCGCGCCCGGCCCGGCGAGCGCTTTCCCGCCGTGCCCGGGTGTGTGACAATGCTTGCTCGACAATAGCAAAGGTGTTGAAGGTGAAAGCTGTCCTTGCCGCGCTCGTCCTGTCCCTGCCCACCCTATCCGCCCTGGCCACCGCGGCACCGCCACCCTACGTCCTTGCCAATACCGAAGTGCGCGACGTGCGGGCAGGCACGCTGGGCCGCGACTACCAGGTGTTCGTCGCCCTGCCGGATTCGTATGCCACGAGCAAGCGCGCCTACCCGGTCGTATTCGTGGCCGATGCCGACTATGCCTTCCCGGTGGTGCGCAATATCGCGTCGCGCCTGAGCCGCCATGCCGGCATGGAAGAAGCCATCGTCGTCGGCCTGTCGTATGCGAAAGGCGACGCCGCCGTGTTCAGCCGCCGCCGCGACTATACGCCCACCACGCCGCGCAAGCACGCCTACCGCTCCGACATGCCGGGCCGCGCGCCCGCCTTCGGCGCGGCGTCCGCCTATGGCCGCTACCTGCGCGGCGAAGTCCTGCCCTTCATCGCGCGACACTACCGCGCCGACATGGGCCGCAAGATCTTTGTCGGCCACTCCTACGGCAGCCTGCTGGGCTTGCAAATGATGCTCGATGCGCCGCGCAGTTTCGACCACTACATCCTCGGCAGCCCATCGCTATGGTTCGACGCCGGCATCATGTTCGACCGGGAACAGGCGTATGCCGATGGTCACAAGGACTTGCCGGCCAGCGTGTTCCTCGGCATCGGCAGCCTCGAGACCCTGGCGCCGGGCGCGAAACGGTCGCGCTCGGAAGAACATGCGGACATGGTGGCCGACCTGCGCGAATTCGACGCGCTGCTGAACAAGCGCGGCTACCGCAATCTTCGTACGCGCCTGAAGGTGTTCCCCGGCGAGGACCATGCCAGCGTCCTGCCCATGGTGGTCACCCATGGTTTGCGGGCCTATCTGACGACACAAAAGAAATAGCCCCGCGCGCGACGCCCGGCTGACTGACCGACGCCGTACGGATCGATATCCAGGAGCTGTTTATACTGCCCAGTACGAAAAGACGTGTCGCGAACGGTGTGATGTTGACGGGATTGCTGCCCTACCTTGCGGTGCCGGGCCATATCGCGTGGGCCGTCATGTGCGGCGTATTTCCGGTACTGGTGATTTTCCCGATCACCGCCGCCAGGCTGAGGCGATGACGTCTTCTTTCGGCGCCAGTCGTGCGCCGCCCTAGGCTAGATCGAGCGTCACCAGCCGCACGTCGACCTTCCCGTCGTCGATCAGCAATTCGCCGACCGAGACCGGCAGCGTGAAACGCCGCCGTCCGGCGGCGCCGGGATTCACATACAGCACGCCGCCGCGCTCCTCGCAGGCCGGCTTGTGCGAATGTCCCGTCACGACGACGCGCACGCCGGCGTGGACCGGGTCGATGGCGAGTTCATTGAGGTCGTGCAGCATGTGGATGGTGACGCCGCCCAGCGTCAGGGTGGCGGTCTCGGGCACGGCCTGCGCCCAGGCGCCGTGGTCGTTGTTGCCACGCACGGCCGTCAATGGCGCCAGGGCCGCGAGCTGCTCGAGGAGATTGGCGCCGACGATGTCGCCGGCGTGGAGAATGTGGTCGCTGCCCCGCAGGAAATCCAGCGCCTGCGGACGCAGCAGCCCGTGCGTGTCGGAAATAAGGCCGATCCGCACGGGCGTCACCATTCAGTGCCGCTTGCTGCCGGCCATCTTGGCCGTGGTATAGATCGAATACAGCGCGGCCAGGCCCACCACCACATACACGATGCGGGTCAGCGCCGAATCCGGGCCGAACAGCGTCGCGACCATGTCGACCTCGAACAGGCCGACCATGGCCCAGTTGAGACCACCGATGATCAGGAGCGCCATCGCGATATAGTCGAGCGCCGACATCGCCGAGCGCTCGCGCCCCTGGACGTTGACGCGACGATCGGGAACGGACCGGCGGTCCATGGTTGGTGCATTGATTGTTGCCATCACAGCCTCCTTGGAAAGACGTGGGACAGCCGGGGCATCCTGCCCCGGCACCTGACAACAATATTATCCGAAGTCACCGGACACGCTCGCACGCATCGGCGGCATGGCGGGTCACCCCTTCCAGCTGCGCTCCAGGCCCGTGTCGGCGTGAATCCAGCCGCCGCGCGGGCCGGATCGGTAGTAGTAGCCCACGCCGCCGCCGCGGAAGCTCTTGATCAGGCCGCCGAGCACTTCCTCGTTGAGGCCGGCGATGCGGATATCGGCCGCCTTGCCCACCATGTGCAGCGACTGGCGCGCCGCCGGGATGCCGGCCTCGCGCAGGCGCTTGTTCGATTCGGGCGAGCGGTACCCGGACAGGATCTCGAGCGGCTGCAGCAAGCCATAGCGGGCGATGAAGGCCTGGGTGCTCCACAGCATCTCGAGCAGCTTGGGATCGATCCTGGCGGAGGCCTTGCCGTTGACGTCGCGCAGCAGGTGACACAGCTGCTCATAGGCTGAGTCGATGACTTCGCCGTCCTTCCAGTACAGCACGCTGGCGCGCTCGCCGCTGGCCGGACGGGTCACGGACAGGGTGCGCGGCTTGACCCAGAAGTCCAGGTCGAGTGCCTGCGAGTCGAACAGGTCGGGCGGCGGCTGGAGGTCGGTGGCGGCGGCGATCAGCGGCGTGCCGAAGGCGCCCAGCGCGGCGAGACGCGCACTATGGTGAAGGAATTCTCTGCGTGAAGCCATGGTTGGGGATCCGGTACTCGACAATTGCGATGCGACGTACTATAGCGTATCCGACAAGCATGCAGAAGTGTTCAGGAAGCGTGCAATTGTTACCGCATTGTTGCAAATAGGCGCAAATGGTGGGCGCAGTGCTTCGACTTGCCTTTGAGTATCATTCGCTACAGCTGCAGAAGCGCTTGCGCGCGGGATCGCATTCGCCGTCGAGGCGCTTCCACAACAGGTCGCATTCGAGGCCATAACAGGCCTTTTCTTTACCGGCATTGATGTAGCCGTGGCGCTCGAAGAACATGCTGGCGCCGGACGGACTGTGCAGGTGCAGCTTGCTGATGTTCCAGCCGCGCGCCTGCTGCTCCACCGCGTCAAGGAGCGCGCGGCCGACGCCGCAGCGCAAGGCGTCCGGCAGCACATAGCACAGCGCCACCTTGCCGGCCTGCGTCAAGAGGGTCAGGCCGACCAGTTCGCCTTCGCTCTCGGCGACCACCGCATAGTTGGTGGGCGAGGAAAACCAGGTGACGACGTTGGCCGGCGTCTTGTTGCCCAGCCAGGCGTCGAGCACGCCGGGCTGGTTCTGGTGGTCGGCGCGGCAGCCCTCCTGGATCGAACGGCGCAGCAGATTGCAGGCAGCCGTTGCATCGCCAGGGACAGCCCTGCGGATTTCAATACGCGTGGACATCAATCATGTATTTGGAGACGGATGGGAACGAACGATGACGCAGCATCGCACGACCTCGACTATACACCGAAAGTAATAGACCCTGCTGGCGACGCGGACAACGCCGGTCGCTGCATAACCATATGACGAAAGTATCGTTCCGTTTGCAGCGTGGATTAGGGAACATGCACGCAATCACTACCACTTTCAAAGCGAGAAAAACAATGCGCGACTCCACCCCGAACACGCTGCGCCGCTCCCTCCTGGCACTGGTCCTGGCCGCCGGCGGTGTCCTGCCGCTGCACGCCGGTGCCGCCAACGCCGAACTGCTCAATGTGTCGTATGACGTAGCGCGCGAGCTCTATAAAGAGGTCAATCCGGCCTTCATCGCGTCGTATAAACAGCAGACCGGCCAGACACTGACCATCAAGCAGTCGCACGGCGGCTCGAGCAAGCAGGCGCGCGCCGTGGCCGACGGCCTCGCGGCGTCGGTGGTCACCATGAACCAGGCAAACGACATCGACATGCTTGCCGAGCGCGGCCTGGTGACGAAGGATTGGGCCAAGAAGTTTCCGAACAACGCGGCGCCTTATTACTCGACGATGGTATTCCTGGTCCGGAAAGGAAATCCGAAGCAGGTACGCGACTGGCAAGACCTGGCGCGCCAGGGTGTCGCCGTGGTCATTCCCAATCCCAAGACCGCCGGCAATGGCCGCTATACCTATCTGGCGGCCTGGGGTTCGGTGATCAAGAAAGGCGGCACTGACGCGCAGGCACGCGACCTGGTCGCCAAGATCTTCAAGAACGTGCCGATCCTGGATGGCGGCGGCCGCGCGGCGACCACCACTTTCACCCAGCGCCAGATCGGCGACGTGCTGGTGACCTTCGAGAACGAGGTCAGCCTGGTGCGCCAGGAATTCGGCAACGATTTCGAGGTCGTCTATCCGAGCAGCTCGATCCTGGCCGAGTCGCCGGTGGCCGTGGTGGACAAGGTGGTCGACCGCCTCAACGTGCGCCAGCCGGCCACCGCTTACCTGAACTTCCTGTATTCGCCGGCGGGCCAGGAAATCGGCGCCAAGCATTTCATGCGCGTGCGGTCCGAATCGGTCATGAAGAAATACGCGGCCAACTACAAGCCGATCAGCCTGTTCACCGTGGACGAGGTATTCGGCGGCTGGAGCGCCGCCCAGAAACGCCATTTCAACGATGGCGGCGAGTTCGACAAGATCTACACGGCCAAGTAAGTTCCTCAGTTCCGGGAAAGCCCTGCCTTGCGCAGGGCTTTTTGCTTTGTGCACAGAAATTAATCACTCGACATTTCTATGTGACATTAATCGTTAATTCCATGCATTCAGGTCGTCACATTTCCGCCATAAAATGCTGCCCCATAGGGGAATTTGCTTGTGCGCCATAGACATGCAGCTGGGATGGATGATATTGTCCTTACTCTAGTTGCCCTAGAGACAGATGTTGATCTTGCGCCACCTTGGCGCCCCGACGTTCAACCTCAACCCCAGACTCCAGACAAAGAATGATCAAGAAACTGTTCGCAACGGTCCTGATGACGTTTTCGGCTGCGGCATTCGCCGTGCCGTTCGGATCGCAATCGGTGCTCGTCGTGGAAGACGAGACCGGCAAGATCCTGCTTGAAAAAAATGCCGATACCGTGATGCCGATCGCGTCGCTGACCAAGCTGATGACGGCGATGGTCGTGCTCGACGCCAAGCTCGACATGGACGAGCAGATCGAGATCGACCGTGAAGACGTCGATCGCGTCAAGTTCAGCAGCTCGCGGGTGCCGGTCGGCGCCAGCATTTCGCGCCGCGACGTGCTGCACCTGGCCCTGATGTCGTCGGACAATCGCGCCGCCGCCGCCCTCGCCCGCACCTTCCCGGGCGGCAAGGAAGGCTTCAAGGCCGCCGTGCGTCGCAAGATCAAGTCCCTGGGCATGACCCAGACCGAGATCGAGGAACCAACCGGGCTGTCGCCGCACAACCGCTCGAATGCGGCCGACCTGGTCAAGATGGCCGCCGCCTCGAGCCGCTATCCCGAGATCGTGCGGATGACCACCGAGACCAAGGAAATCATCGACATCAACGGCCGCGGTGTCGAGTACCGCAATACCAACCGCCTGGTCGGCGCCAAGGGCTGGGACGTCGGCCTGTCGAAGACCGGCTTCACCAATGAGGCCGGCCGCTGCCTGATCATGAACATCACCGCCGCCGGCAAGAAGGCGACGGTGGTGCTGCTCAACGCCGGCGCATCGTCGGCGCGCATCATGGACGCGCTCAATATCCGGCGCTACATCACGGGCGACGAGCCGGTGAGCAAGGTCGTGCGCGCCGCGCGCGGCGGCCCGCGCCTGAAAGCCAGCGCCGGCAGCGCGAAGGCCAAGGCCCGCGCCAAGTCGAAAGCGGCCAAGGCCAAGCCGACGAAGAAACGCACTTCCGCCAAGGTCAAGTCCACGCGCAAGCGCCGCAACTGAGCGCGGCGACACCAGATACCGAAGGGGCCGCAAGGCCCCTTTTTTCATGTCGCGGCAACCTTCGCCGAGCGCGGCTCGATGGCCGAAGGCGCGACATGCTGCCCGAGGGACGCATGCCTGGACCTGCCGCGCGCGACGGCGCCCTGCCCCCGTCAGGCGACCAGCGCGCGCAAGCCGCTGGTGCGGTAGGTGCGGCTGGCGATCGCCTCGCGCAGTACCTCGCCGCTCGGGGTCACCAGCGTGAACAGGCGGCTGGCGCGGGTGATGCCGGTATAGACGAGCTCGCGCGTCAGGACGGCGTTGCTCTCGCGCGGCAGCGCCAGCACCGTGTGGCGAAATTCCGAGCCCTGCGATTTGTGCACCGTCATCGCGAACGCCGTCTCCACGTTGCGCAGGCGCGTGGCCAGCACGCTGCGCACCTTGTCGCCCTCGAGGAAATATACGCGCTGCGCGCCCGGACGCGTCGGGTCGGCCAGGGTCACGCCGATGTCGCCATTGAACACGCCGGTCGAATAGTCATTACGGGTCACCATCACCGGCCGCCCCACATACCATTCGGCGCCGCGGCGCAGCAGGCCGCCCGCCTCCAGGCGCTTCTCGACGGCTTCGTTCAGGCCCGCCACGCCCCATTCGCCGTCGCGCACCGCGCACAGGATGCGGAAGGTCTCGAAGCTTTGCAGCACCTGGCGGATCCAGTCCTCGTCACCGGCCTTGCCGCCCTTGAGCAGCTCGAGATAGGGGGCATAGCCGGCCCAGGCCAGTTTCAGCAACTGGGCCTGCTGGGCGTGTTCGATCCAGTTCACGCTGCCGCCGGCGCGCAGCACCTCTTCGGCGCGCGCCGTCTCGCCGGCGTTGATCGCCAGCGCCAGCTGGCCGATCGGGCCGCCGAAGCGGCGGCTGTGGCGCAGCATCACGGTCTGCTGGGCCAGCGGGCCGCCGTCGCCGCGGAAGGCGGCGGGGATCGACTCGCCGCTGGCCGCTTCCACGTAGCCGATCGTGTCGTCGTCGTAGTTGCCGGCCTGGGCATCGTGGCACAGGTCGCCCAGCACCGCCCCCGCCTCCACCGACGCCAGCTGGTCCTTGTCGCCCAGCAGGATCAGGGTGGCGGCCGGCGGCAGCGCGTCGAGCAGGCTGGCCATCATCTCGAGGTGCACCATCGACGCCTCGTCGACGATCAGCACGTCGACGTCGAGCGGATTGCCGCGGTGGTGGGCGAAGGCGCGCGTGTCGGGCCGCGCGCCGAGCAGGCTGTGCAAGGTGCGGGCGGCGCCCATGCGCGCGGTCAGTTCGCGCAGCGGCAGCTCGTCGCCGACGCGCTCGGCCAGTTCGCCCAGCGCCTTGTCGATCGACTGCTTCAGTCGCGCCGCCGCCTTGCCGGTCGGCGCGGCCAGCGCCACGCGCTGGCGGGCGGCGTCCGGCGCGGTCGCGAACAGCAGCGCCAGCAGGCGCGCCACCGTGTACGTCTTGCCGGTGCCGGGGCCGCCGGTGATGATCGCGACCGCGCCGCGCAGGGCCACGGCGCAGGCCAGCTTTTGCCAGTCGGGTTGCGCGGCATCCGGCGCCGCCACGAACAGCTTGTCGAGCCACGCCCGCACCAGGGACGTGTCGACCGGATGCGTCGCCTCGGCGCGTCCGCGCACGGAACGTGCGACCTCGGTTTCTTCGCGCCAGTAGCGGCGCAGGTACAGGCGCTCGCCGTCCAGCACCAGCGGCTGGTCGTAGTCGAATTCACCGCGCACCCAGACCTGTTCGCAGCTCGCCAGCAATGTCGTCCAGCCCCCCACGCCCTTGGGCAAAGGCGCCGCCGCTGCCGCCAGCCGCGTCCACTGCTCCTCGCTCCAACCCAGCAGCGCGGCCGGACTTGCGGCCAGGTCGGACAGCTGCACGCAGCTGTGGCCATGGCCTTCGAGCTCGGACAGGATGGCGGCCGCCAGCACCAGCGGCGGTGCGGGCCGGGCCGCGCCAAGCTCGGCGATGAAGCGCGCAAAGGCGCTCGACAGGCGGCGCAGTTCGCCCGCCTCGGTCAATTCGCCGATGTGACGCCACAGGGCGTCGATATCGGGTTCAGGCTTGGCCATGTTGTTCCTTGTCCAGCAATCGTTCCAGTCCATCCAGCAGTTCCAGGTCGGGCGCCAGCACCCAGCAGCCCCGCGTGTCGGGATTGGCGATCCCGCGCAGGAACATGAAGATCGCGCCGCCCAGCTGGTATTCGGGCTCGTAGGCGTCGCCCAGGCGCGCGCGCAGCAGGCGGTGCAGGGCCAGCAGGTAGATGCTGCCCTGGATCTCGTAGCGGTGCTCGGCCATCCCGGCCGCCATCGCCGCCTGGCTGTAAGCCGCATCCCCCGTCCCCAGCGCATTGGTCTTGTAGTCGAGCACCCAGTAGCGTCCCTCGTGTTCGAATACCAGGTCGGCGAAGCCTTTGAGCATGCCGTGCAGTGCGCGCTCGGGCAGCACCGGGCGCTCGATGCCGTTCAACAGATGGGCGCGACACAGGTCGTCGAGCGCCATCAGGTCCAGGCGCTCGCTCGGGAACCAGAACTCCATCTCGGGCAGCACGCCTTCCAGCTCGCGCAGTGCGGCGCCGAGCGGCGGCAGCGGCGTGTCGACGATCGCGCGCAGCCAGATGAGTGCGTCGTCGAGCCGGTTGCCCCAGCCGGCACGCTCGATGCGCTGGCGCAGGCGCGTTTCGCAATGGGGCTGGTCGAGGCAGTCGAAGCCTTCGCGCGCCAGCCATTCGAGCTGCTCGTGCATGAAGTTGCCGGGCACCGAGCCGCGCGGGAAGCGGTGCCAGGCCACGTCCTCGATGCGCGCGGGCGTCAAGACCTGCGGCGCTTCTTCCAGCAGGGTCTGTTCCTGGGCCCGCATCGGCGTCGGCGGCGCCACCGCGTGCCGTGTCATCGAGGTGAACGAGCCGACCGACCAGTCCCGCTCGAAGTCGGCGCGGTACACCGGCGCGTCCAGCAGTTCGGGGCGGACATCCTGGCGCGCCAGCATGGTGACGCCGTCGTCCTGCTCCAGCTCGCGCAGCGCGATGCCACCCCCGCCACCGGTACCGCCCGCCACCGCGTCGAAGCTGGCGCGCAGGCCGTCGGCCGCGATCGGCGCGCCCCCGGCCAGCAGGTAGCCGAGGGCCGACTCGTGCAACCTGTTCTCGCCCTTGCGCGTGCCCGCCACCGCCGCCGCGCCCAGCCACAGGAAATGGCGCGCCCGGGTCAACGCCACGTACAGCAGGCGCAGGTCTTCCTCGATGCGCGCGCGGTCGACCGCCTCCAGTGCCTCGTCGGACAGGGCCAGGTCGAGGCGGCGGCTGCCTTCTTCGTCGACGTATTCGAAGAAGGCGCGGTTGCGCCGGCTGGTCGGGCGCGCGGTCACAGCGAACGGCAGGTAGACCAGCGGATACTCGAGGCCTTTCGACTTGTGCACGGTCACGACCTTGACCAGCTCGGCGTCGCTCTCCAGGCGCAGCACGCGCTCGTCGCCGCCGGCGCCGAATCCCTCGATCTGCTCGGCGAACCAGCGGATCAGCGCCTGCTCGCCCTCGAGCTGGGTGCTGGCCTCTTGCAGCAGCTCGGCCAGGTGCAGCAGGTTGGTCAGGCGCCGCTCGCCGCCCGGCTCGGCCAGCAGGCGTGCCGGCAGGCCCAGTTCATGGATGAAGGTGCGCAGCATCGCCAGCACGCCGCGCCGCTGCCAGGCCACGTGCAAGGTCTTCAGTTGCTCCACCCGCCGTTCCCACGCCAGTTCGTCGCTCGAGAGCCGTGCCAGTTCGCCCAGCGCCAGCCCGGCGGTGCGGGTGGCGAAGGCGGCCCGCGCCAGGGCGCCGTCGAGCGGATTGGCGACCGCGTACAACCAGCGCAGCACGTCGGCCGCCTCTTCGCTCTCGACCACGGAGTCCTTGTCGGACAGGTAGACGCTGGCCACCTTGCGCCGCGCCAAAGCATGGCGCACGGCGGCGGCCTCGCGGCGGTCGCGCACCAGGATCGCGATATCCGCCGGCAGCAGGCGCTGGAAGCTGCCGTCCTTCTCGTCAAGAAAGCCCACCCGCTCGTGGTTCAGGAGGCGCACGATGTGCTCGGCGCAGTGGTGGGCGAAGAATTCGCGGTAGTCCTCGGCCTTCAGGTCGTCGCGGCAGGTGGTGCACACCGACAGCGCCTCGATCTCGCCGTCGACATTCGCGTCTTGGCCGATTCCGACCAGGCGCTTGCTGTGCCCCCGCGCCTTGACCGCCTCGAACGGCAAGGGATTGTCGGCGCCGCGCCGGAAGCGGAACGCCGCCGCCGCGTGGCCGGGCCGGCCGTCGCCGCCCTCGGCGTGCAGGAACAGCGCGTTGACCGCGCCCACCAGCGCCGCCGTCGAGCGGTAGTTGGTGTCGAGCTGGTAGTGGCGGCCGGTGGTGGCGCGGCGCGCCGCCAGGTAGCTCTGGATGTCGGCGCCGCGAAAACCATAGATCGACTGCTTCGGGTCGCCGATCAGGAACAGGCCCTGCCGCGCGTCGTTGGCCTCGACCCGGTACAGCAGGTCGAAGATGCGGTACTGGTCAGGCGACGTGTCCTGGAATTCGTCGACCATGGCCACCGGGTACTGCCCGACGATGCGTTCGCGCAGCGCCGCGCCGTTCTCGCCCTCGAGCGCGAGCTTGAGGCGCTCGAGCATGTCGGCGAAGCCGAACTGGCGGTTGCGACGCTTGAGTTCCTGCATGCGCGCACCGATGTGGCCGGCGGCGTGGCGCAGCAGCGCGTGGGCGATCGGATCGATCGCCGCCAACGCCTGCTGGAGGGCGGCGGTGCCGTCGAAGCAGGCCGGCACGTCGGCGCTGAAATCCTTGCTGAAGGCGTCCTCGATGCCGCCC
Source organism: Telluria sp. RT2P19 (assembly GCF_059685725.1). Lineage (NCBI taxonomy): Bacteria > Pseudomonadati > Pseudomonadota > Betaproteobacteria > Burkholderiales > Oxalobacteraceae > Telluria > Telluria sp. RT2P19. The sequence goes on from NZ_JCASIL010000003.1 coordinate 366,689, forward strand.
GGGGTCAGGCGGCGCCAGGCGGTGTCGCCCAGGTCCGGCATGTGCAGCGCCGGGTCGCGCGCCCAGGCCCGCAGCGCCTCGAACCACTTGCGCAGCGACTCGGCGCGCATCTTGTTGCCGTTGAAGCATTTGGGCGCGCGTTCGCGGTGGCCGGCGATCCAGCGTTCCATCGCGTCGGCGCGCTCGACCCAGCCGTGCTTGAGACGCGCCAGCTCCGCGCGCTGCTCGCGCGCCAGGCGCGCCACCAGGCTGCCCAGCGGCGCGCGCTCGACCTCGCCCAGCAACTGCCCACGGTGCACCAGCTCGTGCACGCCGCCCTTGAGCGCCTCGACGTCGCGCCAGGTGTCCAGCACCACCGCCAGGCTGTCGGCGCCGAGCGGATACACGTGCTGGCGCCAGTAATCGTGGGCGGCGTCCTCGAACAGCATGCGCTCGTCGCTCACCAGCTCTTCGTCGAACAGGCTGCCGCTGTCGAAGGCGTGCTCGCGCAGCATGCGCTGGCACCAGGCGTCGATGGTGAAGATCGCCGCCTCGTCCATGGTCTCGGCGGCCAGCATCAGGCGGTGCGCGGCGATGCTGCGCTCGCTGCCCGGCGCATAGGCCCCGGCCAGCGCGTCCAGGTAGGGGTCGTCGGCGTCGGCTTCGCCACGGAAGTGGGCGGCCGCCTGCACCAGCCGCTCGCGCACGCGGCTGGACAATTCGCGCGTGGCGGCGCGGGTGAAGGTCATCACCAGGATCTCGGACGGCAGCAGCGGCCGCGCGAATGCGTCGGCGCCGCCATGGCCGAGCACCAGGCGCACATACAGGGCGGCGATGGTCCAGGTCTTGCCGGTGCCGGCCGACGCCTCGATCAGGCGCGAGCCGTGCAGCGGAAAGCCGATCGCTTCGAGTTTACTGCTCATTCGGGCAACTCCTGCAAGGGCTTGACCGTGACCGCGCTCTCCATCCAGCGCGCCAGCGGCCCATACAATTCTTCGGCCAGCTCGGGCCAGCCGCCGGCGGCGCGCAGCGCCCCGAAGTCGGGCCACAGGCGCGCCAGGCACAGGTCATCGACTTCGCCGCGCAGCTCGAAGCCGCCGTCGTAGGTGGCGCGCGGGTCGCCTTCGGCCAGCTGGGCCAGCGCGGTGCGACACGCCACCGGTAGCGGCGCGTCCAGGTTGGCGCGCCACAGGCGCGCCAGGTCGCGCAGCACCTGCAGCGATTCGTCACGGGCCAGCGGCGCCATCGTGAGCACCGCGTCGCGCGCCACCAGGTAGCCGGCGACCGGCTGGCCCGCCGCGGCGCTGCCGAGCTGGCGCAGCCAGGGGGCGATCAGCTTGTCGCCGCGCGGCCGGCCTTCGCGGTCCAGCACCTTCGAGGACAGCTGCATCAGCCAGGCCGATTCCTCGCCATTGCTGCGCAGGCGGTCGATCCAGTCGTCGAGCACGACGCCGTCCAGGTCCAGGCCGAGCGCCTGCTTGGGCGCCGACTCCGGGAAGCGCGCCCCCAGGCGCAGCCACTCGGTACGCACCGGCGCCAGGCTGTCGACCAGCTGTTCCTGCCACATGCGGCCCATCAGGCCGATCGGCAGCACGCCCTCGCGCGCCAGCCGTTCGGCGCGCGAGGCCAGCGTGGCGCGCACCTCGTGCAGGGGCTCGGGCTCGCCGCTGTCGTCCAGCAGGTGATCCTCGATCTGGTAGCGTTCGAGCGCGTCGAGCGCGAACGGTTCTTCGTCCTCGCCCACCTGGGCGGCGTCGGCGAACACCACGCCCAGGCGGCGGCGGAAGAAATAGCGCGCCGGCTGGCGCAGGAAGCTCGCCAGCTCGCCCAGCTTGAGCACGAAATCGGGCTCCAGCTCGAAGGGTGGCAAGGCGTCGCCGGCGTCCGGTTGCTGCGCGCCGTGGGCCAGGCGCCATTCGCCGGCATAAGTCAGCAAACCGCCTTGCTGGAAGTAGACGCGGCTGAAAGGCTGCAGCGCGTGTTCCACCGTCAGATGCTCGAGATCGAGGTCCCAGCCCTCGGCCAGGTAGTCGCGCAGCTGCGACACCAGCACCGACGGCGGCTGTTCGCTATTGTCGCGCACATTGCGCCCGACCCAGCTCACATAGAACTTGTCGCGCGCGGCGAGCAAGGCCTCGAGCATCAGGTAGCGGTCGTCGTCACGGCGCGAGCGGTCGCCGGGCCGCGCCATGCCGGGCAGCGCCAGCAGGTCGAAGTCGGACTGGCGCGCGCGACGCGGGAAGTCGCCGTCGTTCATGCCCAGCAGGCACACCACGCGAAACGGCACCGCGCGCATCGGCATCAGGGTGCAGAAGGTCACGCCGCCCGAGACGAACTGGTGGTTCAGGGTCGGCTGGTCGAGCTCGTTCAGCCAGGCTTCGCGCAGTACTGCCAGTGGCACCGGCTCGTCGAAACCGGCGGCGTCGCAGGTCTCGAGCCAGCACTGCAGGGCCTCGCCCAGGTTCGACAAGGTCAGGCGGTCGGCCTCGTCGCTGGCGGCGTAGAAGCAGGACAGCATCTCGCGCGCCGCCTCGCCCCACCCTGCCGGGGTGCGCGGCGTATCGAGCTGCGCGCGCCAGTTGAGCAGGCAGTCGACCAGCTGCGCCAGCGCGCCGGCCAGCGCCGCATCGAGCCCACCCACTTCGGCATACGGTTCAATGTCGGCGAAGCTGTTGCCGGCCCCGCTGGCGTAGCCGAGCAGCATGCGCCGCACGCCGAAGATCCAGGCATTCTGCTCGCCCGCCATGCCCAGACCCAGGCCGGCGCGGTGTGCGTGGTCCAGGCCCCAGCGCACGCCGGCGCCCTCGATCCAGCGCCCGAGGATGGCCAGGTCTTCATCGCCCAGGCCAAAGCGGCGCGCCACCGCCGGCACGTCCAGCAGGTCGCGCACCTCGCTCTGGCGGCAGCGCTGCTGCGGCAGGCGCAGCAGCCATTCGAGCGAGACCAGCAGGGGATTCACGCTGCGGTCGCGCACGTCGCCGATCTCGAACGGGATGCGACGCGGGTCCTTGCCGCGATGCTGGTCGAACACCGCGTGGATCGCCGGCGAGAAGGTGTCGATGTCGGGCACCATCACCACCACGTCGCGCGGACGCAGGCTCGGATCTTGCGCGAACCACGACAACAACTGGTCGTGCAGCACCTCGACCTCGCGCTGCACGCTGTGGGTGACGTGGAACTCGATCGAGCGATCGCCCGGCGCCGGCGGCATCTTCGAATGCTCGGACAGCGGCAACAGGTCGCGCACCGCGGCCTGCACCTGGGCCAGCAGGGTCGCGCCGTCGCCGTCGCTGAACAGGTCGACTTTCAGCGGCGCCTGCGCGGCCTCGGCGCGGTCCTGGTTGTCGAATTCGTCCAGCATGCGCACGAAGTCGCGGCCCTGGCGGCCCCAGCTCGCCAGCAGCGGGTGGCTGTGGGCGTGCAGTGCATCGATCGGGATGGCGCCCAGGTCCACGCCATCGCGGTGCGGCTGGCGGCGGCGCGCGGCCTTGAGCAGGTCGCGGCCATCGATGATGTCGCCCCAGTAGAACTGGCACGGGTTCGGCACCGCGAACAGTACCTGGGTATGGCGCGCCAGGCTCGAGATCGCCTGCAGGGTCTGGTAGGGCAGGGTCGACATCCCGAACAGCACCACCCGGCGCGGCAGGCGGCCGGCCGGCATCTGGTCAGACTCGATCGCCGCCAGAAATTGCTGGTGGATGGTGGCGCGCCCGCTGTCGCGCTGCGCCGGGTCGAGGCTCTCGTGCACCGCGCGCCACAGGCAGGCTTGCCAGCGCTGGTCGGGCGCCAGTGGTACAGGATCGCCCGACGCGCGCCGCAACTGGTCGCGCCCGGCGGCCCAATCAGCCAGCCAGTCGGCGCGATAAACCTGGTACTGGTCGTACAGGTCGGCGACGCGCTCGGCCAGCTGCAGGCGGCGCTCGGCGTCGCCGTCGGCCAGGAAGCGCGCCAGCGGCTCGTAGCCGTCCTCTTGCAGCAAGGTGGGCAACAGGCGCATCAGGCGCCAGGTCAGTGGATCCTTGTCGAACGGCGCGCGGTTGGGAACCCGCTCGCGTCCCAGCATGCCCCGATAGGCTTCCCACAGGAAGCGCGCCGGCAGCGCCACGCGGGTCGCGGCGCACACGCCGAGTTCCTCGGCCAGCGCGATCTTGAGCCATTCGGCCACGCCGTTGGACTGCACCAGGAAGATCTCTTCTTCGAGGGGACCCAGCGGATGACTGCGCAGCCAGTCGAACACGGCGCTGCGCAGCAATTCCATCTGGTTGCCATGAAGGATGAGGAGGCCGGGGGTGATCGTGGAAGACATGCGCGTGGCTCGAACGGTTGGGCCAACAGCATACCGTGTTTGGCGTGCCGACGGTAGGGCCGACACCGGTGTCGCCATTGCACATCCTGCCCTCAGCGCACGTCGCTGTCGCGGCTGCCGAACTGGGTCGACACTTCGCGTTCGATGCGGATCAACAGCGCGCGCAGGCGCGCCGCCAGCGCCCGCGCCTGGGCGGTGCCGGCGGCGCCCAGGCGCAGCCGGCGCTTCGGCTGCGCCTCGAGGTCTTCGCAGATGGCGCCGAAGCTGACGGCGCCGATCGCGCGCGCCGCCGACTTGAGCTGGTGCGCCAGGCTCGCGGTGTGGGTCAGGTCGCCGCCGGCCAGGGCGGCGTCGATGCCGGCCAGGTTCGCGCGCGCGGTGTCGAGGAACAGGAAGGCATATCCACGCATGCGCTCGAGGTCGCCGCCGGCCGTATGGGCCAGGCTGGCCAGGTCGAGCACATCGCCGCCGGTTCCCTGCCCTTCGTTCGGCAGCGCGCCCGGGAGGACGGGCAAGTGCGATGAGCGCGAGGAACGCCCGACGGCAACGTCGGCCACCGGCGCCGTCGTGCGGCCGAGGCAGCGCGCGATGGTGGCGGCCAGCAGTTCCGGCACCACCGGCTTGGCCAGGAACTCGTTCATGCCGGCGGCCAGGCAACGCGCGCGGTCGTCGACCCCGGCATTGGCCGTCATCGCCACCACCAGGGTCGTGCGCAGAGCGGGATCGGCGCGGATGCGGCGGGTCGCCTCGAGACCGTCCATCACCGGCATCTGCACGTCCATCAGCACGCAGTCGAAGCCGCGCCGCGTCATCGCTTCGAGCGCCTCCTGGCCGTTGTTGGCGAGGGCGACCTCGGCCCCGGACTGCTCCAGCAGCTCGCGCGCGACCTGCTGGTTGAAGACGTTGTCCTCCACCAGCAGCACCGAGCAACCATCCAGGCGCGTGCTTGCAGGCGCCGGCGCGGCGCCCAGGCCGGCCCCCAGCACCGCGCCCGAGCGCCCCGCCGCAGCGTCGTCCAGCGCCAGGCGCGCGGTGAACCAGAAGGTGCTGCCCTCGCCTTGCCTGCTGTGGACCCCGACCTCGCCGCCCATCAGCTCGGCCAGCTGGCGGCTGATGGCCAGGCCCAGGCCGGTGCCGCCATGGCGCCGCGTGGCCGACTGGTCGGCCTGCTGGAACGGCGTGAACAGATTGGGCAGGGCTGCCTCTTCGATGCCGATGCCGCGGTCTTCGACCTCGAAGCGCACCAGCACCTCGGGCCCGAAGGCATGGGCCAGGCGCGCGCGCATCGTGATCCGGCCGCGATCGGAGAACTTGACCGCGTTGCCGGCGAAATTGAGCAGCACCTGTTCCAGCCGCAGCGAATCGCCGCACAGGGGCCGCATCAGGGCCGGATCGATCTCGATGTCGAAGCCCAGGCCCTTGGCGGCGGCCGCGGTCCCGAGCTGGGCCTCGACATTGCGCATCAGGGCGTCGAGCATGAAACACACGCGCGACAGCTCGAGCATGCCGGCCTCGATCTTGGAAAAGTCGAGGATGTCGTTGATGATGCCCAGCAGGTGCTGGCCGGAGTGGTAGATCTTTTCCAGGTAGTCGCGCTGGCGCGGATCGGGCGCGGCCTGCAGCGCCAGGTGGGTCATGCCGATGATGCTGTTCATCGGCGTGCGGATCTCGTGGCTCATGTTCGACAGGAAGTCGCTCTTGGCCTTGCTGGCGGCGTCGGCGCGCGCCTTGAGGCGGTGCAGCTCGCTGACGTCGGTCGCCACGCACAGCACCGCCGGCTCGTCGCCGACCTGCAAGGGCACCCGCACCGTCCATAGCTGGCGCGGCGCGGCGCCGGCGTGCGGCTGCGCGACCTGGGCGCTGCTGCGCCGTCCTTCGTGCAGCACGGCGCGGTCCAGCTCCCAGGCGGCATCGGCCAGCTCGCGGCCCATGGCCTCGACGTCGCGCCGGCCGATCAGCTGCGCCGCCGCCTGCCCGAGGCTGGACGCGCCCTTGGCGTTGAGGTAGCGGATGCGGCGCCCCGCGTCCTTCAGGTAGACCTCGGCGTCCAGGTTGTCGAGCACCGAGTCGAGCAGCAGGCGCTGCTCGTCGGCGCCGCGGCGCGCTCGGTACTGGGCCAGGAACAGGCCGTACACCAGCAAGGTGCCCAGAAAACCGGCAACCAGTACCGCCATCGGCAGCCACAGATCGGGGCCGGCCAGCATCGACGCCTTTGGCACCGCGAAATGCAACGTCCACGGGCTGCCGGCGAAGTTCACGTCGACCACGGAGGTGAAGTTCACCCTCGTATCGTGCGGCGTGCGCCGCACGTCGGGTCCGTGCAGGAGGATCGCATCGTCGCCGGCGCCGTAGACGCTCACCGAGCGCGGGATCCAGTCGGGCGCGCGCACGGCGTTGTCGACCAGTTCATGCACCGCGAAGGCGACGCCGAACGAGCCGAGGTAGGCGGCGCGCCGCTCCTCGACCCCGAGCGGCAACACGCCGCCGCGATAGATCGGCATGCGCATGCCCAGCACGTAGTGCGGAAACGGCTCGTTGACGAGGATCGGCTGGCCCGACGCGCTGATGCCGCCGCTGTCGCGCGCGCGCTCGAGCGCGCCGGCGACGGCCGGCCGGGCGGCCAGGTCGAATCCCAGGCGGCGCGTGGGCCGGTCGACCGGGTACTGGTAGGCGATCACCTCGTACCAGGGGCGGCGACCGCCCGGAAAGATCGTGAAGTCGGGATAGCCGCGCACATCGACACCGCGGTCGGCGCGCATGGCGTCGATGAAGGCGCCACGCTCGCTGTCCCTGACGTGGGCGGCGTAGGTCACGCCCTCGATCGCGGGAAAATTGGCCGGCATATCGAGCGCAGCCACGTAGCGGTGGAAGGCAGCGCGATCGGGCACGCGCTGCGCGCCGGCGGCGGCGTGCAGGGCCGCCAGCGCGCGCACCGCACGACCGTAGGAAGCGAGCGACGCATCGACACGGTCGCGGGTGGACTGCGCCAGGTTCTCGAAGCGCTTGCGGGCGTCGTCCTCGATGGCGGCGCTTGCCACCGCATGCAGCAAGAGGCCGACCGCCAGCGACAGCGCAACGCCGCCGCCCCACGGCAGGAAAGACCGGCCGAGGCGCGCGCCGGTGGCGTCGATGAATTCTGGTCCTGGCAACGGCGGTCGCTCCATACTTCCCCTGGCCGGCGATGCCCGCCACGCAAAATTGCTAGTATATCGGCGCGCCGCGCCGGCGTGACACTGATGAGGTAAGCATGCAACACGAAAGCCGCCCCCCGGACATCGACGATCCCTATCTGTGGCTGGAGGAAATCGAGGCGGACGAGGCCCGCGCCTGGGTCGAGGCGCGCAATGCGGCGACCGAGGCCGAGCTCGAACGCGACCCGCGCTTTGCGCCACTGCGCGCGCGCCTGAAGGGCATCCTCGATTCGAGCGACAAGATTCCCTATGTCGGCGTGCATGGCGCCTGGTGCTACAACTTCTGGCGCGACGCCCGGCACGTGCGCGGCCTCTGGCGCCGCACCACGCTGGACGAATACCGCAAGCCGGCGCCGCACTGGGAAACGGTGCTCGACCTCGACGCGCTGGCGCGCCGCGAGAACGAGAACTGGGTCTGGGCCGGTGTATCCTGGCTCGAGCCGCATGCCGACCGCTGCCTGGTCTCGCTCTCGCGCGGCGGCGGCGACGCCCGCGTGGTGCGCGAGTTCGACCTGGCGACCCTGTCGTTCGTGGCGGACGGCTTCACCCTGCCCGAGGCGAAGAGCGACGTAGCGTGGATCGACCGCGACACCCTGTTCGTCGGCACCGACTTCGGCCCCGGCAGCCTGAGCGAATCGGGCTACCCGCGCATCGTCAAAGAGTGGAAGCGCGGCACGCCGCTGGCGGCGGCCGCCACCGTGTACGAGGGGGCGCCCGGCGACATGGCGGCGTCCGGCTACCAGGACAACAGCCCCGGCTGGGAGCGTGCCTTCGTGCTGCGCCAGGTCGATTTCTATACGAGCGAACTGTTCTGGCGCCGCGGCGCGCAGCTGGTCCGGATCGACAAGCCGCTCGATGCCAACGCCTTCGCCCTGCGCGACCAGCTGATCGTCGAGCTGCGTTCGGACTGGACGGTCGACGGCGTCACCTACCCGCAAGGCGCCCTGCTGGCGACCGGCTTCGACGACTTCGTGGCCGGTCGCCGGCAGGGCGCCTTCGAGATCCTGTTCGAACCCACCCCCACCACCTCGCTGGACGGCGTGGCGGCCACCAGTACCAGCCTGCTGCTGACGGTGCTCGACAACGTCAAAAACCGGGTCACCGAATTGCGCCGCGAGGGTGGACAGTGGATCCGGCGCGAAGTCGCCGTCCCCGGCATCGGGTCGCTGGGCATATCGGCCCTGGATGCCGACAACTCGGACGACTACTTCCTGACCGTGACCGACTTCCTGCATCCGACCACGCTGTACCTGATGCGCGCCGGCAGCGACCAGCGCGAGCCGCTCAAGGCGCTGCCCGCCTTCTTCGATGCCGCGCCCTACGACGTGGCCCAATACACGGCAACGTCGAGCGACGGCACCCTCGTGCCCTATTTCGTCGTCACCCGCCGCGGCGGCGCCCAGGGAGGCGCCCGCAACCAGCCCGCGCCGACCCTGCTGTATGGCTACGGCGGCTTTGAAGTCGCGCTCAAGCCCTTCTATAGCGGCATGACCGGCGCCGCCTGGCTCGAAGCCGGCGGCACCTATGTGCTGGCCAATATCCGCGGCGGCGGCGAATTCGGTCCGCGCTGGCACCAGGCGGCCGTGCGCCAGCACCGCCAGCGCGCCTTCGACGATTTTTTGGCGGTCGGCGCAGACCTGGTCGCGCGCGGCCTTACCACGCCCCGGCAACTGGGCATCATGGGCGGCAGCAACGGCGGGCTGCTGGTGGGCGCGGCGCTGACCCAGCGCCCCGACCTGTTCGGCGCGGTGGTGTGCCAGGTGCCGCTGCTGGACATGCGGCGCTACCACCAGCTCCTGGCCGGCGCCTCGTGGATGGGCGAATACGGCAACCCCGACGATCCCGCCGACTGGGCCTACCTGGTGCGCTACTCGCCGTACCATCATGTGCGGCCGGGCCAGCGCTACCCGCGCGTGCTGTTTACCACCTCGACCCGCGACGACCGCGTCCATCCGGCGCATGCGCGCAAGATGGCGGCGCGCATGCTGGAACAGGGGCACGACGTGCTGTACTGGGAAAACACCGAGGGCGGCCACGCCGGCGCCGCCGACAATGCCCAGAGCGCGCGCATGTTCGCGCTGACCTATACGTTCCTGCTGCGCGAACTGGGCGCGCACCCGGCGTGAACCCCGTCAGGACGCCAGGCGCCGCGCGAACAGCGCTTCCCAGGTCGGTTCGATCTCGACGTAGAGCGCGACCGCGGTCTCGATCCCGACCGCCTGCGGCGCGCCGATGCGGGTCGTGACCACGCCGGCGCGGCGCAGCATGCGCTCGATCGCGGTGGTGGTGACGGTCACGTAGCGCGACAGGCCGCGCTCGTGGGCGTGGCGGATGATGGCCTCGATCGATTCCATCGTCATCTCGGAGAAGCCATAGCTGCCGGCGCCTTCGGTCTCGATCGCGAAGCGCGACAACTCCCAGATCTGCGGGTCGCTGGGCGCTTGCTGGCCGTCGAGCAGCTGAGGAAAGGAATCCTTCAGCATGTAAGGTCCTTCGGTCGGCAGCAGGCGCCAGCAGCCGCGCAGCGTCTCGCCGTCGCGCATCAGCATATAGCGCGGCTCGAGGGCGTCATAGCCGTCGATCTCCATGCCGGACAGCACCGGCACTTCCCATCCCAGCCGCCCGCGAAAGACTTTCGCGCGCAAGGTATGCATTTCCCACAGCTCTTTCGATGCGAATGCGCGACGTGGCGCGATCCTGATCTGCATGCTCATTGCCCACCTCCTCCTCGTTGAGAAAATCGATGCAAGAAATATGCACAGCGCATGAAAGCGTCATGCAAATCGGGTAGCTTGGGTACTATCAGCATTGCTAGGTGGCGAGCAATGTCAGCGGTGCAATACTTTTGGAAACGACGCAGTGTCCAACCTTGCTTCACCATCCCGAAAGGATTCACCATGGCAAACGATCTGATGTGCGATGTGCTGGCAGCCGAACTGCAGGCCAGCCAGCTGGTCCAGGCCGCCGGCGCCGCGCGCCTGGCCCCGCACGAACTGCGCCGGCTGCGCATCACCAAGCGCGAGAGCCAGGAGAAATTCTGGGGCCGCTTCGGGGTCACCCAGTCCAGCGGCAGCCGTTTCGAGACGGGCCTTGCGATCCCGGCGCCTGTGTCGATCCTGCTGCGCATGTATATCAACGGTAAGCTCAACGATGGTGATCTTCAGGGGTGATGAGCCCCAGGGCGATGGCCTTGACCACCGCCTGCTGGCGCGTGTTGACGTCAAATTTTTGACGCACATTCGCCAGGTGAAAATTCACGGTGGCTTCGGAGCAGCTCGTGATGCGGGCGATTTCCCATGACGACTTGCCTGCCATTACCCACTGCAGCACCTCCAGCTCGCGCCGCGTGAGGCGCGGCGCCTCATCGGTCCGCGCGCCCTCGTCGCGAAAACGGCTGGACGAGGCAAAGGCGTAGTCGCGCACCAGCGACAACATCGGCAGCACCTCGTTCATGGCGCGCTGGGCTTCGATGTCGGGCTGCGCGTCGGAGGCGAAGCTGATCACCCCGAATTCGCCCTGCGGTCCGTGGATCGGCAAGGTCGCGCCGCTGCGGATGCCATGGGCGCTGGCCTCTTCGTACAGCTCGGCCTGCTGCACACTGGCGGCGAAGGTGCCCGGCTGCCACACGATCGGCGTCGTGCTCGCCATGCAGTGCGCGACGGTCGGGTCGACATAGGCGAAACCGTTACGGTCGTAGCGCTCGCGCCAGTTTTCGGAGTAATTACTGCGCAAGAAGGCCGATTCGAAGCGGGTGTGGCGCGAATTGACGACGCCGAACAGTACCTGGTCGAATCCGAGTCCCCGCGCAATCGTGAACAGCGACGCGCTCCACTGGGGCGCGTCCTTGGCCTGCATCAGATCGAGTAACAAGGCGGTGTCAATCATGGGGGCGGTTATTGATATCACCCCGCTATGCTAGATGGTTCGCCCCCTTGAAAGCTCACGGAAATTAACAATCCAGAATTTACTTCTACCTATTCAGCATGTTTCCATGCAAACATTGCAACAATACGCAATCGTGCGCCCGAAGCGGGGGGAATCCGCTACCCTCCGCCGAATTACCCAGAATAAATTTCACATTTGCAAGTATTCACTAACCGAGATCTAGCTTCCTGCCTTGACTTAGATCTACAGGGCGGTATCTTGTGTTTGTGTAAAAACGACACTTTTGCCGGGCGTGATCCGGCTTACGATGACTTTCTTCAGGACGAGGATCCAGGCGATGAACACCATGACCGATATGGGCGAGCAGTTGGACGTCAAGCTGCTGCTCACCACATTGATGGCCTTGAAAAAAGGCGATTTTTCGGTACGCATGCCTGACGACTGGACCGGTGTGTCGGGCAAGATCGCCGACACCCTGAACGACATTATCGAAACCAAGCAAAAGATGGTGGAGACGGTGACGGAAGTCTCGCGGGTCGTGGGCCGCGAGGGCCACCTGACCCAGCGCGCCGACTTGCCGGGCGTGGTGGGCGGCTGGAGCACCATGATCAGCTCGGTGAACACCCTGATCGACGACCTGGTGCGCCCAACCACCGAGATGGCGCGCGTCATCGGCGCGGTGGCGAAGGGCGACCTGTCCCAGACCATGGCCCTGGAAGTCGACGGCCACCCGCTCAAGGGCCAGTACCTGCGCGCCGCGATGACCGCCAACACCATGGTGGAGCAGCTGTCCTCGTTCTCGTCCGAAGTCACGCGCGTGGCGCGCGAGGTCGGCACCGAGGGCAAACTCGGCGGCCAGGCCCAGGTGAAGGGCGTGGCCGGCACCTGGAAGGACTTGACCGACTCGGTCAACTCGATGGCGGGCAACCTGACGTCCCAGGTGCGCAACATCGCCGAGGTGACCACCGCGGTGGCGAACGGCGACCTGTCCAAGAAGATCACGGTCGACGTGCGCGGCGAGATCCTGCAACTGAAAGACACCATCAATGTCATGGTGGACCAGCTGCGCTCCTTCGCGTCGGAGGTCACGCGGGTGGCGCGCGAGGTCGGCACCGAGGGCAAACTCGGCGGCCAGGCCTATGTGCCGGGCGTCGCCGGCACCTGGAAGGACTTGACCGACAACGTCAACTTCATGGCGTCGAACCTGACGGGCCAGGTGCGTAACATCGCGGCGGTGACGACCGCGGTGGCGAACGGCGACCTGTCCAAGAAAATCACGGTGGACGTGAAAGGCGAGATTCTCGAGCTGAAGAACACCATCAACGTGATGGTCGACCAGCTCTCATCGTTCGCATCGGAAGTCACGCGGGTGGCGCGCGAGGTCGGCACCGAGGGCAAACTCGGCGGCCAGGCGATGGTGAAAGGCGTGGCCGGCACCTGGAAGGACTTGACCGACTCGGTCAACTCGATGGCGGGCAACCTGACCGGCCAGGTGCGTAATATCGCGGACGTGACGACCGCGGTGGCCAACGGTGACTTGTCCAAGAAGATCACGGTGGACGTGAAAGGTGAAATCCTCGAGCTGAAGAACACCATCAACGTGATGGTCGACCAGCTCAATTCCTTCGCCTCCGAAGTGACGCGCGTGGCGCGCGAGGTCGGCACCGAGGGCAAGTTGGGCGGCCAGGCGAACGTCCCGGGCGTGGCCGGCACCTGGAAGGACCTGACCGACGGCGTGAACTCGATGGCGGGCAACCTGACGGCCCAGGTCCGTAACATCGCCGACGTGACCACCGCGGTGGCCAACGGCGACCTGTCCAAGAAGATCACGGTGGACGTCAAGGGCGAGATTCTCGAACTGAAGAACACCATCAACGTGATGGTCGACCAGCTGTCGTCCTTCGCCTCGGAAGTCACGCGCGTGGCGCGCGAGGTCGGCACCGAGGGCAAACTCGGCGGCCAGGCCTATGTGCCGGGCGTCGGCGGCACCTGGAAGGACTTGACCGACAACGTCAACTTCATGGCCTCGAACTTGACGGGCCAGGTGCGCAACATCGCGGCGGTGACCACCGCCGTGGCGCGCGGCGACCTGTCCAAGAAGATCACCGTGGACGTGAAAGGCGAGATCCTGGAGCTGAAGGACACCATCAACGTCATGGTGGACCAATTGTCCTCGTTCGCGTCCGAAGTGACGCGGGTGGCGCGCGAGGTCGGCACCGAAGGGAAACTCGGCGGCCAGGCGAACGTGTCGGGCGTGGCCGGCACCTGGAAGGACTTGACCGAAAACGTCAACCAGCTGGCGGCGAACCTGACCAACCAGATGCGCGCGATCGGTGAAGTGGCCACCGCGGTGACGCGCGGCGACCTGTCGCGCTCCATCCAGGTGGAAGCGCGCGGCGAGGTGTCCTACCTGAAGGACAACATCAACGAGATGATCCGCAACCTGAAGGAAACGACGCAAAAGAACGCGCAGCAGGATTGGCTCAAGACGAACCTGGCGCGTTTTACCCGCCTGCTGCAGGGCCAGCGCGACTTGCAGGCGGTGACCAAGCTGATCCTGTCGGAACTGGCGCCGCTGGTCTCGGCCCACCACGGCGTGTTCTACATGATGGACTCGCAAGAGACCGATGCGCGCCTGCGCATGATCGCCAGCTACGGCTACCGCTCGAGCCGCAAGCTGCCGACCTCCTTCCTGCCGGGCGAAGGCCTGGTGGGCCAGTGCGCGCTGGAAAAGACCCGCATCTGGCTGACCGACGTGCCGCGCGACTACATCGTGGTGTCGTCGGGCCTCGGTTCGGCGCCGCCGAACAATATTGTCGTGCTGCCGATCCTGTTCGAGCAGCAGGTCAAGGCCGTCATCGAGATCGCCTCGCTCGACCGTTTCACCGAAACCCACCTGTCCTTCCTCGACCAGCTGATGGAATCGATCGGCGTGGTCTTGAACACGATCGAGGCCAACAGCCGCACCGAGTCGCTGCTGACGCAGTCGCAGTCGCTGGCGCAGGAACTGCAACAGACGAACCAGGAGCTGGCCGAGAAGGCGCGCCTGCTGTCCGAGCAGAACATCGAGGTGGAGCGCAAGAACCGCGAAGTGGAACAGGCGAAGCTGGCGCTGGAAGAAAAAGCGACCCAGTTGGCGCTGTCGTCGAAGTACAAGTCCGAGTTCCTGGCCAATATGTCGCACGAGCTGCGCACGCCCCTGAATTCGCTGCTGATCCTGGCCCAGCAGCTGTCGGACAACCCCGAAGGCAACCTGTCGGGCAAGCAGGTGGAGTTCGCGAAGACGATCTACGGCTCGGGCTCGGACCTGTTGACCCTGATTAACGACATCCTCGACCTGTCGAAGATCGAATCGGGCACCGTCACGCTGGATGTGTCGGAATACCGCTTCTCGAACCTGCGCAACTACGTCGACCGCACCTTCAGGCACATGGCCGAGGCCAAGCACCTGGGCTTCCAGGTCGACCTGGCCGAGAACCTGCCGACGGCGGTGATGACCGACACCACGCGCCTGCAGCAGGTGTTGAAGAACCTGCTGTCGAACGCATTCAAGTTCACCAGCCACGGCCAGGTCTCGCTGGGCATCAGCCTGGTGACCAGCGGCTGGACCGCCGACCATCCGAACCTGGAACACGCCGACGCGGTGCTGGCGTTCTCGGTGTACGACACCGGCGTGGGCATCCCGGCCGACAAGCTGCAGCTGATCTTCGAAGCCTTCCAGCAGGCCGACGGCTCGACCGCGCGCAAATACGGCGGCACCGGCCTGGGCCTGTCCATCTCGCGCGAGCTGGCGCGCCTGCTGGGCGGCGAAATCAGGGTCGAGTCGACCGTCAACGTCGGTTCGGTGTTCACGCTCTACCTGCCCTACAACCGCGCCGGCTTCATCAACTACGAGCAGGCGCGCCAGCCGCAGCCCGCGCGCCTGGCCCCGCCGGTGAACCTGCCTGCCCCACTGGTGCCTGTGCTGCAAGAGCATAGCGAAGTCTCGACCCTGGATTTGACGTCCGACCTGCTCGACCCGAGCGGCGCCGTGGTCGAATACGCGAGCGTGCTCGACGACCGCGGCCTGGTGACGCCGGGTGACCCGTCGGTGCTGATCGTCGAGGACGACGAGCGCTTCGCCAAGGTGGTGCTCGAATTCGCGCGCGAGCGAAACTTCAAGGCCATCGTCACCCACCGCGGCGACTCGGCGTTGTCGCTGGCGCGCGACTACCTGCCGTCGGCCATCCTGCTCGACCTCGACCTGCCCGACATCGACGGCTTCACGGTGCTCGACCGCCTGAAACGCGATCCGAGCACCCGCCACATCCCGGTGCACGTGATGTCGTCCCTGCGCGAACGCGAACGCGCGCTGCGCCAGGGCGCCATTTCCTACATCAACAAGCCGGTCGAGCGCGACGCGCTGAAGGAAGAATTCAAGCGCATCCAGAAATTCCTGATGGGCGGCAAGCGCAGCCTGCTGGTGGTCGAGGATGATCCAGCCCAGCGCGAGTCGATCGTGTCCCTGATCGGCAACAACGATATCCACATGGTCACCGTCGACCATGGCGCCGCCGCGCTCAAGGCCCTGCAATCGTCGCAGTTCGACTGCATGGTGCTCGACCTGACGCTGCCCGACATCTCCGGCTTCGAACTGCTCGACCAGATCGGCCGCAACGAACGCCTGCGCGACCTGCCGATCGTGATCTACACGGCGCAGGAACTCAGCCGCAAGGAAGTGACGAAGCTCAAGCGCTATGCCAAGACGATCGTGATCAAGGATGCGCGCTCGCCCGAACGCCTGCTCGACGAGACGGCGCTGTTCCTGCACCGCTCGCAGGCCAGCCTGCCCGAAACCCAGCGCAAGATGCTGGAAGAGATCCACGCGCTCGACTCGGGACTGGCAGGCCGCAAGGTCCTGATCGTCGACGACGACCTGCGCAACATCTTCGCCCTGTCCACCCTGCTCGAGCGCCAGCAAATGCAGGTGCTGTTCGCAGAGAACGGCCGCGACGGCATCGAAGTGCTGGAGAAGGATCCCGGCATCGAGATCGTCCTGATGGACATCATGATGCCCGAGATGGACGGCTACGACACGATGCGCGCCATTCGCCGCATTCCGAAATTCCGTTCACTGCCGATCATCACGCTGACCGCCAAGGCGATGAAGGGCGACCGCGACAAGTGCATCGCGGCCGGCGCCTCGGACTACATCACCAAGCCGGTCGACGTGGCCCAGCTGCTGTCGATGATGCGGGTCTGGCTGCACTGAGGCCGCGGTGAACGCCCTGACTGGATTGCCGGTCGATCCCGGCCTGGCGGAGCTCGAGATCGAGTTACTGCTCGAAGCCTTGTACCAGCGCTTCGGCTTCGACTACCGCAGCCATGAGCGCTCCCTGTTGCGACGTCGCTTGCAGGACCTCGCGCGCCTGCACGATCTGCCGAACCTGTCGCGCTTGCAGGAGCAGGTGCTGCATGCGCCCGGCGCGGCGCAGGGCGTCGTGCGTGCGCTTGCGGTGCAGCCGGCCGCGCTGTTCGACCGTCCGGACTGGGCGCGGCGCCAGCGTGACGCGTTGTCCGACAGCCTGCGTCCGACCGCGCTGCCCAAGGTCTGGCTGCCGGAAGTGGCCGGGGTGGGCGAGGCCTGGACCCTGGCGGTCTTGCTGGCCGAGGAAAAGCTGTATGGACGCACCCAGGTGTTCGCGACGCTGGCCAGCGACGAATTGCTGTTCGAGGCGCGCGAAGCCACGCTGCCGGCGTCGCAGCTCGTCGAGGCCCAGCGTGGCTACGAGGCAAGCGGCGGCACCGGGCGCCTGGCCGACTACTTCGAAGTCGGCGACGGCCGCGCGCGCCTGCTGCCGCGGCTGCGCGAGCGCATCACCTGGCTGCAGTACTGCCTGGTGACGGATGGCTCGTTCAACGAGTTCCACGCGATCGTCTGCTGCCGCGCCCTGCCCGATTTCGGGCCGGTATTGCGCCAGCGCGTGCTGCGCTTGTTCAGGGACAGCCTGGCGCTGTTCGGGGTGCTGGGGATCGACCGCGAGCTGATGGCGGGCGATGCGGCGGCAGGCGATTACCGGCCGCTGTTCGACGACAGGGCCTGGTACAAGCGGGTACGCTAATAACGATCGCCGACGCGCGTGGGGTCGGCGGCGTAGCCGCCAACCCTGCACGCCATCCAGGCGTTGATCGTGTCCGCCACGCCCGGCCGCAGGTGCAAGCCCAGCTTGGTCCGGCGCCACAACACATCGGCTGCATTCGCGGCCCATTCATGCGTCATCAGGTAGCGCAGCTCCGCCTCGTACAGGCCCGGCGCCAGTGCCAGGCCAAGATCCGAGAGCTTCCGGCATCCGTCGAGCAGCACATCGATCCGCGTTCCGTAGGCGCGTGCGTAGCGCAGCGCCAGCGGCTTGGGCAGCCAGGCATGGCGTCGCTGAAGCGCCGCCACCCAGCGCTCGAATTCGAGCACGCCGCGACTGTCGGGGCCGGGGCCGAACAGGTCGCCGCCCGGCAGCACGGCGCTGGCCGTCCAGGCGCCGCCCGGCGCCTGGCCCAGCAGCGGCGCGATCCAGTCGACCGCTTCCTCGGCCAGCTTGCGGTAGGTCGTGATCTTGCCGCCGAAGACAGACAGCAGCGGCGGACCATCGGCGTCGCGCTCGAGGAAGTAGTCGCGCGTGGCCGCCGCCGCGCTCCGGGCATCGTCTTCCAGCAGGGGCCGCACGCCGGAGTAGCTCCACACCACGTCGCTTGGCGCCAGTTGGCGCTGGAAGTAGCGGTTGGCCAGCTCGCACAGGTAGCGCACCTCGCCCTCGCCGATGGCGACCTTGCCGGGATCGCCGTCGAAGTCGATGTCGGTGGTGCCGACCAGGGTGAACGCTTGTTCATACGGAATCGCGAACACGACCCGGCCATCGGTATGCTGGAACAGGTAGGCGCAGCCGTGCTCGAACAGGCGCGGCACCACGATATGGCTGCCCTTGATCAGGCGCAGCGCGCGGTGCGGCGCCGCGCGGTTGGCGCATTGGGCGACGCGCGCCGCCCAGGGGCCGGCGGCATTGACCAGGCCGCGTGCGCGCACGGTCAGCGGCGCGCCGTCCTGGTCGAGCTGCGCTTCCCAGTGCGCGCCGCGCCGGGCAACGTCGTTGCAGGCGGCGTGCGTGAGCACCCGCGCGCCGCGCTCATGGGCGTCGAGGGCGTTGAGCACCACCAGCCGCGCGTCGTCGACCCAGCCGTCGGAATAGGCGAAGGCGCGGGTAAACTCTGGTTTGAGCGCCGCCCCGGCCTGGTGGCCGGCCAGCGCGATCGCGTGCGACGCGGGCAGGAAGGCGCGCGGCGCCAGGCGGTCGTAGAGGAACAGCCCGGCGCGGAGCAGCCAGGCCGGCCGTTGCCCGCCCACGTGCGGCATCACGAAGCGCAATGGCCGCATGATGTGCGGGGCGCTGCGCAGCAGAATCTCGCGCTCGGCCAGCGCCTTGCGCACCAGGCCGAACTCGCGGTACTCGAGGTAACGCAGCCCGCCGTGGATCAGCTTGCTGGAAGCGGAGGACGTGTGTGCGCCCAGGTCATCCTTCTCGCACAAGACGACGCGCAAGCCGCGCCCGGCGGAGTCGCGCGCGATGCCGACGCCGTTGATGCCGCCGCCGATCACCAGCAGGTCGCAATCGATCATCGTGTTCGCTCGCATCGGTCCCCCATCGCTTTTCACCGCGGCATGACGCCATCCGCTCCAGTCTAGGCGGACGCGCCGGCTGGAAGTTTGCCTGCATCAATTATGCGGAGAATGAACGGGCCGGTGTGAGAAAATCGCCACATGCCCATCCCGTCCAACCCTGACCGGACCCGCGCCTGGGTCCGCATGCCGTCGGGCCGCCGCCTCGACCTCCTCGACCCTACGCCCTTCGACTGGGACGACGCCGACCTCGCGCTCGGCCTGGCCCGCACCTATCGCTGGGGCGGCCACTCGGCCTGGCCCCTGCCCCTGTCGGTGGCCCAGCATTCGATCACGGTCATGCTGCTGCGCCGCGCCGCCGCGCCGGCGCTCACCCCGCTCGAGGAATTGCGCGAACTGCTGCACGACGCCGAGGAAGGCCTGCTCGGCTTCGATGCGATTTCCGTCATCAAGCCCTTCCTGGGCGACGCGTTCCGCGCCCTTACCAAACGACTCGAACACATGGTCTTTTTGCGCTATGGCCTGCCGGCCTGGGATGCGCGCGGCCACGCCGCGCACAAGCGTGCCGACCGACTGGCGGCCGCGACCGAAGCGGTGCACGTGGCTGGCTGGTCGCGCGAGGAAGTGCGGCGCACCCTCAAGATCCGGGCAGCGGTACTGGCCGACGATCCGTTGGTAGCGTACTACGGTTGCCGGCCGTGGGAACCATGGCCGCCAGGCCTGGCCTGCGAACGCTTCCTGTGCGAACTGCGCCGGCTCACGATCGCGAGTGACGGCCGGGAAAAGAGAGTTTCTGCGGGTTAATATTGAGCACAAGTGTCTGATTTCATTCAGCCTTTTGGCCTATCCACAAGAAATGTGGATAACTGTGTGGACAAGCGCCACTTGACAGGCCGCAAGCGCAGTATTGATGCGGGTTTCAACAAAATGCCCGTTCTGGAGGCAAAAAAATAGCCGCTTAAAATCAGTCACTTGCACGTGCAACACTTCTAAACATTCATGTCACACAAGGCAAACTCCTACAAAAGTGGCGCGGCGGGGATAAGTCGGCAACTTGCGCGCATCTGTCGTCATTTCCATGCGTTCCGGGCCCGGTCGCGCACCAGCATGCGTACACTGTCGGGCATCGGGGTACGCAGCTCGCGCTTGTCGGCGCTGAGCCAGGGCGATTCCTCGAAATACTTGAGCATGACCGGGGTGATGAAGCGCGTACGCGCCGCATACACATGGCGGTCGCCCATCGACGACTGCTGCTTGATGAAGAAGCGGTTCGGCACCACCAGGTGCAGGTTTTCGCGCGCCCGCGTCATGGCCACGTAGAGCAGGCGCCGCTCTTCCTCGATGTCGTCCTGGCTGCCGGTCGCCATGTCCGACGGGATGCAGCCGTCGACCACGTTCAGCACGTGCACCGAGTGCCACTCTTGGCCCTTGCTCGAATGGATGGTGGACAGGATCACATAATCCTCGTCCAGCAGCGGCGCGCCGGCGCGGTCGCTGGTCGCCTCGGGCGGATCGAGCGTGATCTCGGCCAGGAAGCTTTCGCGGTTGCCATAGCCGCCGGACAGCGCCACCAGCTGGTCGAGGTCGGCGGCGCGCACCTGCGCATCGTCGTGCAGCCGCTCCAGGTGCGGCTGGTACCAATCGCGCGCCAGTTCGAGGTCCAGCGGCCAGCGCAGGCCAGGCGTGCGCAGGCGCCGGTACAGCGCACAAAAGGCTTCCCAATCGGCCCTGCAGCGCGCCGGCAGCGCGAAGGCGCCCAGCGCCGCCACCGGATCGTCGCTCGTGCCGGCCGCGTCGACCAGGCGGGCGGCGGTGGCCTGGCCGATGCCGGGAATGAGTTGCAGCGCGCGAAAGCCGGCCAGCCGCCCGCTCGGGTTCTGGGCAAAGCGCAGCAGCGCCAGCACGTCCTTGATATGGGCCGCTTCCAGGAATTTCAGGCCGCCGAACTTGACGAAAGGAATGTTGCGGCGCATGAGTTCGAGCTCCAGCGCGGCGCTGTGGCTGGCGGCGCGAAACAGCACCGCCTGCGACTTCAGCGTGACGCCGGCCTCGCGCTGTTCGAGGATGCGGTTGCAGACCCAGCGCGCCTGTTCGGCTTCGTCGGGAATCAAGACCAGCTGCGGCTTGACGCTGGACACCTTGTCGGTCCACAGCGTCTTGGCGTGACGCTCGAGCGCGGCGCCGATCACGGCGTTGGAGGCGTCCAGGATGGGTTGCGTGGAACGGTAGTTGCGCTCCAGCGTGATCAGCTGCGCCGGCTGCGAGAACTGGCTCGAGAAATCGAGGAT
Source organism: Telluria sp. RT2P19 (assembly GCF_059685725.1). Lineage (NCBI taxonomy): Bacteria > Pseudomonadati > Pseudomonadota > Betaproteobacteria > Burkholderiales > Oxalobacteraceae > Telluria > Telluria sp. RT2P19. The sequence goes on from NZ_JCASIL010000003.1 coordinate 387,986, forward strand.
ATTGCGCACCGTGGCGCCGCGAAAACCATAGATCGACTGGGCGTCGTCACCCACGACCATCACGCCGCGGCCGTCGGGCTTCATGCCGGTGACGATGGAAGCCTGCAGGCGGTTCGTGTCCTGGTACTCGTCGACCAGCACGTGATCGAACAGCGCGCCCAGTTCGAGCCCCAGCACCGGGTCGGCCGCCATCTCGGCCCAGAACAGCAGCAGGTCGTCGTAGTCGAGCACGTTCTGCTCCTGCTTGGCGTCGACGTAGGCGCCGAACAGCGTCTTGAGCTGCGCTTCCCATTCACTGCACCAGGGAAAGAATGCCTGCAAGACCTTGTCCAGCGGCTCGCGGCCATTGACCACGCGCGAGTAGATCGACAGGCACGTGCCTTTCAGCGGGAAGCGTTTTTCAAGGCGGCTCAGGCCGATCTCGTGGCGCACCATGCCCATCAGGTCTTCGGCGTCGCCGCGGTCGTGGATCGTGAACCCCTCGTCCAGGCCGATGCGGCCGGAGAACGCGCGCAGCAGGCGCGCGCCGATGCTGTGGAAGGTGCCGGCCCAGGGCAAGGTGACCTGCGATCGCGTCCCCTTGAGCCCGAACAGCCGGTGCAGCACGCCACCGGCGCGCTGGGTCATTTCGGTGGCGGCGCGGCGCGAAAAGGTCAGCAGCAGGATGCGCTGCGGATCCGCTCCCGACTGGATCAGGCGCGCCACCCGGTGCGCCAGCGTATTGGTCTTGCCGGAACCGGCGCCGGCCACGACCAGCAAGGGCCGCGGCGCCGCCATGCCGACGTCATGCTCGACCGCCGCCCGCTGTTCGGGGTTGAGGCAGGCGAACGGGTCGTCGGTGGCAGGCGGTGGAGCGTTCGGATCGGCGACGGCGGACATGGCTGAGCAATCTGGAAATGCCATACTGTACATTTATCCAGTCTAGCGCCGCAAGCAGAAGTTGGCGTCGCAGGCCGACGCCATCAAACCGTCGTCAGGAACGGCATGCGCCAGGGCCTCAACATTTCCTGCCAAGTCACGGATAATCAAGGCGTTTTTTGGATATCCACAAAGTCTGTGAATAAGTATGTGGAAAAGCGGGGGCTTGACACGCTGGAGGCGGCCCATGGTGCGGGTTTCAACAATTTGCCTATTGGGAAGGCAATCCCGTTTACGATCAAAATCAAAGGTTTACATGCAGTTGCCTTAAGCATACACCTTATCCGCCATAAATAATTCGTCGACCGGATGCCAGCACAAACGTCGCGCCGGCCATCTTTCAAGCGCCCGCCCGGCGCCGTTCCGGCTCGAGGACCACGCGTTCGATCACGCGCGCGCCCACGCCCTGCGATTTGAGATACTCGACGGCGGGCATGACGCCCGACTCATGCAAGGTGGCGATGCCGCGCGTCACGACGTCGCGCTGCCAGGTGTTACGCCTGATTTCGAAGGAAGCCGCAAGGCCTTGGTTGATTTCCTGGGCACGGAAAGGGCTCATGGCGCTTGTCTCCGATGAGTTATGTCGCTGGCATAGCATGAATGGCATCACGAGTATTGACGATGCACGCTCAAAGTCAATGTCAGACCAGTATCAATGCGAGGGCAATTCGTACCCGACGACGGCGTCTGCGCTGCGCTGCGCCGCCCTGCTGTCTTCCTGCCTACAATCGGCTGCATACGACCAATCGCGAGGACATCCATGAGCATCCAGCCCGATCCCGACCTGAACCCCGGTGACGAAGCCGCCCCCGGCACGCCCGGCGCCGGTGAAAACGTGTGCGACGCCTGCGCCGGCCGCGGCACCCTGGCCGACGGAAAACCCTGTCCGCAGTGCGGCGGGACCGGCCATGTAATGGAAGGCATCGGCGGCGGCTGAGCGCTTTATCCGCCGCGGGTTGCGCATGGACAGGACGCGCGGCGAGCGGCGATAATCGCCGAATGAGCGCTTCCCCCTCCCCCGTTCCTTCGGCAACGCCCATTTCGCCAGCAGCCGACTTGCCCATGCCGGTCCCCGAACGTCCGCGTCCGGCGTCGCTGACCGACTTGTTCGTATCGTTCACGCTGATCGCCCTGCAGGGCTTCGGCGGCGTACTGGCCGTGATCCAGCAGCAGGTCGTCGAGCGCAAGCGCTGGATGAGCAACGAGGAATTCATCGAGGAGTGGTCGGTCGCCCAGATCATGCCGGGCCCGAACGTCTGCAACCTGGCGATGATGATCGGCACTCGCCACTTCGGCCTGGCCGGCGCCATGAGCGCACTGGCCGGCATCCTCACCGTGCCGCTGATCCTGGTACTGTGCCTGGCCCTGGTCTACGCCCAGTTTTCCACCCTGCCCCAGGTGCAGGGCGCCCTGCGCGGCATGGCCGCCGTTGCCGCCGGCCTGATCGCCGCGACCGGCCTGCGCATGTCGGTGGCCCTGTCGAAGAACGTGATCCCGCTCGCGGCCTGCATCGCGATCGCTGGCGCCGGCTTCGTCCTGCTGGCCTGGATCCGGGTGCCGCTGGCGCTTGTCATCGCCCTGCTCGGCGGCCTGGGCTGCGTGCTGGCCTGGCGCGCCCTCAAGCCATGAGCGCGCCGACCCTGGCGTTCGGCTGGCATGACTGGCTGAACCTGTTCGTCCACTTCCTGATGCTGTCCATGATGTCGCTCGGCGGCGCGATCTCGACCACGTCCGAGATGCAGCGCTACCTGGTCGAGCGCCAGGGCTGGCTGAGCCAGACCCAGTTCGCCGATTCGGTGGCGCTGGCCCAGTCGTCGCCAGGGCCGAACGTGCTGTTCGTGGCGCTGCTGGGCTGGCACGTCGGGCTCAATTCCGGCAGCATGGCGGCGGCGCTGGGCGGCGTCGTGCTGTCGATGATCGGCATCATGCTGCCCTCCACCGTGTTTACTTACCAGGTGGCCCAATGGGCGCACCGCAACCGCACGCTGCGCGCCGTGCGCGCCTTCAAGCAGGGCATGGCGCCGCTGGTGATCGCCATGCTGTTGTCGACCGCCTGGCTGCTGGCCACCGGTGGCGGCAAGGGTGGCGCGCACATGGACAACTGGCCCTTGTGGCTGCTCACGATCGCCAGTTGCATCGTGATCTGGCGCACCCGCCTGCACCTGCTGTGGATGCTGGCGGCCGGCGCCCTGCTGGGCGCGCTGGGCGTGGTCTAGTTGGCAAGCTGCGCCTGAACGCGGCATACTGGCGCCATTCACACCACTGCAATCGACACCAAGATGCTCCAACTCCTGAATGAACACGCCTGCTTCGGCGGGGTGCAGCGCTTCTACCAGCACGACTCGGCCGCCATCGGCTTGCCGATGAAGTTCTCGGTCTACCTGCCGCCGGCAGCCGGTGACAAGAAGCTGCCGGTGCTGTTCTACCTGGCCGGCCTGACCTGTACCGAGGAAACCTTCATGACCAAGGCCGGCGCCCAGCGCCTGGCCAGCGAGCTTGGCGTCATCCTGGTCGCGCCCGATACCAGCCCGCGCGGCGCCGGTGTGCCGGGAGAGACCGATAGCTGGGACTTCGGCGCCGGCGCCGGCTTCTATCTCGACGCCACCCGGGAACCGTGGGCGCGCCATTACCGCATGCACAGCTATCTGCTGGAACTGCATGCGCTGGTGCTGGCGAGCTTCCAGGCCGATGCCAAGCGGGTCGGCATCTTCGGCCACTCGATGGGCGGCCACGGGGCGCTGACCATGGCGCTGAAACATCCGGAGCTGTTCCGCTCGGTCTCGGCCTTCGCGCCGATCGCCGCGCCGAGCCGCTGCCCGTGGGGCAGGAAGGCCTTTGGCGGCTATCTCGGCCCCGACGAGAACGCCTGGCAAGACCATGACGCCAGCGCGCTCATGGCCCGTCACGACACCGCACCTTTCCCCCGCGGCATCCTGATCGACCAGGGGCTGGGCGACAAATTCCTGGTCGAGCAGTTGCTGCCCGAAGCGTTCGAACAAGCCTGCGCCAAGGCGGGGCAGCCCCTTACCCTGCGCCGCCATGCCGGTTATGACCACGGCTATTACTTTATCTCGACCTTCGTCGAGGATCACCTGCGCTTCCACGCCAGCCAGCTCGGCTGAGCCAGCGCGCGGCCCGCAGCGCGGGCCGCCATCCGTCCTCACCTTTCCCTGGGGACCATTCCATACGGCAAACGAACGACGGCCGTGACCATCCCTGTGTATGCTGGAAGTTAACAACTTCTTCATCATGCAACAGTTCGAACCGTTCATCGACCGTCAAGATGCGGGCCGGCAATTGGCGCAGGCACTGCACCATTTCGCCGACTTCGACGACGTGCTCGTCCTCGCGCTGCCGCGTGGCGGCGTGCCGGTCGCCTGTCCGATCGCCCAGGCGCTGCACGCCGAACTCGACCTGATGCTGGTGCGCAAGCTTGGCATGCCCAGCCAGCCCGAGTTCGCGATGGGCGCCATCGGCAGCGGCGGCGTGCGCGTGCTGCAGCCCGGCGTGCCGGGGCTGATGGGCGTGACCCAGGCCGACGTCGATGCGGTCAGCGCGGCCGAGCAAAGCGAGCTGGCGCGACGCGAACGGTGTTACCGCGGCGCGCGGGCGCCGGTCCGGATCGCGGGACGCTGCGTGATCCTGGTCGACGATGGCGTCGCCACCGGATCGACGATGCTGGCGGCGGTCGAAGTCGCACGCCGCCAGCTTCCGGCGCGGCTGGTGGTGGCGGTGCCGGTGGCGGCCCCGGCTGCGCTGCAGGCACTGCGCGAGGTGGTCGACGAGGTGGTCTGCCCTGTCGCACCGCTGCGCTTTCGCGCCGTCGGTGAGTGGTACGGCAGCTTCGAGCAGACGGGTGATGAAGAAGTGCAATCCCTGCTGGCGCAGGCGTGGGCACGAACGCGCGACGCCGCCAGTCAACCCTACCTCAAGGAGCCGACATGAACGATACGAACAAAGAACAAGCAGCGAACGTGGGTAAATGGATCGGCGCAGCAGTCGCGGGCGCATTGCTGATGTATGCGTTCGACCCGGACCGCGGCGGCAAGCGCCGTGCACGCGCCCGCGGCGCCCTGCGCGACGCGCGCGAGCGCACCGGTGAGCGCCTTGAACACGCCTGGTACAACGCCGGCGACCGTCTCGACGCCGCGCGCCACCGCGCCTCCATCGCCGCGGCCCGCGCCGGTGAACGCCTGGCCGGCGCCGCCCATGCGGCGGGTGACCGCCTGGCCGAGGCTTCGCACCAGACGCGCGACCGGCTCGAGCATGCGCGCGTGCGCCTGGCGGATTCCTCCTATGAGGCGAAAGACCGCGCCAGCCATCTGGCCCAAGACGCACGCGACCGCGCGAAACACGTCGCCTACGAGGCACGCGACCGCGCCCGCCACGCGGCGCACGATGCGCGCGAGCAGGCCGAGTATGCCGCGGACAAGGCGCGCGACCGCGCCGCGCGTGCTGCCGACTACGCCGCCGAGCACGCCCGCGAACGTGCCGACCAGGCCCGCGAACGCCTCGAACAGTCCGCCTATAGCCTGAAGGCCGACGCCCGCTCGCGCGCCCAGGCCGCAGGCAGCCAGGTGCGCGAATGGACCGATCACCTGGCGCAGGCCTTCGGCGCGCGCAGCCCGACCCTCACCAATTCCGCCCTGCTGGGAACCGGCGCCCTGAGCGTGGTCGGCCTGGTGCGCCGCTCGCCGGTCGCCGCCCTGCTCGGCCTGGGCGCGCTGGCGGTGCTGCTGCGCAGCGACCGTGGCCGCCAGCTGGTCGATTCGCTGCGCCACCGCGGCGCCGCCAGCCAGGTCGAGGTGGAGAATTCGATCCATATCGACGCCGCGCCAAAAGAAGTGTTCGACGCCTGGTCCGAAGTCGAGAACTTCCCGCGCTTCATGTCGCACGTGACCGAGGTGCGCGACCTGGGCCACCGCCGTTCGCACTGGGTGGTACGCGGCCCTGGCGGCATGGAATACGCCTGGAACGCGGTGATGACCGAGCAGTCGCGCCCCGACCGCCTGTCGTGGCGCAGCGAGCCGGGCTCGGAGATCGAGCAAGAAGGCACGATCACGTTCGAACCGTCCGGCAGCGGCACCCGCGTCACGGTGCGCATGCGCTATTCGCCGCCGGCAGGCGCGCTGGGCCATGGCATCGCACGCATGCTGGGCGCCGACCCGCAGCGCCAGATGGACGACGACCTGGCGCGCATGAAAGAGTTCATCGAACGCGGCGGTGCGCAATATGCCGGTCGGCAGGCGGCGCCGAGCCACAGCTTCCTGCACTGACGTGGCCATCCTCACCAACGCCACCCTCGACGCGGTGCGCGCGTCCGCCCGCCCCCTCACGGGTGCTGCGGACGACTACGACGCCCTGCTCGACATGGTCGGCAACGCCCGCTTCGTGCTGCTGGGAGAAGCCACCCACGGCACCCACGAGTTCTACGCGGAGCGGGCCCGCGTCACCCAGCGGCTGGTCCAGGAAAAAGGCTTCACCGCGGTGGCGGTCGAAGCCGACTGGCCCGATGCCTGGCGCGTCAACCGCTATGTGCGCGGCGAAGGGGCGGACCGCGATGGCCGCGCCGCGCTGGCGGGCTTCGAACGCTTTCCCGCCTGGATGTGGCGCAACACGGCGGTACTCGACTTCGTCGAATGGCTGCGCGCGCATAATGCCGGCCAAGGGGCCGGGTCGGCCAGGACCGGCTTCTACGGCCTGGACCTGTACAGCATGTACACTTCGATCCACGAGGTGCTGCAATACCTGGACGCGGTCGACCCCCATGCCGCGCGCGAGGCGCGCAAGGTCTACGCCTGCTTCGACCACTACGAGCAGGACAGCCAGCAATATGGTTACGCGGCCAGCTTCGGCATGTCGCCGTCATGCCAGCAAGGCGTGATCGACACGCTGCGCACCTTGCAGCAGCGCGCCTTCGACTACGTCCAGGCCGACGGCGCAGGCGCCGAGGACGCGTTCTTCTACGCCCAGCAGAACGCGCGCCTGGTCAAGAACGCCGAAGAGTACTACCGCACCATGTTCAAGGGTCGCATCTCGTCCTGGAACCTGCGCGACAGCCACATGGCCGAGACGCTGGACGCGGTGGCGCGCCACCTGTCGCGCGACGGCAAGCCGGCCCGCATCGTGGTGTGGGAGCACAACTCGCACATCGGCGACGCCCGCGCGACCGAGATCGGGCGCCAGGGCGAATGGACGGTGGGCGAGCTGGCGCGCAAGGCCTACGGCGCCGACGCCCTGCTGGTCGGCTTCACCACCTATGAGGGCCGGGTCACGGCGGCCTCGGAATGGGATGGCGAGGGCCAGCACAAGCACGTGCGGCCGGCCCTGCAGAACAGCTACGAGCACCTGCTGCACAGCACCGGCATCGAACGCTTCTTCCTGCCGCTGCGCGAGCCCTCGGCCGCCCGCGATGCGCTGATGCAAGAGCGGCTCGAACGCGCGATCGGCGTGCTGTACCTGCCGCGCAGCGAACGCCAGAGCCACTACTTCATGGCCCAGCTGCCGCGCCAGTTCGATGCGGTGATCCACATCGACCGCACCACGGCGGTGGAACCACTGGACCCGGGCAGCGGGTGGCGTTCGGGCGAACCGCCCGAGACGTATCCGGGCGGATTGTGACCCCATCGCCGGATGCGCTGAACGCGTAGATCGCGGGTGGACGGGTCGCCCGACCACGCGTTCAGGCACCGCCCATCACCCGGTCACGCCGCCTCGCCCACCGCATATCCATCGCGGCCATTCGCCTTGGCCACATACAAGGCCCCATCCGCCGCCGCCAGCAAGCCATCCTCATCCTGTCCCTGGCGCCACAAGGCGATGCCGACGCTGGCCGACACCGCCAGCATCCCGGCGCCGGTATCGAACGGCGCACGCATCGCGGCCACGATCTTGACCGCGATGCGCACGGCTTCCTCGCTGCCGCCGATCTCTTCCAGGATCACCACGAACTCGTCGCCCGACAGGCGCGCGGGTGTGTCACTCGCGCGCACGCAGGCGCGCAGGCGCTCGCCGACTTCCTTGAGCACCTCGTCGCCCACGCCGTGGCCGTGGCTGTCGTTGATGCGCTTGAAACGGTCGATATCGAGGTAGGCCAAGGCCAGCGCGCGGCCGTGGCGCGCCGCGCGCGCCAGCGCCTGCTGCAAGATCTCGTTGAAGCTGCGCCGGTTGGCCAGGCCGGTCAGGGTATCGCTGCGCGCGAGCCGGGTCAGCTGCTCCTCGACTTCCTTCACGTGGGTCATGTCGTGCTTGAGCGCGTACACCCCGGCCACGCTGCCGTCCGGCTGCAGGTCGGGGATATAGACGCCCTCCAGCACGCGGGACGCGCCCTGGATCTGCAGCCGCATCTGGCAGGTAGTGGCGTGGCCGGCGAAGGCGCCGTCGAGGCTGGCGGCGCCCTGGCGCGCCGCATCCTCGCCCATCAGATCGGCGATCGACATGCCGACCAGGCGTTCGGGGGGCACCCCGAACCAGCGCTCGAAGGTCGCGTTCCCGAAGCGGAAGCGCTCGTCGCGGTCGACGTAGGCGATCAGCACCGGCAGGTTATCGGTGATCAGGCGCAGCCGCTTCTCGCTCGCCGTGCGCAGGCCCTCGGCGTTTTCGCGCTCGGCCATCAACTGGTAGAAGGCATTGCCCAGTTCACCGATCTCGTCGCACCGGGCGTCGTGCAGCACCGCGATGTCGGCGCCGTCGTGGCGGATCGCGCGGATCCGGTCGCGCAGGCGCTGCAGCGGCGCCAACAGCCGGAACACGATCGCCCAGGCCAGCACGCCGGACGCCAGCGCCAGGCCGGTCGCGCCATAGATGGCGTTGCGACGCATCTCCGCCAGCGGAGCGAAGGCTTCCTCGGTCGGCAAGCGCGCCCCCAGGATCCAGCCGGTGGTGCGCAGGCGCTGGTAGGCGTAGATCGATTCGCGCCCGTCCATGCCGGCCGCCTCGATCCAGCCCTCGAAGCCCTGGATGGCGCGCGTCAGGCCCGCGGTCTGGCGCCCGGTTGGCTGCGCCAGCCGGCGCGGATCGGGATGATCGATCATGGCGCCGTCGGGCGCCGTCAGGAACAGGTAACCCGAGACGCCAGGCTTGAGGGCGCTGATCTGGCGCAGGAAGCCGGTCGCCTGCAGGTCCATGCTGGCGGTCAGCACGCCCGAGCGATTGCCGTCGGCATCGAACAGCGGCGCGCTGATGATCACGATCTTGCGGTTCGAGATGCGGCTCACGACCGGCTGCGACATGAAGCCGCGGCCGGTTTCCATGGGGCGCGTGAAATAGTCGAGGCCGGCGGCATCGAGCCGTCGGTTCTTGCCGAAGGAACGCAGGGAGATCACCTGCTGGCCGCGCGCATCGAGCACGATCAGGTTCAGGTATTCGTGTTCCCACATGGGCCCCCGCGCTTCCAGCACGCGCCGGGTCGCCTCGGGGTCACTGATCGCCGTCGGCGCAAGGCTGGCCGCCAGCGACTCCACCTGCGCCACGCGCGCCAGGATGCGGTCGTCCATGAAGGACGCGGCGCTGGCCAGCATCGCATGCTGCTGGTCGCCGATGACCGACTTCATGCCGCGCTCGGCCACCGCCAGGGTCGAGAGGGTGACCAGCAAGGTGGCCACGAATACCAGGACCGCCGCGACGCAGGCCATGCGCAGCTTCAGGTTCGCCGGCATCGGGCGCAGACCGCGTTTAAGCATAGGAATAATGTTAACGGCAATGCGACAAAGTATTACATACTAATTCCGCCCTACCAAAGCGCAACATCCGCAAGCGGGACATTAACTGTTCAGAAGGCAACAAAGTATGACTTGCCATGCTGTTGAATTAACGAAATTTCCGCTACGATAGGCGGCTTGTTCGGACCGCCTTGAGGAGCGTCATGAGTACTTACACCCTGAATATCAACGGCAAGGCGCAGGCCGTGGACGTCGAAGCCGATACCCCGCTGTTGTGGGCCTTGCGCGATACCCTGGGCCTGGTCGGCACCAAGTATGGCTGCGGGCTGGGCCAGTGCGGCGCCTGCACCGTCCATCTCGACGGCGCAGCGACCCGCTCCTGCCTGCTCCCGGTGTCGGGCATCGGCAACGCGAAGATCACTACCATCGAAGGCCTCGACGCCAATGCCCGCCATCCGCTGCAAGTGGCCTGGCAAGAGCTGGACGTGCCGCAATGCGGTTACTGCCAGTCGGGCCAGATCATGAGCGCCTGCGCGCTGCTCGGGCAGCATCCGAATCCGAGCGACGCCCAGATCGACGAGGCCATGGCCGGCAACCTGTGTCGCTGCGCAACCTATATGCGGATCCGCAAGGGCATTCACCGCGCCGCCGAGATCGCATCCGGCAAAGGGGAGAAAGCATGACGCTGGCGTCTACCTCCCGGCGCGGATTCCTGCGCGCCAGCGCCGCCGGTGGCGCCCTCCTGATCGGGATGTCGGCGCAAGGCGTGTTGGCGGCGGTCGGCAACCCTGCCGCACCGGCCGCTGGCGCCGACTTCGTGCCGAACGCCTTCATCCGCATCGCGCGCGACGGCAGCGTGACCCTGATATCGAAGCAGCCCGAGATCGGCCAGGGCATCAAGACCTCGCTGCCGATGGTGATCGCCGAAGAGCTCGACGTCGCCTGGGAAAGCGTGCGCGTGGTCCAGGGCGACCTGGACATGCAAGCCTATGGCAGCCAGGGCGCCGGCGGGTCCAATTCGACCCCAAACAACTACGAGAACTTTCGTCGCCTGGGCGCCACCGCGCGCGCCGTGCTGATGCAGGCCGCGGCGCAGAGGTGGAAAGTGCCGGCCGCCGAATGCACGACCGACGGCGGGCATGTGCTGCATGCGGCCGGCAAGCGGCGCCTGGCCTACGGCGAGCTGGTCGAGACGGCTGCGAAGCTGCAGCTGCCGGATGCGGCGAGCGTTTCGGTCAAGGATCCGGCCACGTTCAAGCTGCTGGGCAAGCGCATCGGCGGCGTCGACAATGGCGCCATCGTCAGCGGCAGGCCGCTGTTCGGCATCGACATCCAGTTGCCCGGCATGCTGCACGCCCAGTACGTCAAGTGTCCGGTCTTCGGCGGCAAGCCGCTGCGCGCCAACCTGGACGCGGTGCGCGCCCTGCCCGGCGTCAGGGACGCCTTCATCATCGAAGGCACGGATAACCTGAATGGGCTGCGTCCCGGCGTGGCCATCGTCGCCACCTCGACCTGGGCCGCGATCCGCGCCCGCCGCGCGCTCGAGGTCGAATGGGACGAAGGCGCCGCCGCCAGGCATGGCTGGGCCGACTTCACGGCCCAGGCCAGGGCGGCGAGCTGGCAGCCCGGCGCCACCATGCTGCGCAAGGATGGCGATGTCGCCCGCGCGCTCGCGGGCGCGGCCAAGACCGTGGAAGCGGCCTACAGCTACCCGTTCATCTCGCACGCGAGCATGGAACCGCAGAACTGCACCGCCTGGATCAAGCCGGATGGCGCGCTCGAGCTGTGGGCTCCGACCCAGAACCCGAACGCAGGCCAGGCGCTGGTATCGACCACCTTTGGCATTCCCAAAGAAAAGATCACGATGCACATCATCCGCAGCGGGGGCGGTTTCGGCCGGCGCCTGAGCTCGGACTTCATCGTCGAGGCCACCGCGATCGCCCAGCGCCTGAAGGACCAGGCGCCGGTCAAGCTGACCTGGACCCGCGAGGACGACCTGCAGCACGACCACTTCCGTCCGGGCGGCTTCCACTTCCTGCGCGGCGGGCTCGACCAGGCCGGCAAGGTCGTGGGCTGGCACAACCACTTCGTGACCTTCGCCAATCGCGTCGTGCAGGACGGCAAGAGTACGTTGCGTAACGGCAGCGGCGGCAGCCTGTCGCCCGACGAGTTCCCGGGCCGCTGGCTGGCCAACTGCCAGCTCGAGCAGACCGCGCTCGAATGCAGCGTGCCGATGGGGCCGTGGCGCGCGCCGGGCAGTTGCGTGTTCGCCTGGGCCTTCCACAGCTTCATCGACGAGCTGGCGCACGCCGGCGGGCGCGATCCGCTGGCCTTGCGCCTGGAGCTGCTGGGCGACATGGACATCATGCCGCCGAGCGTCGAGCGCGGCCAGCCGTACAACGTGGCGCGCATGCGTGCGGTGCTGCAGACCGCCGCCGACAAGGCCGGCTGGGGCAAGAAGAAGTTCGCGCGCGGCCAGGGCCAGGGCATCGCCTTCCACTTCAGCCATCGCGGCTACGTGGCGCAGGTGGCCGAGGTAACGGTGTCGAAAGACGGCAAGGTGAAGGTCGACCGGGTGGTGGTGGCGACGGACGTTGGCCCGACCATCATCAACCTGTCCGGTGCCGAGAACCAGGTCGAGGGATCGGTGATCGACGGCTTGTCGACGCTGATGTTCCCCGAACTGAACCTGGAAAACGGCCGCATCGTGCAGAGCAACTTCCATGATTACCAGCTGCTGCGCATCGGCGACGCGCCGGCGAAGATCGAGATGCACTTCGTGAAGTCGGACCAGCCGGTGACGGGCCTGGGCGAACCGCCGCTGCCGCCGCTCGCGCCGGCCGTGTGCAATGCGATCTTCGCCGCCACCGGCAAGCGGGTGCGCGAGCTCCCGCTCAGCAAGGCGGACCTGAGCTGGAGCTGACCTTGCGGCTTACGGCACGCGCTGCTCGCTCAATGCGTGCGGCGCGGCGGTGCGGTGGCGTTCGACGATGGCGCGCGCCAGTTCTTCCTGGCGCGCATCCTGGGCCAGCACCCTGAGGATGCAGGCCCCGTGGATATCGCCTTCCGGGCGATAGACGTCGTTGTAGTCGGTACCGCCCTTGGCCGAGGGCGAGTCGCCGACCGTGAAGTTGGATTGACCCGGGCCGGCTTCGTCCCCGATGGGCGAGAGCACGACGCTGTCCTGGGGCAGGCCTGCGGCCACCAGGTCGGCCCGCAACTGCTCGGCGATGGCGAAGTCCTGGATGACGTGGACGATGGGATTGCTCATGATGGCTCCTCGGTATGCTGTTGCAAACAAGTTACCAGAAAGGCCGGTGCGCGGGCGCTCGGTCCGCTCGCGCTGCCCGGCTACCGGGCGCGCCCGGGACGACCGCCATGCTATGCTCCCCCCGGATCGGCCTGCCGCCAGGCGGCCAGACTCAAACGCGCATCTAGGGAACACATCATGAAAGACGTAAAAGTAGACGTTCGCGTCAATGTCGGTGTCGATGCAGCCAGTGTGGCTCTACTGCTCGCGACGGCCGCAATGGGCTTGTTTTTCTATAAGCAGAACAAGCTGGAACATCAAGAGAAAAACGCCAGGCTCGCGACGTCCTGACAACCAGGCCGCCCGGCATCAGTCGGGAATGACCGCGGTGACCTCGATCTCGACCCGCGCCCGGTCTTCCATCAGCGCCGCCACCTGCACCGCGCTCATGGCCGGATAGTGGCGGCCCAGCACCTCGCGGTAGGCGGTCCCGAGCGCAGTCCCGGCATCGAGGTACTCACGCTTGTCGAGCACATACCAGGTCATGCGCACGATGTGCTCGGGACCGGCGCCCGCCTCGCGCAGCACGGCCACGATGTTTTCCAGCGCCTGGCGCGACTGGCCGACGAAATCGTCGGTGCAAAAGCGCCCTTCGGCATCCCAGCCGATCATGCCGCTGACGAAGACCTGGCGCCCGCGACAGGCGATGCCGTTGGCATAGCCCTTGGGGCGCGGCCAGCCGGGCGGTTGAAGAATGTCCATCCCTGCTCCAGAAAGTAGTGTCATGGCTTCGGTGCGAGCAGCTCGCGCGCGATGATCAGGAGCTGCACTTCGCTCGCCCCCTCGTAGATGCGCAGCGCGCGGATCTCGCGGTACAGGCTTTCGACGACCTGCCCGCGCTGCACGCCCTGGCCGCCGGACAGCTGCACCGCGGCGTCGATCACGCGCTGGGCCGACTCGGTGGCGGCCAGCTTGGCCATCGCCGCCTCTTTCGTCACCCGCTTGCCGCTGTCGCGCAGCCAGGCGGCGCGGTAGGTCAGCAGCGCGGCGGCGTCGATCTCGAGCGCCATCTGGGCCAGCTTCGCCTGGGTGAGCTGGAAGTCGGCGAGAAGCTTGCCGAACATGGGCCGCGACTGCGCGCGCGCCAGCGCTTCCGCCATCGCGCGCCGCGCAAAACCCAGCGCGGCGGCGGCGACCGAGGTGCGAAATACGTCCAGCGTGGCCATCGCCACCTTGAAGCCCTGGCCCTCGGCGCCGATCATGCACGCCGCGCTCACCCGGCAGCCGTTGAAACGCAGGCGCGCCAGCGGATGCGGAGCGATCACGTCGATGCGCTCGGCGATCTCCAGGCCAGGGGACGCGGCGTCGACGATGAAGGCCGAGATGCCTTTCGATCCGCGGCCAGCCTCGCCGCCACCGTCGGCGCTGCGCGCAAAAACGACGTAGAAATCGGCGATGCCGCCATTCGAGATCCAGGTCTTCTCGCCATCGAGCACCCAGTCGTCGCCTTCGCGCCGGGCTGCGCACTGCATGGCGGCGACATCGGAGCCGGCATCCGGCTCCGACAGGGCAAAGGCGGCGATCGCTGCGCCGCGCGCCACGCGCGGCAGCCAGCGGCTTTTCTGATCCTCGCTCCCGAACAGCGAGATCGCCCCGCTCCCCAGGCCCTGCATCGCGAACGCGAAGTCGGCCAGGCCGGCGTGGCGCGCCAGGGTTTCGCGGATCAGGCAGATGGCGCGGGTGTCGATCGTGTCGTTGCCGACCGCGTGGCGCAGCCAGCCGTCGCGACCCAGGCGCGCCACCAGCGCGCGACAGGTCGCATCGACGTCGCCGTCGTGGGCATCGTGCAGGTTGTCCGCCGCCCAGGCATCGAGCGCGCGTGCCAGCTCGCCGTGGCGCGGCTCGAAGAACGGCCAATCCAGGTGATCGTGCGCCATCAATCGCCCTCGAAGCGCGGCCGTTCCTTGGCCACGAAGGCGTGGTAGGCGCGATGAAAATCATTGGTGGCCATGCAGATCGCCTGGGCCTGGGCTTCGGCTTCGATCGCCTCGTCCACGCCCATGTTCCACTCTTGCTGAAGCATCTTCTTGGTCATTCCATGGGCGAAGGTCGGGCCGTTGGCGAGGGTCGCGGCAAAGGCGCGTGCTTCGGCCAGGACCTGTTCCGGCGCGCACAGGCGGTTGAAGAACCCCCAGCGCTCGCCCTGCTCGCCATCCATCGAGCGGCCCGTGTACAGCAGCTCGGCGGCCCGTCCCTGGCCGATGACGCGCGGCAGCAGGGCGCAGGCGCCCATGTCGCAGCCGGCCAGGCCGACGCGGGTGAACAGAAAAGCGGTGCGGCTACGCGCCGTGCCATAGCGGATGTCCGAGGCCAGCGCCAGGATCGCCCCGGCGCCGGCGCACACGCCGTCGACCGCCGCCACGATCGGCTGCGGGCAGGCGCGCATGGCTTTCACGAGGTCGCCCGTCATGCGGGTAAAGGCCAGCAGGCCCGGCATGTCCAGCGTGGTCAACGGGCCGATGATCTCGTGGACGTCGCCGCCCGAGCAAAAATTCTCGCCCGCGCCGGTGATCACCACCGCCTTCACGTCCTCGGCATGGGCCAGCGCGCGAAACAGGTCGCGCAGCTCGGCGTAGGAATCGAAGGTCAGCGGGTTCTTGCGCTCGGGCCGGTCCAGCGTAACGGTGGCGACGCCGGCGTCGAGGGCGAACCCGAAGTGCTGCGGCGCGTCGTGCGCGAGCTTGTTGCGCCCGCCCGGCAGGCCGTGCGGCTGGCCCGGTAGATAGTGCATGTGTGACTCCTGATGATTGATGTTCAGCCTTCGAGCAGACGCGCGGCCAGTTGCTGCGGCGACAGCCCGGTGGAGGCCGCCTGCAGCTGGCGTTCGCGTTCCAGGTTGCGCTCGAGCTGCTGCTTGCCGGCCTGGTACTGGCGCGGCCAGGCTGCGCCAGTGTAGCCGATGCGCGCCGCTTCCATCAGCGTCCAGGCCGGGTTGGCCAGGTGCGGGCGCGCCACCGCGCACAGGTCGGCGCGCCCGGCGGCGATAATGCCGTTCACGTGGTCGGCCTCGTAGATGCTGCCGACGGCGATGGTCGCAATACCGGCCTCGTTGCGGACACGGTCCGAAAACGGTGTCTGGAACATGCGGCCGAACACGGGTTTTTCACGCTTGCTGACCTGGCCCGACGAACAGTCGATCATGTCGGCGCCCGCCGCCCGGAACAGGCGCGCGATCGCGACCGCATCATGCGGGGTGAGTCCGCCCTCCACCCAGTCGTGGCTCGAGATGCGCACGCTGATCGGCAGGTGCGCCGGCCAGGCGGCGCGCACCGCCGCGAACACTTCCAGCGGGTAGCGGCAGCGGTTTTCAAGACTGCCGCCGTAGGCGTCCTGGCGCCGGTTGGTCAACGGCGAAATGAAGCTCGAGAGCAGGTAGCCGTGCGCGCAGTGCAGCTCGAGCCAGTCGAAGCCCGCCTTGCCCGCGGCCTCGGTGGCGCGCACGAAGTCGTCCTTGATGCGCTGCAGGTCGTGCAGCGTGGCTTCGCGCGCGACCTGCGACACGCCGTCGATGTACTGCTGGCTGGATGCCGACAACAGCGGCCAGTTGCCGCTTTCCAGGGGCAGGTCGATGCCGTCCCACATCGGCCGGGTCGAGCCCTTGGCGCCCGCGTGGCCGAGCTGGATGCCGATCTTCGCATCGCTGGCCGTGTGCACGAAATCGACGATGCGCCGCCAGGCCAGCATCTGCTCTTGCGTGTACAGGCCCGGGCAGCCTGGCGTGATGCGGGCGTCGGCCGACACGCAGGTCATCTCGGCCATCACCAGCGCGGCGCCGCCCAAGGCCCGCGCGCCGAGATGGGCCAGGTGGAAGTCGCCGACCACCCCGTCCACGGCGGAGTATTGCGCCATGGGCGAGACCACGACCCGGTTCTTGAGCACCACGCTGCGCACCTTGTAGGGCGTGAACATGGGCGGCGCCGCATGCGCTGGCGGTTCCAGAGCGGCCTGCTCGGCCGCCGCGCGGGCGAAACGACGCTCGAAGTCCTCGACGTAAGACGGATCGCGCAGGCGCAGGTTCTCATGCGACAGGCGCTGGCTGCGCGTGAGCAGGGAGTAGGCGAACTGGCTGGCCTGCATCGCCGTGTAGCGGGCCACGTTCTCGAACCACTCCATCGAGTTGCGGGCGGCGCTCTGCAGCTTGAGCACCTCGACCAGGCGCGCCTCCTGGTAGCGCGCCAGGGCGGCGAACAGGTCGCCTTCCCCATCGAGCTCATCGGCCAGGCCAATCGCATCCTCCAGCGCCAGCTTGGTGCCCGAACCGATCGAGAAATGGGCCGTGTGGGCGGCGTCGCCCATCAGCACCAGCGGCACGCGCCGTCCGTCGACCTCGATGGCATGCACCCACTGGCGGCAGGCCAGGCGCGGAAAGCGGACCCACATGCCGGAGCCGCGCAGGTGGCCGGCGTTCGCCATCAGTGGCTGGCCATCGAGGTGGCGCGCGAACAGGCGCTCGCAGAAGGCCAGCGCCTGGCGCTGGTCCATGTCGGCCAGGCCGCAAGCGGCCCAGGTCGAATCTTGCGTCTCGATGATGAAGGTCGAGGTCTCGCCATCGTATTGGTAGGCGTGGGCCTGGAACCAGCCGTGCTCGGTTTCCTCGAAGGCGAACGTGAAGGCCTCGAAACGCTTGCGCGTGCCCAGCCACACGAAGCGGCACAGGCGCTCTTCGACCTCGGGCTGGAACACGTCGGCATGCTGCTGGCGGATTGCGCTATGGACGCCGTCGGCGGCGACCACCAGGTCGGCCCGGTGCCTGCGCGCGGCGTCGTTCACGTCCTCGACCCGCGTGTCGAACAGCAGTTCCACGCCCAGCGCACGGCAGCGCGCCGAGAGGATGTCGAGCAGGCGCTTGCGTCCGATACCGCAAAAGCCGTGGCCGTGCGAGGTGATGGTGGCGCCCTTGACGTGGACGTCGATCGCATCCCAGTGGTTGAACGATTGCAGGATGGCGCGCGCGCTCGGCTCGTCGGCTTGCGCCAGGTGGCCCAGGGTCTGGTCGGAAAACACCACGCCCCAACCAAAGGTGTCGCCTGGCCGGTTGCGCTCGATGACGGTCACCGCATGGGCCGGATGGCGCAGTTTCATGAGCAGGCCGAAGTACAGGCCGGCCGGGCCGCCGCCGACGCAAACGATGTTCATGATTTCTCCCGCTCCTGGTGTGGGGACTAGTTTACCCGCCCCGATGATTGAGGTGTCAACTACTTGTTGGACCCGAAAGAATCCTCCTCTGAAAACGGCCGATTTTTAGTACAATCCAGAAAGAACAAAACCGGGAGCCCGGACTTCGCGCAGCCGGCCACCCACCTTGGATAGATCGCCAGACACGATGAAGATATCAGACCGGATCGCGCACTCCCGCCCCCTCGCCACCACCGCCATGCATGGCCGTGCCGAAGCGCTGCGCCATGCAGGCGAACGCGTGATCGATTTCTCGATCGCGATTTCGCACTTTCCCGCCCCGCCCCAGGTCATCGACGCCGTCTCCGACGCGGTCGAACACGAGCGCACGCTGCCGTATACCGAGGTGGGCGGCGCGCTGAAGGTACGCGCGGCGCTGCGCGCCAAGCTCGCCGGCGAGAACCGGATCGACGCGGCGGTCGACGAGATCATCGTGACCAATGGCTGCAAGCAGGCCTATTACCAGGCGCTGTACGCGATGACCGATCCGGGCGAGCGCATCGCGGTGTTCCGCCCGCACTGGCCGGCCTATCTCGCGACCGCCGAACTGCTGGGACTCGAGGTGGTGCTGGCCGACCTGCCGGACACCTTGAGCCAGGCCACGCTCGACGCCTTCGGCAAGGTCAAGGTGCTGGTCCTGAACAATCCACACAATCCGAGCGGCAAGGTGTTCACGCGGGGCGAGCTGGAACTGGTGCGCGACTGGGCACTGGCCGGCGGCGTGCACGTGATCGTCGACGAGAGCTACGAACACCTGATCTTCGATGGCGAACATACCACCCTGGCCGCGCTGTGCGACTGGCGCGCGATGGGCGTGGTCACGCTGTTCTCGGCGTCGCAAAGCTACGCGATGATGGGCTGGCGGATCGGCTTCGCGCTGGCGAGCGCCGCGCTGGTGCACGCCATGCAGACCCTGCAGGGGCCGATCACGGCCGCCGCGCCCCACCTGTCGCAGGTGGCGGCGGCGGCCGCCTTCGCCACCGGCACCCCGTACGCGCTGCTGCGCGACTACCGTGCGCGGCGCGACCTGGTGGTGGACCAGTTCGCCGACTTGCCCTGGATCGCCATGCGGGCGCCAGCCTCCGGCCCCTATCTGTGGGGCGACGTGCGCGCGCTGACGCTCGACACTGTCGGCTTCGCCGAACGCCTGCTGGACCAAGAGCGGGTGGCCCTGATGCCGGGCGACGCGCTGGGCGTGCCCGGCTTCATCCGCATCGGCTATATCTCGGACGACGTGCCGACCCTGATGGAAGGCGTGCGCCGCATCATCGCGTTCGGCGCTCGCCTCGCCGAGTCGACGCACCTGGTGGAGCTTCGATGAGCAAGGTATTGGGGCGCTTTCGCCTGAACAGTCTGCGCAGCCGCCTGATGCTGCTGGTGCTGCTGGCGATCACGCCGATCGCCGTCGTCACGGTGCTGGGCGGCCTGCGCGAACGCGAGGCGGCGATCCGCGCCTCGGAAGAAAACCTCAAGCGCCTGACCGCGCTGGCCGCCGCCAACGAGGCGCAGTCGATCGACCGCGCGCGCCAGATCCTGGTCGACCTGGTCAGCGTGCCCGACCTGATGGGACCCGCCGCCAGCTGCAATGCACTGCTGGCCAATGTCCTCGACCGCAACGAGGGCTACGTCAACTTCGGCCTGATCCAGCTGAACGGCGACGTCAGCTGCAGCGCGGTGCCGATGCTGCACCCGGTGAACCTGGGCGACCGCAGCCACTTCAAGCGCGCCATCGCCGAGCGCCGTTTCATCGCCAGCGACTACGTGTTCGGGCGCGTGATCCGCAAGCACACGATCAACCTCACCTATCCCGTCATCGACCGCTCGGGTGACGTGGTGGCGGTGGTCTTCGCGGCGATGGACCTGGCCGGCCTGGACACCTTCGTGAACGACATCAGCATGCCGCCCGGCTCGATCCTGGAGACGGCCGACGCCTCGGGCAACCTGATCTCGCGCCGTCCGGACCCGGAGCGCTGGTTCGGCAGGCGCATCACCGGGCCACTGCTGGACGCCATGCGCGGCCCGCATGGGCGCGCGCTGGTAGTGCGCGGCGAGGATGGCGTCGACCGCCTGCACGCCTTCGCCCGCGTCGGCGCGCCGAACCTGACCGAGTACACGGTCACCATCGGGGTGCCGACCGACCTGATCACCGAAGTGGCGCGCGACGCCCAGTTCATGTCGCTGCTGGGCCTGGGCGCGACCACGCTGCTGGCCCTGCTGGCGGCCTGGCTGGCCGGCGACAAGCTGATCGTGCAGCGGGTGCGCGGCCTGACCTCGGTCGCGCGCCGCATCGCCGCCGGCGAACTCGATGCACGCTCGCATATCGAATACGGCAACGAAGAAATCGGACGGCTGGCGGCGGCGCTGGACGAGATGGCCGAGAACCTGCAGAAAAAGGAAGCCGCGCGCGGCCAGGCCGAACGCGAACTGCGCGCGGCCGACCAGCGCAAGGACGAGTTCCTGGCGATGCTGGCGCACGAGCTGAGAAATCCCCTGGCGCCGATCAGCACCGGCGCCCATCTGCTGAAGCTCCTGCACTCGGATAACGCCCAGATCACCCAGACCTGCGCCATCATCGCGCGCCAGGTCGAGCACATGACCAGCCTGGTCGACGACTTGCTGGACGTCTCGCGCGTGACGCGCGGCCTGGTGTCGCTGTCGACCCAGGTGCTGGACCTGCGCAACGTGGTCGACGACGCCGCCGAGCAGATCCGGCCCTTGATTTCGGCCCGGCGCCACAAGGTCGTGCTCGACCTGCCGGCCGGGGCGGCCCACGCCAAGGGCGACCACAAGCGCCTGGTGCAGGTGGTGGCCAACCTGCTGGGCAACGCCACCAAATACACACCGGAAGGCGGCCATATCGCGCTGCAGCTGAAGCAGGCCGGCGACAGCTGGCAGCTCAGCGTCAGCGACGACGGCATCGGCATGGATGCGCCCCTGGTGGAGCGCGTGTTCGACCTGTTCACCCAGGCCGAGCGCACCCCCGACCGTTCGCAGGGCGGCCTGGGACTGGGACTGGCGCTGGCCAAGAGCCTGGTCGAGCTGCACGGTGGCAGCGTCGGCGCGCACAGCGCCGGCCTGGGCCGGGGCAGCACCTTCACCGTGCGCCTGCCGCGCCACCACCAGGAAAGCGCGTCCCTGCCCGGCAAACCTGCCGCCGGCGCGCCCGCCACCGAGACCGCCCCGGCAAGCGCGCTGCGCATCCTGGTGGTGGACGACAACCTGGATGCGGCGCACACGCTCAACCTGTTCCTGCGGGCGTCCGGCCACCAGGTGGAAATCGCCTACTGCGGCGTCGACGCGATCGAGATCGCCAGGATGTTCTCGCCCCAGGCCTGCATTCTTGACATCGGCCTGCCGGACATGGATGGAAACGAGCTGGCGCGACGCCTGCGCCGGCTGCCGCAGACCAGCGGCGCGACCCTGATCGCGGCCACCGGCTACGGGCGCCAGCAGGATCGCGACGCCGCCAGCAAGGCCGGCTTCGACCACTACCTGGTCAAGCCGGTCAACACACTGCAGTTGGGTGAGCTGCTGGCGCTGGCCGGCGCACGCTGAGCATCCGCGGTTGGCATCGCGCCGATGCCAGCCGCCGGTCATGCCACTCGTGTTCGCCCTAAAACAACAGCATTCCAAATAGTGCGTGACAGGTACCGCGCCAGCTACATAAAATTTGCCCACGAGCAAAATTATGCACTCTGGAGAAATCTGTGGGCATGCTGACCTGGATGCTGCCTCATGGTTCCGACTGACGATATCGCGCAGTGGCGCGTACGTGTATTTTCCATTCTCCTGAAGATCGTGCTGGTGCTGGGCGCCTGCGCCGCCGTGCCCAGCATCGCAATGGCGCTGCGCCAGGGCCTGTGGCAGGTGGCCCTCATGGACGCGCTGGCGCTGGCCTGGATCTTCGTCCTCTGGCGCCTGGATCGCCTGCCCTACACCTTCCGCGTGCTGAACTTCCTGGCGGTGCTGTTCATCGTCGCCATCGGGCTGATGGTGGCCGTGGGACCGGTCAGCCTGAATTACCTGATGGCGCCGCCGATCATGGCCGTCATCCTGCTCGGCAACCGGATCGGCATCCTGACGCTGGCCCTCGGCGCGGCGAGCATCGTGGCATTCGGCGTGAATGGCTACGCGCGCCTTTACGTGCCGGGTCTGGAAAGCGAGGCGCTGCTGTCGTCGCTCGTGGTGGCGGTCAATTTCGGCTTTGTCGGCGCCGTCATTACCTTCGCCACCGGCACCCTGCTCAAGGGCCTGGCGCGCTCGGCGCGGGAGGCGCGCACCGCCGCCGACGCCGTGCACCGGCTGGCGTTCTACGACGTGCTCACCGGCCTGCCGAACCGGCGCCTGCTGATGGAGCGTCTCGGCCAGCTGGCCGAGGGTGTCCAACGCACCCGCTCGCTGGGCGCGGTACTGTATGTCGACATCGACAATTTCAAGACGGTCAACGATGCGCGCGGCCACGCCGTCGGCGACCAGTTGCTGCGCCAGGCGGCCGCGCGGCTCGAAGCGGCGGTCGGGACGCAGGGCTGCGTGGGCCGGCTTGGCGGCGACGAGTTCGTGGTGCTGCTGGACGCTCTGGGCCCCGACGCCGGGGCCGCCACCATGCGCGCGCTGGCGGTGGCCGAGGACATCCGCACCGGCCTGTACGAGAAGATCGTCATCGAAGACCAGCGCTATCACGCCACCACCAGCATCGGCGTCGCGCTCACCGCCACGCCGACGGCATCGACCAATGACCATGACCTGCTGCGCGAGGCCGATACCGCCATGTACCACGCCAAGGCGCGCGGGCGCAACGGCGTGGCCTTGTTCGAGCCGGGCATGCTGCGCGACGCCGAGCACCGGCTGACCCTCGAGCGCGACCTGGGCCTGGCGCTCGAACAGGGCGAGCTGTCGCTGCACCTGCAACTGCAGGTCGACGGCGCGCGGCGCCCGATCGGCGCCGAATTGCTGATGCGCTGGCGCCGCGCGGATGGCAGCAGCGTGCCGCCCGACCGTTTCATCCCGGTGGCCGAGTCGAGCGGCTTGATCGTGCAACTGGGCGAATGGGCGCTGCGCGAAGCCTGCCTGGCGTGGCGTGCACTGGACGGGATCGGCCAGCCGCTGCCGCTGTCGGTCAACGTCAGCCCGATGCAGTTCCGCCAGTCCGACTTCGTGACGCGGGTGGACAGCATCCTGCGCGAGACCGGCGTGCCGCCCGGCCAGCTGGTGTTCGAGATCACCGAAGGGCTGCTGGTCGACCGCCGCGACCAGACCATCGAGCGCATGCATGCGTTGGCGGCGCTCGGCATCCGGATCTCGATCGACGATTTCGGCACCGGCTATTCGAGCCTGGGCTACCTGACCCGGATGCCGCTGTACGAACTCAAGATCGACAAGGGCTTCATCCGCGACACCCCGCACGACAGGGACGGCACCGCGATCGTGCAGTCGATCCTGGCAATGGCAGGCCACCTCGGGCTGCGGGTGGTGGCCGAAGGCGTCGAGACCGAGGCCCAGGCCGATTACCTGGCGCGCCATGGCAACACCTGCATGCAGGGCTACCTGTTCCACCGGCCGATGCCGCTGGAACGCCTGCTCGACCATCTGCGCGCCGCGGCCTGAGCCGGACGAAGCGCGTCCGACACGATCCGCGGCAATCCCTTATCATGCTTTTTTTGACAGGGAGAGACGTCGATGGATGAGGTAGGTATCGTACTGGCAATGCTGCTGGCGGTGGTGGCAAGCGGCTACCTGGTGCGGATACTGCCCTTCGCCGTGCCGCTGCCGCTGGTCCAGATCGCGCTCGGCGCCGCCATCTCCGGCACCACCGGCCATGGCGTGCGCCTCGAGCCGCACATCTTCTTCCTGCTGTTCCTGCCGCCGCTGCTGTTCCTGGACGGCTGGCGCATCCCCAAGGTCGGGCTGTTCCGCGACCGCTCGACCATCCTCGAGCTGGCGCTGGGCCTGGTGCTGTTTACCGTCATCGGCGCCGGCTTCCTGATCCACTGGCTGATCCCGTCGCTGCCGCTGGCGGTCTCGTTCGCGCTGGCTGCGATCCTGGCGCCGACCGATCCGGTCGCGGTATCCTCGATCGCGGCGCGCGTGCCCATCCCGCCGCGCCTGATGCACATCCTCGAAGGCGAGTCGCTGCTCAACGACGCCAGCGGCCTGGTGTGCTTCCGCTTCGCCGTCGCGGCCGCCCTCACCGGCACCTTCTCGCTGGGCGATGCCACCCTCACTTTCCTGTGGGTGGCGCTGGCGGGCATCGCGATCGGCGTCGGCCTGACCGTCGCCGTGAGCTGGGCCCAGCGCCTGCTGGCCGCGCGTATCGGCGAAGAAAGCGGTTCGCCGATCCTGGTCAACCTGCTGCTGCCCTTCGGCGCCTACCTGGCGGCCGAGCACCTGGAGGCCTCGGGCATCCTGGCCGCGGTCGCGGCCGGCATCACGATGAGCTACGTCGAACTGAGCGGACGCGCGTTGGCCACCACCCGCGTACGCCGCGCCGTGGTGTGGGATACCGTGCAGTTCGCGCTGAACGGCATCATGTTCGTGCTATTGGGCGAACAGTTGCCGGCGATCTTCAGCGCGGCGCTCAGCGCGCCCGAGCTGCCCGCCGCCCACGACGTCTGGTGGCTGCTGGGCAATGCGCTGGCGATCAGCCTTGGCCTGATCCTGCTGCGCTTCACCTGGGTCTGGGTCTCGCTGCGCCTGACGCTGCTGGCCGCGCGGCGCCAGCAGCAGGCCGTGTACCGCCCCAATCCGCGCCTGATCCTGGCCACCTCGCTGGCCGGCGTGCGCGGCGCGATCACCCTGGCTGGCGTGCTGACGCTGCCGCTGGCGCTGCCGGGCGGCGCGCCGTTCCCGGGCCGCGACCTGGTGATTTTCCTGGCCAGCGCGGTGATCGTGGTGTCGCTGGTGCTGGCCAGCGTCGGCCTGCCGCGCGTGCTGCGCGGCCTGGAGCTGCCGGCCGAGGCGGCCCATGAAAGCGAGGAAGACCAGGCGCGCCATGCCGCCGCATTGGCGGCGCTGGAAGCGATCGCCGCCGCGCCTGTGCCACCGCCCACCTCGGGCTGCGACGCCGATGGTGCGGCCGAGATGCATGCCAGCGCGGCCGACCAGGTGCGCAGCCTGTACCAGTACCGGCTCGATGGCGGCACTGGCGCCGGCATCGCCCCCGAACGCGCGCGCGCCGCCGAGAACGCGGAACGCCATTACCGTCTGGCCGCGCTCGCGCAAGAGCGCACCGTGCTGCTGCGCATGGCGCGGCACAATCAGCTGTCGGACGAGACCGCCCGCAAGCTGCTGCGCGAGATCGACCTGGTGGAGGCGCGCTACCGCTGAGCACACGCAGTCTGCTGCGGACCGCGCCTCCGTTACATTGCGTACAGTGCGCGCAGGACCGTGCGCGTAGGATCGCCTGGAAGATCATCTTTCAGCGACCCTGCCATGCCCAGCGAAAAACCCGACGACGACACCGTTCCCAGCGATCCTCCCGCCGCCGCGCGCGCGGCCGGACTGCGCTATGTCCATGACGACCGGCCCGGCATCCGGCGCGAAGCCGCCAAGGAGGGCTTTGCCTATCGCGACGCGCGCGGCGAGCCGGTCACCGACGACACCACGCTGGCGCGCATCAGGCGCCTCGTGATCCCGCCGGCCTGGACCGAAGTGTGGATCTGTCCCCAGGCCAACGGCCACCTGCAGGCTACGGGGCGCGACGCCCGCGGCCGCAAGCAATACCGTTACCACCCCAAGTGGCGCGAGGCGCGCGACGAGGTCAAGTACGAGCGCATGCTCAAGTTCGGCCAGGCCTTGCCCGCCATCCGGGCCGAAGTCGACCGCGCCTTGCGACTGCCCGGCCTGCCGCGCGAAAAAGTGCTGGCCACGATCGTCTACCTGCTCGAAGCGACCATGATGCGGGTCGGCAACGAGGAATACGCGCGCACCAATAAATCGTTCGGCCTGACCACCTTGCGCAACCGCCACGCCAGGGTCGACGGCAGCGACGTCGAGTTCAGCTTCCGGGGCAAGAGCGGCGTCTATCACAGGGTCAAGGTGCACGACCGGCGCCTGGCGCGCATCGTGGCGCGCGCGCGCGACTTGCCGGGCCAGGAGCTGTTCCAGTACGTGGACGAGGATGGCGCGACCCACGCCATCGACTCGAGCGACGTCAACGACTACCTGCGCGCCATCACCGGCGAAGACTACACGGCCAAGGACTTCCGCACCTGGTCGGGCACCGTGCTGGCGGCGCTGGCCCTGCAGGAATTCGAGAAGTTCGACTCCGAGGCCCAGGCCAAGAAGAACATCGTGCGTGCGATCGAGTCGGTGGCCGAAAAGCTCGGCAATACGCCGTCGATCTGCCGCAAATGCTATGTGCATCCAGCCGTGCTGGACGCCTACCTCGACGGCGCCGCCCTCGAAGTGCTGCGCGAACGCACCGAGGAAAAGCTGCAGGAAGACCTGCACGCCCTGCAGCCCGAGGAAGCGGCAGTGCTGGCCATGCTCCAGCAGCGCCTGCGCCACGAGCAGGACAACCCGCGGCCCCCGGCGCCACGCAGGAAGCCGGCGCCGAAGAAGGCCGCGACCCGCAAACCGTCACGCTGCGCCGCCCCCGCGGCAGCGTGAGCGCATCATGGAGGAATCAGCATGACCGAACAAACGAGGATCGAACTGGTCGCCCGGTTCGAGCACCAGGTCACCGGCGTCTCGGTGTCCGAGGACAACCGCATTTTCGTGAATTTCCCGCGCTGGACCGAGGACAACGCCATTTCGGTGGCGGAGCTGCAGAAAGACGGTTCGCTGCGCCCGTATCCCGACGATCAATGGAATGCCTGGCGCAATGCGCGCAAGGACGAGGTGACGCCCAACGACCACTGGGTCTGCGTGCAGAGCGTGGTTGCCGATGGCCGCGGCAGCCTGTGGGTGCTCGACCCGGCGGCGCCGGCCCAGGCCCACCTGGTGTCCGGCGGCGCCAAGCTGGTGCAGGTCGACCTGGCAAGCAACCAGGTCGTGCGCACCATCGCTTTCGACGAGGCCACGGCCCCGCAGGGCTCCTACTTGAACGACGTGCGCTTCTCCAACGACGGCAAGTACGCCTACATCACCGACTCGGGCGTCGTCGGCGCCATCCTGGTGGTCGACCTGGCGGGCGGCAATACCGTGCGGCTGCTCGACAGCCATCCGTCGACCCAGATGAAGAAGGGATTGAACGTGAGGGCCGACGGCGAGGTGCTGCGCCGGCCGGACGGGCGCGGGGTCGAGTTCTCCGCGGACGGCATCGAACTGTCGGGCGACGGCGCCTGGCTGTACTGGCAGGCCATCAAGGGCGACACCCTGTATCGCATCGCCACCCGGGTGCTCGTCGAGCGGGGATTGAAAGGCGAAGACGTGGGCGACGCGGTCGAGGAATACGGCCACAATGGCGTCAACGACGGCCTGCTGTTCGAGCGCGGCAGCAACCGGCTGCTGCTCACGGCGGTGCAGGACGATGCGATCAAGATGCGTGACCTCGACGGGGGGCCACAGGCCGACGTGAAGGTGCTGGTGCAGGATGCGCGCCTGCGCTGGCCCGACACGTTCAGCCAGGGTCCGGACGGCATGGTCTACGTGACGTCGTCGCACATCCAGGATTCGGCCTTCTTCAAGCCGGACGCGCCGGCGGCGCTGCCGACCGAGCTGTGGCGCCTGGTGAAGTAAGTTACTGGACCATATAAGTCACTACTTTCCAGCTGCCGTCGGCCTCCCGGCCCGTGACCACGGTCTCGGTCACGCCCGCGCGATTGGCATACACCGCGCCGTACTGGATCACGACGTAGTCGGCTTCAG
The DNA here is from genome assembly GCF_059685725.1 of Telluria sp. RT2P19. Lineage (NCBI taxonomy): Bacteria > Pseudomonadati > Pseudomonadota > Betaproteobacteria > Burkholderiales > Oxalobacteraceae > Telluria > Telluria sp. RT2P19. The sequence continues at coordinate 415,856 of NZ_JCASIL010000003.1, forward strand.
GGGCGCCGGGCAGCGTGCGCGTATAGCGCGCGCTGGTGAGGGAACGCGACTTCAGTTCGCCCAGCGGCGCTCTGGCGCCCTGCAGCATGCCGGTCCACTGCTCGGCGCTGACGGCACTGCGAAATGCGGTGCCGGCGGCGCGCCAGGTGGCGTCCCCCTTGCCGGCATCGGCCAGTCCGAGCCACTCCTCGGCAGCCGCGACCCCGGCCTTGCTATGGTCGGTTTCCTGGGCATGCACCGCAGCGACGGGCAAGGCGAACAGCGTGGCAAGGGCGATCGGTGCGAGCTGCTTCATGGCGGTCTCCATTTGGTCGAGAATGAACGAACCGGCAGCATAGCGCGTCGCGCCGCCGTACAATCTCACACAATCTCGCAGCGGCGCCGCGCTCAGTCGCCCGCGTCGTACTTGTTGAACACCTGGCGCAGATAGGCGATGAATGTCTCGTCCGTGCTCTGCGACTTGCCCCGGGTATCGGACAGCTTGGCCACCGGCTGGCCGTTGCAGCGCACCAGCTTCATGACGATGTTCAGTGGTTTGTACGGCGTGTCGTTGGTGAGCTTGGTGCCGATGCCGAAGCCGGTCATCACGCGGTCGGCGAAATGGCGGTACAGCTCGAGCGCCTTCGGCACCGTCAGCGAGTCCGAGAACACCAGGCGCTTGGTGCGCGCGTCGATGCGCAGCCTGGCATAGTGCGCCAGCGCCTTTTCGCCCCAGACGACCGGGTCGCCCGAATCCTGGCGCAGGCCGTCGAACAGCTTGGCGAAATACAGGTCGAAGTCGGCCAGAAACGCGTCCATGCCCACCACGTCGGTCAGCGCCGTGCCCAGGTCGCCGCGGTACTCTTGCACCCAGTTCTCGAGCGCGGCCTTCTGGAAGTCGCGCAGGCGGGTGCCGAAGGACTGGTGGGCCTGCAGGTATTCGTGGGCCATGGTGCCGATCGGCGTCAGCTTGAGTTTATAGGCCAGGTAGACGTTCGAGGTGCCCTTGAAGTATTGCGGCAGCTCGCGCGCCATGGTGGAGACCACCTCATCGTGCCACTCGCCCGAGTAGCGCCGGCGCACGCCGAAATCGAAGAACTCGAAGGGATTGGCGCGCGGCGCCTCGTTGCCGAAGGCGCGTAGTTCGTCAATCTTCTGCTGCAGGCGCAAACGCGCCTCGCGCAGCGCCACTTGCTGGTCGAAGCGGCGGAAATACAGCTCGTTGACGATGTACAGCACGAAGATCTCGAAGCCCATCACGTGCACCAGCGGGCCGCTGGCGCGGATCACCAGCTGCGGGCCGTCGGTGGAGACCTGGATGAACTTGCGCTGGAAGCGGAACAAGGTGAGGAAGTCGGCAAAGTCGCTCTTGATGAAGCGCAGGCCACGCAGGTACTCCACCTCGCTCTCGGTGAACATCATGCCGCACAGGTGATCGAGTTCGCGGTCGACGTCGTCCTGCAGCTCGGCCAGCGGATAGGCCGGTTCGTTACGGCAGCGGAATTCGTACTCGCCGGTGGCGCCCGGGTGGCTGTGCAGCAGGGCCTGCCACATCGTGAACTTGTAAAGATCGGTCTCCAGCAGGCTGCGGACTACGGGTTTCATCAAGGCTCCAGGCATGTGCGCAACGGGCGCGGCAGGCTATATTGTCGCCGACTTCTTCGCGCGGCGCTTGGGAGCGAGCATGGTGCCGGTGCAGCCCGGCGTGCCGCAGCGGCAGGCGAACAGCTTCTTGAGCGCCGGGGTATGGCGTTCGTCGTAGATCAGCGCGTAATTATAGTTCAGCTCTTCGCCCGCCTCGATGTCTTGCATGGCGTGGATATAGACCTTTCCTTCGTCTTCGAAGGCCTCGCAATTGGGCGTGCAGGCGTGGTTGATCCAGCGCGCCTCGTTGCCGTTGCGGCCGCCGTCGATCACGCGGCCGTCGGCCAGGCTGAAGTAAAAGGTATGGTTGATCGGGCCGCCCGCCTTCTCGGCGCGCCGGGTCGCCTTGTCCCAGCTGATGCGCTGGCCCTTGTACTCGATGATGCGCGCGCCGGCGCCGATGGCCCGGCGCGCGAAAACGCCGTTGCCGTGCACGGGGGACTCGCGTACTTCGAATAGTGGATCTTTCTTGCCGCCGTCTTTCTTGCTGCCGTCTTTCTTGCTGCCGTCTTTCTTGCGGCCGTCTTCGCTGGAGCGTGTTTCCGAGCGGTCTTTGGAGCGTTCTCTGGTGGTCATCTGGCGCCGAATGGACGATTGAGGGAATGCCTCCATTATGGCCGCAATCGTCGCGCTCCGGACGCACTCTTCATCAAGAAATCGCGGCAGCCGCGTGCAAGGCGGCGATCTCGATCTTCTTCATGCCCAGCAGCGCCAGCATGACCGCATCGCTGCGCGGACCGGCCATCAGCGACATGATCTCGGTCGGCGTCACCTGCCACGACAGGCCGAACTTGTCCTTGAGCCAGCCGCACTGGCGCGCCGCCTCGTCGCCGCCCTCGCCCAGGCGCTCCCAGTAATAGTCGATCTGTTCCTGGCTGTCGCACATCACCATGAACGACACCGCCTCGGTAAAGCGGACCAGCGGGCCGCCGTTCATGGCGATGCATGGCTGGCCGTCGACCTCGAACTGCACCGCCATCGCGCTGCCGGGCTGCATGCGGTGCACATTCCGGCCCGCTTCGCCGTAGTGCGACACATGCGTGATGCGCGAGTCCGGGAAGATCGAGACATAGTGCCTGGCCGCTTCCTCGGCCTGGGTGTCGAACCACAGGCAGGGCTGGATCGGTGCGTGCAGTTGCATGGCGTCGCTCCTTGCTAGTTTGCGTTGAAATCCTCTTCGCGGTATTCCACCCCCTGGCCCGCCGCGCCAGCCCTACCCGCTTCCTCGCGGCGCAGCTCCACGCGCCGGATCTTGCCCGAGATGGTCTTGGGCAGCTCGCGAAACTCGATGCGCCGGATGCGCGCATACGGCGCCAGGCGCTCGCGCGTGAAGGCGAACAGCGCGGCCGCCATTTCACGGCCCGGTGCCACCCCCGCGCGCAGGGTGACGAAGGCCTTCGGGACCGATAGCCGCAGCGGGTCCGGGCTCGGCACGATCGCCGCCTCCAGCACGCTGTCGTGCTCGATCAAGACGCTCTCGAGCTCGAACGGGCTGATACGGTAGTCGGACGACTTGAACACGTCGTCATTGCGGCCGACGTAGAAATAATAGCCGTCGTCGTCCACGCTCGCCGTGTCGCCCGTGTGGTAGTAGCCGGCCCGCATCACCTCGCGTGTCTTTTCCTGATTGCCTTCGTAGCCAACCATGAGACCGATCGGGTTCGATGCAAGTTCCAGCGCTATCTCACCCTCGCGCGCCGGCTGGTCGTCGACGTCGAGCAGCGCGATGCGGTAGCCCGGCAGCGGACGCCCCATCGAGCCCGGCTTGATCGGCTGGCCGGGCGAATTCCCGATCTGGCAGCTCGATTCGGACTGGCCGAAGCCGTCGCGGATGCGGATGCCCCAGGCGCGCTCGACCTGTTCGATCACTTCCGGGTTGAGCGGCTCGCCGGCACCGACCAGCTCGCGCAGCGCCGGCCTCCATGCGGCCAGGTCTTCCTTGATCAGCATGCGCCACACGGTCGGCGGCGCGCACAGCGACGTCACGCCGCAGCGCACGATGGTGTCGAGCACGGCGCGGCTGGCGAAGCGCGCGTAGTTGTAGACGAAGACGGTGGCGAGCGCATTCCACGGCGCGAAGAAGCAGCTCCAGGCGTGCTTGGCCCACCCCGGCGAACTGATGTTCCAGTGGACGTCGCCCGGCTGCAGGCCGATCCAGTACATGGTCGACAGGTGGCCCACCGGGTAGCTCTGGTGGGTATGCAGCACCAGCTTCGGTTTCGCCGTGGTGCCGGAGGTGAAGTACAGCAGCAGCGGGTCGGTGGCGCGGGTCTCGCCTTCGGGCACGAACACGCTGGCGACATGGTGGCTGTCCTCGAAGTCGTGCCAGCCGGCTGGCGCGCCGCCGACCGCGATGCGGGTGTAGCTCCCGGCCAGCGCCTCGAACTTGTGGGCTTCGCCGGCCTCGGCGATCACGTGCTTCACCTGGCCCCGTTCCAGGCGATCGGCCAGGTCGTCGCCGGACAGCAGCATCGTGGTCGGTACCAGCACGGCCCCGAGCTTGATCCCGGCCAGCATGATTTCCCACAGCTCGACCCGGTTCGGCAGCATCAGGAGCACCCGCTCGCCGCGCCGTACACCCAGGTTGCGCAGGTATTCGGCCACCTGGCTCGAGCGCGCCGCCATGTCGGCGAACGAGACCTTGCGTTCGCGACCGTCTTCCTCGACCACCCACAGGGCCGGGGCGTGGTTGTCCCTGGCCTGGTGGTCGAAGAAGTCGAGGGCCCAGTTGAACCGGTCGAGCTCGGGCCGTGGGAAGTCGCGGCAGGCCGTGTCGTAGTCGAGCCGGTGCTGCTGCAGGAAGTCGCGCGCCTGCACGAAGCGCTGGGTTGGCGTCATTGAGGGTCTCCTGGTGGCGATGCGCTGCGGGTGGAGGAGCTGGCCCCGCCCCCGCGATCTGGTGTCGAGACCATTCTGCCACCGATTTGCCGGCCGGTGGCGGTTTGCTCGGCTGCGTTACCTTCGCCGCAGCGGCGTCACCTGCATCTCGTCCGCCGGCGCCATCATGTCGATCACGCGGCAGTCGCCGCACATGCGCAGGCGGTCGAGATTGGCCGCGAAGGCCGGGTGCGCGCCGAGCCGGCCCAGCATGTTCTCGACCATCTGCAGCGTGCCGAAGGCCTTGTTGCAGCGGATGCAGTGGAAGGGCTGCGACTCGTTGAGCACCACCGCCCCCATGCGCTCGGGCGCGAACGACATGCGCGGCACGAGTGCGATCGCATCCTCGGGACAGGTGTTGGCGCACAGGCCGCACTGGACGCAGTTCTTTTCGATGAAGCGCAGCTGCGGCGCGCCCTGCCCATCCTGCAGCGCATTGGCCGGACAGACGCCGACGCAGGACATGCACAGGCTGCAGGTCTGGCCGTTCACGCCCAAGGCGCCGAACGGCGCCTTGGGCGGCAACGCGATGTGGAGCGGCTGCTGCGGCGCGTGGCGGTGCAGGTGGTCGAGGGCGTAGTCGAGCGTGTTGCGCTTGTCGACGGCCAGGTGGAACACGGCCGGCGCCGCCGGCGCGTCGCCGCGCGGCGCATGACGCAGGGCCAGTGCCAGCTCCTGGGCCGCCTCCAGCGGCGCACTGCCCAGCTGCAGCAGCTGGAAATGCGGGCCCACGTAGCCGAGGCCATCGACGACCGCCTGGGCGATCTGCATCTGCTCGCCGAGCGCCTGCACGTACTGCGGCGCTTCGTCGCCGGTGGTCAGGATGGCGATGCCGGCCGCGCCGTAGGCCAGCGCCGCCAGCCAGACGTCGATGCCGGTCGAGGCCACGTGGTGCAGTGAAAACGGCAGGATGCGTCCGGGCACGCTGTCGCCCAGCCGGGCCAGGATGTCGGCGCCGTGGGCATCGTGCAGCAACAGCACCGGCTGGGCGCCGCCGGCTTCGCGAAACGCGCGCAGGGCGGCCTGGATGCGCCTGCCCGTCAGCGGCACCGGCGGATAGACATAGCTCATGGCCCCGGTCGGGCACACGGTGCCGCAGGCGCCGCAGCCGGCGCACAGGTAGGGATTGACCTTGACCCGGTCGCCGTCGCTGGCGATCGCCTTGGCCGAGCAGATGTCGACGCAGGCGGTGCAGGCGTGAATGCCGTTGCGGCCGTGGGCGCAGATGCGTTCCTTGTAGCTGAAGTATTTGGGCTTTTCGAAGTCGCCGACCATGTCGAGCAGCTCATCGACCGCCTGCAAACGCGCCGTGTCGTCGAGGCCCGGAGCGTAGTAGCCGTGCGGCCGCTGGTGGCTGGCGATCAGGCGCGCCGGGCACAGGTCGAGCACCAGGTCGAACCTGCCCTCGCCCACCGGCTGGCCGGCCGCGCGCCAGCGCGCCTCGAAGGCGCCGAGCCAGCCCGCGAGCGCCACCGTCTGCGCCGCGTGCACCGGATACAGGCGCGGCTGGCCATCCGGCTCGTCCAGCAGCAGCACCGTGACCGACAGCGTGCCGGCCAGGCGGTCGGCCAGCGGTAATGCGTCGCGTGCGCTGCCGACCACCAGCGTGCGGCCGTGCGAACGGTAGTCGACCGTGGCGGCCGCTTCGACATCGGGAAAGTCCCTCGTTGCCTGCAGGGCGGCCAGGCGGGCCGCCCGGTCGCGGCCGTCCTGGACGGGGTCGGAGGCCGCCCCGTCGTTGAATCGGATATTCATGTCGTCCCCTGGTTTGGCGTGTCCGGCTCGCGTTCGGCCGCCGGATCGCGTTGGTCGTCGCGCTGCGCGTCCGTCCGGTCTTGCTGGTCGTCGCCCAGCAGCCGGCGCAGTACCCCCGGCGCATGCTTGAGCGACGCCAGCATCGCGTCTGACAGCGGCGCGGCCTTGTTATAGTCACTGATATAGATGTCCAGGCCGTCCATCACCGCGAAGTTCGGGTCGGCGAACAGTTTTTTGAGCGCCATGCGCTGCACGGCCTTGTCGACGCCCTTGGCGACGAAGGCCGAGTAATCCGATTCGGGCGTGAGCCGCGCGACGTCGTCCAGCGTCGGCAGCGGCGGATCTTCCTGCGCCGGCGGGGCCGGCGGGACGGCAGGCGGCGGCGACTCGACGGCCGGCGCTTCGTGCACCGGCTCCGGCGCCGACTTCAGGCGCGCCCAGCGGCGCAGGAACCCTTCCTCGGCCATCGTGTTCGCGCTCATCCGTGTTGCCGGCCCTTGCGCGGGCGCGGCGTGAAGTTCTCGCGCAGGTAGCCCGCGACCCAGCTGTAGATCTCGGCCGGCATCGTGACGCCGTCGGCCGACTCGCCCGAGTCGAACATGCGCGTGCCCTCGACATAGCTGACCGAGGCGCGCGCCGGGATCGCGCGGCCGTCTTCCATGCGCCACAGCACGAACACCTTCGATTCCGGCGCCATGATGTTCTCGTAATAGCCTTCGTGCTCGTCGGTATAGAGCTCGAGCTCGAGGCCCGAGACGAGGTAATAGTCGCGCTCCGTGCTTTCGCTCAGCATGGACAGGCGCGGCAGCTCGCCGCGGTCCGGCACCACGCCCACTGCGGACCAGCTGTCCATCTCGCCCCAGCGATGCTGTACCGACCGCCGCTGCATGATGATCGCGACCGGCATGCCTCCTTTTTTCATCGCCATCCCTTCATTGCTTGGGGGCGTTCTCGGGAACGCCCTTCTTGTTGACCGTCGGCGATGCCCCGGCCGGCTCGGCGCGGGTCGGGCCCTGCTTGACGTCTTCGCTCGGCCTGGCCGTACCCAGCTTCTCGCTCTTGATCGGCACATTGGCCGCGTGCAGCGCCCGTGCGCCAAGCGGCGCGGCGGCGGTCGCCGGCGCTGCGCCCGAGGTGCCGGGAGTCGCACCGGCCGGGGCCGGGGACGGTATCCCGGCGCTGGCCGGCGTGGGATCGGATGCGGCGACGCCGGTCGGCCCCGTCACCGGCGGCGGTGGCTTGATGGTCCATCCCTCTTGCGCCGCGCGCTGGCGCCAGTGGCCGCTGATCTCGTCCATCGAGGCGTTCAGCGCCTCCTTGTCCTTGGCCGCCTTGGCGTCGGCCGCGGCCTTCTTCGCGGCCGCGGCCTGGGCCTGGGCCGGCGATGGCGGCGGCAGCGCCGCCCAGGATGCGCCGGCCAAGGCCAGCCCGGTCGCGAGCGCCAGCAATGGGCCCAATCGTCTGGTATTCATCGCGTTCCTCCTGGCTGCCCCTGCGGCGAAGCATTGTTGGCCGGTGGCGCCTCGACGCTGCCGGGAGCAGGCGCGGCAGGCTGGTTGTCGCCCGACGGCAGATTGCTGCCCGGACGACCGGCGCTGGACGGCTGGGTGACCCCGCTCGACGGTCCCTGGCCGGTCTCGCGGGTCTCGCCGCCGATTTCGGCGCCGCTGGTATTGCCGCCCGAGCCGCCCGCGATGCCCGGGGTGCCGCCCGCATAGGTAGCGTCGGTCTCGGGACGCGCCGTCTGCGCCATGACCTGGCCGCTGGTCATGCCGCCGGCCGAGACCTGGCCCGGGTACTTGGTCTGGATGACGCCGTTGGCCGCCGGCGCCTGGCCGCGATCGCAGCCGGCCAGCACCACCGCCAGCAGCGCCATGGCGCCGATCGTCGATGCGATTGTCGATGGATTACATTGTTTCATCGTCATTCCTCAGTGCGCGGGACCGGGTTGCGGCCGGCCGCCCTGGCCCGGCACGTCGCGGCCCGGCACCATTTTGCCGTCCTGGTCCAGGCCCGGCGGGACGCCGGTCTTCATCTGTTCGTACCACAGCCGATGATGGGCCTTGGCCCAGTTCTCGTCCACCGTACCGTAGCGCATGGCTTCGTAGGCGCCCGGCGTGCCCCAGGTGCCGATATAGGCGTGGCCCATGGCCGCCGCCATATACATCGCCGCCGCCGCCACGTGCAGGACGTTCGCCACCTGCATCACATAGCGGGTCTGGCCCACGGCGAAATCGAGCACCAGGCCGGTCACCGACATGATCAGGCCCAGCAGCGCCACGCCGCCCCAGAACCAGGTCTTTTCGCCGGCATTGAAGAAGCCGGCCGGGACGTGCTTGTGGCTGACGATGCCCCCGCCCTGCTTGACCCAATGCCAGTCGGCGCGATTGTAGAAATTACGCTTGAGGAAAGTGAAGAACATCAGGATCGAGCACAGGATGAACAGCGGTCCGACGAAATTGTGCAGGTACTTCGAGATGATCGCCACCCACGAGAACAGGCCATGCCCCATCCAGGGCAGGAAGATGTTCTTGCCGTACATGATGATGATGCCGGTGATGCCGAGCGCGATGAAGCTGAAGGCCGTGGCCCAGTGTACCTGGCGTTCCCAGCGGTTGAAGCGCTGCATCTTGCGGCCCGCTTCGGCCACCTGGTTGGCCGGGCCGATGGTCCGGTAGAACACGAAGATCGCCAGCGGCACCGCCAGCAGGATGAAGCCGGCGATGGTGGCCAGCGGCCCGTTGCGCAGGTGGCGCCAGCTGTTGCCGCCGCGCTGGACGATGACGTTGCCCTCCTTGGTGCCGTACTGGCCCAGGTAGTGGCGGTCCATGTGCACGCGGCCCGATTCGGACTGCAGCAGGCCGGGATCGGGCACGACCGAATCGGCCTCGATCTGCAGCATGGTCTGCTCTTCGGCATAGGCCGGCGTGGCGCGCTCGTTCTTGACGCCGGCCCAGCTGCCCGAGAAGGCCAGCGCCGCCGCCAGGAACAGCATGGCGCGCAATAATGTCAGGTTCGCTCGCATCGCGCCTCCTCAGGGGTTGGCCCGGTTGTATTCGTTTTGCTTGCCGTTGCGGTTCTCGACCGTGGCCCACCAGGCCAGCCGGTCGTTGTGGAAGCGGCGCTGATAATGGCGGTCATCCGGCTTGCCGGCATATTCTCCCGCGATCCATGGCGGATGCTGGTCCACCTCGAGGCAGCCGGCCAGCAGCAGCAGCGGCAGGATCCATGCACAGGTCTTGAAGCGCTTCATGTCGGGAACCTCCCTGCATGGTTCTGCGAATCGCGCAGGTCCTGGTTGACGCGTGGCGAGTCGCCCTTGGCCTTGATCTCGCCGCCGCGCTTCGGCTTGCCGTAGGCGATCTTCCAGCCCCACAGCTGCGGGCCGTAGCCGCGCGTCTCGACGCGCTGGCGGTAGATATCGGCGATGATGTTCGCGTCGCCGCCCAGCAGCGCCTTGGTGCCGCACTGCTCGGCGCAGGCCGGCAGCTTGCCTTCGGCGATGCGGTTGCGCCCGTATTTCTTGAACTCGGCTTCGGAGGTATCGGGTTCCGGGCCGCCGGCGCAGAAGGTGCACTTGTCCATCTTGCCGCGGTGGTTGAACAGGCCCGTCTCGGGGAACTGCGGCGCACCGAACGGGCAGGCGTAGTAGCAGTAGCCGCAGCCGATGCACTGGTCCTTGCTGTGCAGGACGATGCCGTCCTCGGTGTGGTAGATGCAGTTGGTCGGGCACACCGCCAGGCACGGTGCGTCGGTGCAGTGCATGCAGGCGACCGACACCGAGCGCTCGCCCGGGATGCCGTCGTTGATCGTCACCACGCGGCGCCGGTTGATGCCCCAGGCCAGTTCGTGCTCGTTCTTGCACGCGGTCACGCAGCCGTTGCAGTCGATGCAGCGCTCCGTGTCGCAGATGAACTTCATTCTTGCTGCCATTTTGCTCTCCTGTCGGGATCGTCAGGTCAGGCCCGCACCACGCGGCACAGCGCCACCTTGGTTTCCTGCATCATGGTCACGGCGTCGTAGCCGTAGGTCCAGCCAGTATTGATGGCCTCGCCGCGCACGATCGGCGCCCCGTGCTCGGGATAATGTTTCTCGAGGTCTTCTCCCATCCACCAGCCGCCGAAGTGGAACGGCGCCCACACCAGGCCCACCGGCACCCGCTCGGTGACCATCGCCATCATCTTCAGGCGCGCGCCGGTCGGGGTCTCGAGCCAGACGTATTCGCCCAGCTTGGCGCCGATCTGCACCGCGTCGCGCGGGTTGATCTCGACGAACATGTTTTGCTGCAGCTCGGCCAGCCAGGGGTTCGAGCGGGTTTCCTCGCCGCCGCCCTCGTATTCGACCAGGCGGCCGGACGTCATGATCAGCGGGAAGTCTTTCGAGTAATCGACCGCTTGCACCGATTTGAACAGCGTCGGCAGGCGCCAGTGGTTGGACTTGTCGTCGTAGGTCGGGTACTTCGCCACCAGGTCGCGCCGCGGCGTGGCCAGCGGTTCGCGGTGGACCGGCACCGGATCGGGGAAGTTCCAGACATTGCAGCGCGCCCGCGCATTGCCATATGGCGCGCAGCCGTGGGCGATGACGACGCGGATGATGCCGCCCGACAGGTCGGTCTTCCAGTTCTTGCCCTCGGCCATGGCCTGTTCGGCCGGGGTCAGCTCGGCCCACCAGCCCAGCTTCTTGAGGAAGACGTGGTCGAATTCCGGGTAGCCGACGTCCAGTTCGCTGTGCTTGGTGGTCGAGCCGTCGGCGGCCAGCAGGCTCGAACCGTTGTGCTCGACGCCCCAGTTGGCGCGGAACGGCAGTCCGCCTTCGGCCACGCTCTTGCTCAGGTCGTACAGGATCGGCGTGCCCGGGTGCTTCATTTCAGGCGTGCCCCAGCACGGCCACGGCAGTCCATAGTAGTCGCCCTTGCACGGGCCGGAATCGGCGCGCAGCGTGGTTGGATTGAAGGTATGCTTGTTCTCCATGTGCAGCTTGAGCCGCTCGGGCGAGCAGCCGGTGTAGCCGATGGTCCAGCACGAACGGTTGATTTCGCGCAGGATATCCTCGACCACCGGCTCGTTGTGCACGACCTTGATGTTCTTGCACAGCTCGTTGGCGAAGCCCAGCTTGCGCGCGAACAGGTACATGATCTCGTGGTCGGTCTTGCATTCGAACAGCGGCTGGATGACCCGTTCGCGCCACTGGATCGAACGGTTCGAGGCGGTGCACGAGCCCTGGGTCTCGAACTGCGAGGCGGCCGGCAGCAGGTAGACGCCGTCGGTCCGGCCGTGCATCGCCGCCGTCATGCTCGGATAGGGGTCGATCACGACCATCATGTCGAGCTTTTGCATCGCCGCCTTCATGTCCGGCAGGCGGGTCTGGCTGTTGGGCGCGTGACCCCAGTACAGCACGGCGCGCAGATTGCTCGGCTGGTCGACGAACTGGTTCTCTTCGTTGACCGCGTCGAACCAGCGCGACACCGTGATACCGGGCTTTTCCATCAGTTCCTTGGAACCGAAGCGCGACTTGATCCATTCGTAGTCGACACCCCAGACATTGGCGAAGTGCTTCCAGGCCCCTTCGGCGATGCCGTAGTAGCCGGGCAAGGAATCGCCATTCGGGCCGACGTCGGTCGCACCCTGGACGTTGTCGTGGCCGCGATAGATATTGGCGCCGCCGCCCGGGATGCCGATATTGCCCAGCGCGAGCTGCAGGATCGACAGCGCGCGCACATTGGCGGTGCCGACGTGGTGCTGGGTGATGCCCATGCACCAGACCACCGACGAAGGCCGGTTGGTGGCCAGCATCTCGGCCGCCAGGCGCACGGCGGACTCGGGCACGCCGGTCACGTCCGACACCTTGTCAGGCGTCCATTTCATGACCTCGGCGCGCACGTCTTCCATGCCCCAGGTGCGCTCTTCGATGAATTTCTTGTCTTCCCAGCCGTTATTGAAGATATGCCACAGGATGCCCCATACCAGCGGGATGTCGGTGCCGGGACGTACCCGCACGTAGTGGTCGGCGAAACGCGCGGTACGGGTGAAGCGGGGATCGATGACGATCATCTTGGCGCCCAGTTCCTTGGCGTGCAGGAAGTGCAGCATCGAGATCGGGTGCGCCTCGGCCGGGTTGGAACCGATGAACAGCACCGCCTTGCTGTGGTGCAGGTCGTTGAACGAATTCGTCATGGCCCCGTAGCCGAAGGTCTGGGCCACGCCCGCGACCGTGGTCGAGTGACAGATGCGCGCCTGGTGGTCGCAGTTGTTGGTGCCGAAGAACGAGACCCATTTGCGCAGCAGATAAGCCTGCTCGTTATTGTGCTTGGAGCTGCCGATCACCATCAGCGCGTCCGGCCCGGCTTCCTTGCGCAGCTGGAGCAGCTTGTCGCCGATCTCGTCGATGGCCTGGTCCCATGAGATGCGCTGGTACTTGCCGTTCACCAGCTTCATCGGGTAGCGCAGGCGGTGCTCGCCGAAGGCGTGTTCGCGCACCGACGCGCCCTTGGCGCAGTGGGCGCCCATATTGATCGGCGAATCGAAGGCTGCCTCTTGCCGCACCCAGACGCCGTTGGCGACCACGGCGTCGACCGAGCAGCCGACCGAACAGTGGCTGCACACGGTGCGCTTGACTTCGGTCGGCACCGGGGTATTGGGCACCGGGTCGGCCTGGGCCGGCTCGATCACGTTCAGCGGCAGATGGCGCCCCAGCGCGCCGGCGCCGGCGGCAACGCCGGCCCCGACCAGGAAGCGGCGCCGTTTCAACGCGCTGTCGCGCGTGGATTTGACCAGTGACATAGTGGTTCCTCTGCTTGCCTACCAGTAGGCGGCGGTCTCGTAATAGCGGCGGATATGTTCCGTCTCGTGGTAGCCGCGCTTGACCTTGGGGTCGGGCGCGGCCGGTGCCGGAGCTGGCGCCGCCGTCGCCGGCGTGGCGGCGACAACGGCCAGCGCCCCCAGCGGGGCGGCCTTCAGGAAGCCGCGCCGCGCCGGGTCGGGCCGGTCTTGCGCGGCGTCAAGATCATGCTTGCTCATCGCTCTCCTCTCCTACGGCGAATGCTTCCGCCTCGATCGCCAGGAACGCCTGCGCGAAGCGGGCGACCAGGCGGTAATAATTGGCGCCATCGGCGTTGGCGATATCGTCCAGCGCGCGCATGCACCAGGAACCGAGATGGGCCTCGAAGAATTCGCGCTGCACCGCCAGCGGCTGGCGCTGGACGCCGGGTGCGCCGGCGACCAGCACGCGCATGGTTTCGCACAGCGCGCCGAGATGGTCTTCGAAATCGCCCCTGCCGCGCATGCGCGCCAGGCCGAGGCGGGCCAGGGATTCGCGCAGCTGCGCCAGCGGCGTGTCGTTCATGTAGCCGGCCAGGTAGCGCGAGCCATAGGGGTCGACCGGGGGCGAGCCGATGCTGATGAACAGCGCGGCGAATTCGTCGGCGACGGCGTGCGCGTCCATGACGCCGGAAGCCACGGTGAGCTGCTCCCAGGCCCGCTCGAGCGCCGGGTCGCCGCCTTCGGCGAGGATCGGGTCGCTGGACGCGAGCGCGTCGAGCAGCGCGGCGTCCGGGGCGGCCAGCAGCAGGCGGGACAGCAAGGCGTACAGGTCGGCCCTGGCCTGGTCTTCGCCCCCTGGCGGCATGGCGGGAGGGGCGATGGTGGCCACGGGGGCGACAGAGGCGCCGCTGGCAGGCGCGGTCACGCTGGTTGATGACACTGTGGAGTACTCCAGTTGTTCAACTTGTATCGTTAGTGTAGACCTCGAATGACATGAGGTGCGCACAGTTGCGCTTAGCGCATGCCGGCGGCGTGCATGACAATTCTTATAAGAAATGCGACGAGCGCCAGGGTGGCGACGCCGCCCAGCCACAGCAGCGCCATCCAGCCCAGCTGGCGCAGCCATCGGCGGCGCGTGGCCATCAGTGATACCCCGCGTCGTGCTTGACCTTGCCCCGGAATACCCAGTACGACCAGCCGGTGTACATCAGGATGATGGGCAGGATGAACAGCGTGCCGACGAGGGCGAACCCCTGGCTTTGCGGCGGCGAGGCCGCCTCCCAGATCGTGATGGCCGGCGGCACCACGTGCGGCCAGATGCTGATCGCCATGCCGCTGTAGCCGAGGAAGATCAGCGCCAGCGCCAGCACGAAGGGCTGGCGGAACGGCTTGCGCGCCAGTGCGCGCAGCAGCAGCACCATGCACACCACCACCAGGATCGGCACCGGCGCCAGGAAGGCGATGTTCGGGAAGGTGAACCAGCGCTCGGCGACGGCGGCAAAGCGCAGCGGAGTCCAGATGCTGACCGCGACGATGGCGCCCAGCAGCAGCCAGGCGAAGGGCCGCGCGACCTGGATCATGCGCGCCTGCAGCTCGCCCTCGGTCTTCATCACCAGCCAGGTGGCGCCCAGCAGGGTGTAGGCGATCATCACCCCCAGGCCGGCCAGCAGCGGGAACGGCGCGATCCAGTCGAGCGGCCCGCCGGCGAAACTGCGGCCAGAGACCGTAATGCCGTCCAGGAAGCCGCCCAGCGTCACGCCCTGGAAGAAGGCCGCCGCCACCGAGCCGCCGATGAAAGCCTTGTCCCACAGGTGGCGCTCGTGTTCCTTGGCCTTGAAGCGGAACTCGAAGGCGACGCCGCGAAACACCAGGCCGATGAGCATGAAGATCAGCGGCAGGTACAGGCCCGACAGGATGATGGCGTAGGCCACCGGGAAAGCCGCCAGCAGTCCCTCCCCTCCCAGCACCAGCCAGGTCTCGTTGCCGTCCCAGACCGGCGCGACGGAATTCATCATGGTGTCGCGGTCGCGCTTTTTCGGCGTAAACGGGAACAGCATGCCGATGCCCAGGTCGAAGCCGTCGAGCAGCACGTACATGAAGACCGCGAAGAAAATGATCAGGATCCAGATAACGGATGTGTCGATGCCCATGCTCAGCTCCGCGTCGGTTGGTCGGGGTTGCCGTCGGGGTTGTCGTCGATATTGCCCCTGATGCTGCCGTCGTTGTCGACATCGGCCGCCGACAGCGGCCGCATCGGCGTGCGCCCTTCACCCGGCCCGCCCTCGGGCGGCCGGTTCAGGACGAAGTGCTGCGGCCCCTTGTGAATCAGGCGCAGCAGGTAGACGGTGCCGGCGCCGAACACGAACAGGTAGGCCACGACGAACATCCCCAGGGTCACGCCCATCGTGGTCGCGCTGTGCGGCGACACCGCATCGGCCGTGCGCAGCACGCCGTAGATCACCCATGGCTGGCGGCCGACCTCGGTCGTGATCCAGCCGGCCAGGATGGCGACCAGGCCGGCCGGCCCCATCGCCAGGGCAAAGCGCAGGAACAGCCGCTTGCCGTAGATTCGCCCTCCACGCCTGAGCCACAGGCTCCAGGCCCCGAGCGCGATCATCAACAGGCCCAGTCCCACCATGGTGCGGAAACTCCAGAACACGATCAGGGAGTTGGGACGGTCTGCGCGCGGGAATTCCTTCAGGCCCGGGAACTGGCCGCGCAGCGTATGTGTCAGGATGATGCTGCCCAGGTAGGGTATCTCGACCGCGTAGCGGGTTTCCTCGCGCTCCATGTCGGGAATGCCGAACAGGATCAATGGCACCGCCTCGCCCGGCGTGTTTTGCCAGTGGCCCTCCATCGCCGCCAGCTTGGCCGGCTGGTGCTTGAGCGTGTTCAGGCCATGGAAATCGCCGATCACGGCCTGGACCGGCGCCACCAGCAGGATCATCCACATCGCCATCGACAGCATCTTGCGCACGTTCTTGTTGTCGCGACCGTGCAGGAGGTGCCAGGCGGCGGACGCGCCGACGATGAGGGCCGTGGCCAGGTAGGCCGCCACCACCATGTGCATCAGGCGATACGGAAAGGAGGGGTTGAAGACGATGGCCAGCCAGTCGACCGGGATCATGCGGCCGCCCTCGATGGCGTAGCCCTGGGGCGTCTGCATCCAGCTGTTGGCGCCCAGGATCCAGGTCGAGGAGATCAGCGTGCCGATGGCGACCATGCAGGTGGCAAGGAAGTGCAGTTGCGGCCCGACCCGGTTCCAGCCGAACAGCATCACGCCCAGGAAGCCGGCCTCCAGGAAGAAGGCGGTCAGCACCTCGTAGGTGAGCAGCGGGCCCATGACGCTGCCGGCGAACTCGGACAGGTAGCTCCAGTTGGTCCCGATCTGGTAGGCCATCACGATGCCCGACACCACGCCCATGCCGAAGGCGACCGCGAAGATCCTGAGCCAGAAATGGTAGAGGTCGACGTAGACCTGGCGCTTCGTCTTGAGCCAGCACGCCTCGAGCACGGCCAGATAGCTGGCCATGCCGATAGTGATCGCGGGGAAGATGATGTGAAAGGAAATCGTGAAGGCGAACTGGATGCGCGCCAGCTCCAGTGCGGTCAAGCCGAACATATGAACTCCCCCGAAGTCGAATGCACATGGTAAGCACAGCACCGACGCGCACGATTGACGATGTCATTTTTATCATTGTTGAGTCGTTTTTGAACACATGCCGATCGAATCGCAACAAAAGTTCCTTGTTTGTTCCTTATTTAGCGCAGGTTTCTGCCTTGCCCGTAGGCACGCCGTGCAAGGGGTCTATAATTCCCGGTGTACCGAATAAAGCGACCATCCCCATGAGCCAGTCCCTGTCCCGGCAGTCCGAGCCGTCCCTGAATCTCCATGCACTGAAGTCTTGCGCGCAGTGCAGCATGCACCGGCTATGCCTGCCGATGGGACTGGAAGAAGCCGAGATCGACCGCCTGGACAAGATCATCGGCCGGCGCCGCCGGCTCGAGCGCGACGAACGCCTGTACGCCGTGGGCGAGCCTTTCCGCAACCTGTACGCGGTGCGCTTCGGCCACTTCAAGACCTACCAGGTGAATGCGGCCGGGGTGGCCCAGATCACCGGCTTCCAGATGGCCGGCGAGTTGCTCGGCATGGATGCGATCAGCGGCACGCACCACTGCGACGCCGTCGCACTCGAAGACAGCGAAGTGTGCGAGATCCCGTTCGCGCGCCTGGAAGACCTGTTCGGCGAGGTGCCGACGCTGCTGCGCCACTTCCACCGCATCATGAGCCAGGAAATCACGCGCGAGCAGAACGTCATGCTGTTGCTGGGCAATATGCGTGCCGAGCAGCGTTTCGCCGTCTTCCTGGTGAACCTGTCGGCCCGCTACGCCGCGCGCGGCTACGCCGCCGACCGTTTCCAGCTGCGCATGTCGCGCGAAGACATCGGCAACTACCTTGGCCTGACCATCGAGAGCATCAGCCGCCTGCTGTCGCGCTTCAAGAAGCAGGGCTGGCTCGAAGTCGACAAGCGCGAAGTCACCCTGCTCGACCAGCCCAAGCTGAAGGCGCTGGCAGCCGGCACCGACGTGTGCAGTCCGATGGCGTAAAGACCATGATTGCGCGGCCCTCCTGCGACCTGCACTTGCGCAGCTACGATCGCGTGCACCGGGGCGACCGCCACGACTTCGCCCAGCTGGTGCTGCCGGTGCATGGAGACGTGCTGCTCGACATCGAGGAGCGGCGCGGCCGGCTCGATCCCCTGCACGGCGCGCTGGTCGCGCCCGGCGCCTGGCATGCGCAATCGAGCCAGGCCGCCAACTGTTCGCTGATCGTCGACGTCGAGCGCACCGCCTTCGGGCACGGTCCCTGGCAGGGCCTGCTGGAGCGGCCCTTCATCGCGCTGGGCCCACCCGCGCGCAAGCTGATCGAGTTCATGGGCCTCATGGCGCGCGAGGCCGCTCCGGCGCCGGCGCTGGTGCAGGGCTGGGCCCCGCTGC
The DNA here is from genome assembly GCF_059685725.1 of Telluria sp. RT2P19. NCBI lineage: Bacteria > Pseudomonadati > Pseudomonadota > Betaproteobacteria > Burkholderiales > Oxalobacteraceae > Telluria > Telluria sp. RT2P19. The sequence continues at coordinate 433,867 of NZ_JCASIL010000003.1, forward strand.
TGCTCGACACCCTGAGCCTTGATACGCCGCGCGCCAGCTCGCGCCTGGCCGTACTGCTGGCGCGCATCGAGTCCGCGCCCGGTCTGGACTGGAGCACCGAATCGATGGCGCGCGCCGCCAACCTGAGCGTGAGCCGCCTGCACGCCGTGTTTCGCGAAGAGCTTGGCCGAACGCCGCATGCCTGGCTGCTGGACTGCCGCCTCGATCGCGCACGCGGCCTGCTGGCCGGCACCAGCCGCAGCGTGGCCGATATCGCGCTCGCCTGCGGTTTCTCGGACCAGACCAGCCTGACGCGCGCCATGCGCCGCGCTTGCGACGCCACGCCCGCCGCCTATCGGCGCGCAAGTCGGGAGAGCGCGTCAAACCCGCAGTAGTTCCGGCCAGGACAACCGCTGCTCCAGCATCGACAATCTCCGTTCATCGAAGGAGATTCACATGCACACCACCACCGGCGCGACCGGTCTTTCCATCCTGGCCGGCGTCGGCGCCGGGATCGCCGCCGGCGCGCTATGGGGCCTGGTCTTCCTGGCGCCGGCACTGGCGCCCGCATTCCTGCCGATCCAGCTGGCCGCCGGGCGCTACCTCGCTTACGGGCTGGTCGCCGCCCTCCTCATCTACCCGGCCTGGAGGCGGCTGCGCAGCCATCTCGACTGGCAGGCCTGGCGTACCCTGGTCGGCCTCGGCCTGACCGGCAACATCGTCTATTACCTGTTCCTGGCCAACGCGGTGCAGCAAGGCGGCGTGGCCATGGTGTCGATCGTGATCGGGCTGCTGCCGATCGCGCTCACGCTGGTGGGCGCGCGCGACCGTCATGGGGTGCCGCTGCGCCGGCTGCTGCCGTCGCTGCTACTGAGCAGCGCGGGCCTGGCGTGCATCGGCTGGCAGTCGCTGTCGGGCGCCGGTTCCGCTTCCCTGGCAGGCCTGGCCTGCGCCGTCGGTGCGCTGGTGTCGTGGACGATCTTTGCGCTGCATAACAGCCGCTGGCTGGCGCGCATCGAGAGTGTCTCGCCGCATGAGTGGAACCTGCTGGTGGGCGTGGTGACCGGGCTGATGGCGCTGATGCTGGCGGTGCCGGCCTTCGTGCTGGCGCCGGGAGACCATGGCGTTGCCGCGTGGATGACATTCGGCGCGCTGGTGACGGCCGTCGCCGTCCTGTGCTCGGTGGTGGGCAACGCCTTGTGGAACCATGCCAGCCGCGCTCTTCCCTTGAGCCTGATGGGGCAGATGATCGTGTTCGAGACCGTCTTCGCGTCCCTGTACGGCTTTCTATGGGAGGCGCGCTGGCCGACGGGTTTCGAGACGGCCGCCCTGGTGTTGCTGGTGGGCGGCGTGATGTCGTGCGCGTCCGCGCACCGCGGCGCACGCTTGGAACGCTAGGATGGCCGGGAAATCCATGCCTGTCGTCCTTTTTTGCGTCAGGCGTGCGATCAGCCTTCCATGTTCGGGCCAGTGTTCTCTGAGGATGCTCTCATCCGCGATCCCGACGTCTCGAATTCAAAGCCGGGGGCGACGGTACAGCGACCAAGCCGTGGCCCCCGAGGTCTTCACATTCAGCGGCGAACCAGCGTCCAGCAGGGACCAGTGCCTGAAAAGTGGCGCCCTCATGGCGCATCGGCCTATCGAGCCTGACCATGCCAAGGCCGCCATCCGGCTCCGGGACATGGATGTGCAGTGGTGCACCATCAGAGAAATGCCACATTTCGTCCGATTGGCTTCGGTGCCAAGTCGACCTTTCCTTTCCGCGCAGGAGGTCATAGATCGCAGTGGAGGCAGAGCGGCCGACCGCGTCGCTCACCCTGGTCACGCGGTGTCGACTTCGATATGTTTCCCTGAAGTGGCCTCCTTCAGGATGAGGCATGAGCCTCCGGAGCGAGATCAGCTCTTCTGAATCGGTTTCAGGAATCATCGGCGGCGATCAGCAGGTTGCGGTTTCACGAAAGGGAGAGGACGCCAGCATGAACCTCGACCGGGACGCCGGGTTCCGCGGGCGCGTCAAGCAACGCTTGCGGTTCGTCGACGTGCGTGACGGCGCACCATGGGCCGATCAAGGGCCTGGCGCCGCGCCGGCGACCCAGAACGTAGCCCTTGATGACGCCGACTTGTTCCATGACAGAGCAATCGTCCCCGTAACGATCCGAGCGCCGCTGCAAGAAGACACGGCGGTCCGTCCCCACCATGCCCGGTCGGGTTGACACGCTGCAGCGAGATCCTCGGCGTGCATGCGGGCACGCGCGCGTGACCACTTCACGTGCCATGCCGGAAATAGCGCAGCGACGGTGGCATTTCACGCAATCCAGGCCGCTCGTACAGGGGCGCCCCGGCTTTCGTGCCGTCCAGGTGGACACTGTGCACTACCACGCTGCGAAGCCAAGACAGCAAGGCCGACAATGGTGATCCCACGAAGCGCCGGGGCGGCAATATCATCCCGACGGACAGGCGCGCAAAGCAGCCCTGCTCCATGAAGTCGCACGCCACGGCCCGGCGCCGCCTTCGCCCGCTCAAGGCAGCCATCTGGCGGCGCGCAGGCGCTCGATGGCCGCCACGATGGTCGCGCCGGGTTCCACCGCCTCGGTAAAGCCGGCGCGCCGGATCTTGCCCATGTCCGACACCATGTCGAACTCGGTGTTGAACACGAAGTCGCCAAACCACCATCCGACCTGCTTCTCGTAAGGCAGCGCCTGCAGGCCCCGGCGCTGCACCAGCCCTTCCCACGCCGCTGCCCTCAGGGGCATCTGCCTGGCCAGCGAAAACGGCTGGGGCGGCCCGACTTCCATGGCGAACGCCGCCGCCACCTGGCGCCACACGCGCTCCCAGCGGAAAGGTTCGTTGACCAGGTTGAAGGCTTCGCCGCGCGCCGCCGGCTCGAGCGCCGCCCAGACGCTGGCGCGCGCCATCCAGTCGGCATCGGTGGTCTGCGCCAGCACGCCCGAATACACCTTGTGTGTTCCGGGAAAGCGCAGCGGTGCGCCGGCCTCCTTGCTGAGCGCGGCGAACATGCCGATCACCATCGCGATATTCATCGGGTTGCCGGCGATGTCGCCCACGACCACGTCGGGCCGCAGGATCGACCAGCCGAAGTCGCCGCCGGTGGCGCGTTCGCGCAGCAGGTCTTCCTGGGCATAATAGAAGTTGGGCGTCATGTGGCGCGGATCGTCTTCATAGAACGGCGCCCGGACGTGACCGAGGTGCACCCCGTACACCTTGGCGCCCTGGTAGTGCACCACCCGTTCGAGCGGGGCGCCGACCGCCTTCAGGCCATCGAGCAGGTTGCGCAGCATGTCGCCATTGATCCGCTCCTCGTCGAGCAGGTCGGCGCCGCCCTTGAGCGCGGCGTAGAACACATGGGTGGTGTCGCGCGCCGCTTCCAGCGCGCGGGTAGTGGCCTGGGCGTCGGTCAGGTCCACCCTGATGGCCTCGACGCCGTCCACCAAGGTGCGCGGCAAGGCCCGCACCTGCCAGTCCGGCCTGCCATGCAGCTCGCGCACGACCGCATTGCCGATGATGCCGCTGGCGCCGACGACCAGCGCGCTATACCTGGTGCTCATGCATATCTCCGGTGGGTTTCAAAGGGCGGAAGAATAGCCGTTCGGGGTGCCGGGCGGCGTCCGGAACGTGCGCCGCTGACGCTTGCGGTAGCGCCAGCCGCACCGCGCCGGCGCATGACGCGCCACCTTGGTCTTTTCGCATGACCGGGCCGCCGCGCGACAGTAAGATCGGCCCCGATCGACCAACCATCCACGAAGCCAGTCATGAAACCACGCCGCCCTCTTCTCGTTTTGCTCTCCGTCCTGCTGCTCGCGACCGGCCCGCGCATGGCCGGCGCCTCCATCCTGCCCGAGGTGCCCGACATCAAGGCCGTCACCGACTACCGTCCGAAGATCCCGCTGCGCGTGTATACCGCCGACAAGGTCCTGATCGGCGAATTCGGCGCCGAACGGCGCGAGTTCATGCCGATCGCCAGGGTGCCGGCGCTGATGAAGTCGGCCGTGCTGGCCATCGAGGATACGCGCTTCTATGAGCACGGCGGCGTCGACTGGATCCGGGCGCTGGGCGCCGCCAGGGCCAATATCGGCGACTTCGGCAGCCAGGGCGCGTCGACCATCACGATGCAGGTGGCGCGCAACTTCTTCCTGTCGCGCGACAAGACCTTGCCGCGCAAGCTCACCGAGGTCGCGCTGGCCTACAAGATCGAGAAGGCGCTCACCAAGGACCAGATCCTCGAAGTCTACCTGAACCAGATCTACCTGGGCCAGCGCGCCTACGGTTTCGCCAGCGCCGCGCGCACCTATTTCGGCAAGCCGCTGCCCGAGCTGACCCTGGCCGAGATCGCGATGCTGGCCGGCCTGCCCCGGAACCCGTCCAGCAGCAATCCGGTGTCGAACCCGCAGGCGGCGCGCAAGCGCCAGCAGGTCGTGTTGCGGCGCATGCGCGAGCTGGCGATGATCAGCGAGCCGCAGTACCGCCGCGCGCTGGCCGAGCCTGTCCAGGTGCGCAGCTATGGCGCGACCTTGAATCCGCGCGCGGCCTGGGTCGCCGAGATCGCGCGCCAGGCCGTCCATGCGCGCCTGGGGCAGGCCGCCTACGAGCGCGGCGTCACGGTCACCACTACCATCGTCGCCGCCGAGCAGGACGCCGCCCATGAATCGGTACGCCGCAACGTGCTCGCCTACGACCGCCGCCATGGCTACCGCGGCCCGGAGGCGCGCATTATCCTGCCGGCCGGCGCCGCAGAACGCGGGGACGCGATCGCGGCCGCCCTGCACCAGCGTCCAGCAGTCGACGGCCTGGCGGCGGCGGTCGTCACCTCGGCGTCCGGCAAACGGGTGCGCGCCGCCCTGGCCAATGGCGACCAGGTCGAGATCACCGGAGCGGGCCTGGCCCTCGCCGCCGGCGCCCTGTCGGCCAAGGCCAGGCCGGGCGTGAAACTGGCGCCCGGCGCCGTCATCCGTCTCTCCCGGCCCGCTGGCGGTGCATGGGCGATCGCCCAGCTACCCGACGTGGCCGCGGCCTTCGTGGCGCTCGACACCGAAACGGGCGCCTACCGCGCCCTGGTCGGCGGGTTCGACTATTCGCTGCACAAGTTCAACCACGTGACCCAGGCATGGCGCCAGCCGGGGTCGAGCATCAAGCCCTTCGTGTATTCGGCGGGCCTGGAGCGCGGCTTCTTCCCCGGCACGCAGATCCTCGACGAACCGCTCGACTTCAGCGGCGAGAAGGCCTACGCCAACTGGTCGCCGCGCAACGACGACAAGCTGTTCGAGGGCCCGGTCACGGTGCGCCATGCCCTGTCGCACTCGCGCAATGTACCCACGGTGCGCATGCTGCGCGCGCTGGACGTCGACTATGCCCGCGCGCACCTGGCCCGCTTCGGCTTCGACGCCTCGCGCCAGCCGCGCAACCTGACGCTCGGCCTGGGCACCGGCGCCGTCACGCCGCTGCAGATGGCGGCTGCCTACGCGGTGCTGGCCAATGGCGGCTACCGGGTCGAACCGTGGCTGATCGCGCGCATCCAGGATGGCGACGGCAAGGTGCTGCATGAGCAGGTCGCGCCGCAGCCGCGCCAGGCCAGCGCGCGGGTGCTGGACGAGCGCAACGCCTTCATCGTCGACAGCATGCTGCGCGACGTGACCCGGGTCGGCACCGCGGCGGCGGCGTCGCGCCAGTTGCAGCGGCATGACCTGGCCGGCAAGACCGGCACCACCAGCGGCGCGGTCGACGGCTGGTTCGCCGGCTATGGCGGCAAGGTGGCCGCGGTGGCCTGGATGGGCCATGACGAACCGCGCTCGCTCGGCGGGAGCGAGTTCGGCGCCACTCTGGCGCTGCCGATGTGGGTGGACTTCATGCGCGTCGCGCTGGCGAAGAAGCCGCAGCACGAGCCGCTGCCGCCCGAGGGCGTGGCGCGCGCCGGGGGCGACTGGGTGTATGCCGAGTATGCGGAACAGGACCACGCGCCCGACGAGGCAAGCGGCTTCGACACGCTGCTCGAGACTTTTTCGCTGGGCGCCGGCGAGCCGGCGCAGTGATCAGAGCGCGATCACCAGCTCGGGACGGAAGCCTTCCTGCTCGCCCTTGCTCAGGTAGCCGAGCGGATTGGCGACCACCCGGCACGACCAGGAATGGGCGCCGTCGCGGCCCTCGACCATGTAATCGTTCATGCAGTGCAGGTGGCCATGCATCCACAGCTGCGCACTCTTGAACAAGTCGTCGAGCGCATTGCAAAAGCCCGCCGTGCCGGGCGTGAGGCCGTAGCGCGGGTCGGCGCTCATGAGGCTCGGAGCGAAATGGGTGACCACCGCCGTCGTGCCCTCGAACGGCGTGGCCAGCGCCGCCCGCAGCCAGGCCTGGCAATCGAGCGACATCGCGCGGATGCCCTCGGCCAGCACTTGTTCCCCATCCTTCAGGGTGGTGTTCTTGCTGAAGTAATAGTTCGCCGCCCGGAAGGCCTTGTTGCGCTGCTGCATTTGCTTGGTGAGATCGGCGTCGCGCATGGCCAGTGCATCGAAGTCGCTCCACAAGGTGGTGCCGATGAAGCGCACGTGGTCGATGACGACGATCTCGCGGTCGAGCCAGACGATGCCCAGCCGCGCACAGGTCGCGCGCAGCCGCGCATAGGTGGCGTCGTGGTCGAGCGAATCGAACTCGTGGTTACCGGGAATGAAGAGCACCCGCTTGCCGGCCAGTGCCGGCAGCAAGGGCGAAAACCGCTCGAGCCCGAAATCCTGGGTCTCCAGGCGCGACCCGGTCTGGTACGAGCCGATGTCGCCGGCCAGCACGACGACGTCGGTGTCCGGCAGGATGTGCGGCTGGAAGGCGGGATAGCGTTCGAGGTGCAGGTCGGAGAAAAGCTGTATGCGCATGGGCCCCGAGTATAGCGCAAGCGCCGCTTGGTTTCAGGCCGCGCCCGGGGCCAGGCCTGGACCCAGGCGCGCGATCTCGACCGAACCGCGCTCGTCGAACACCGGGCACTCCTGGACCATGCGCACGACGGCATCGAAGTCCGTCGCCTCAACCACCGAATAGCCCGACAGCGAGCTGCTGGACAGCTTGGGGCCGATCAACCGACTCGGGATCTCGACGCTGTCCTGGGTAAGCGCGCCACGGTCGGCCAATGCACCGCCAAGCGCGTCGAACCACGCCGTCCAGCGTTCGTCATGGCGCTCGGCCGGTTCCGAGGCGCCGCGATAGATGATCAGGAATTTTTCCATGCCCAGCCTCCATGAAGGTCGGCTCAACATAGCAGAAGCGGGCCGGCAGTGACGCACTGCTGGCCCGCTCCGTGGTGCGTTACTCGATCAGAAACGGATGTTCGCCGTCAGGCTGGCCGAGCGTGGCGTGCCGGGGGTGTAGCGGTAGCCGCTCTTGTTGATGGACGCGACATACTTCTCGTCGCCGATGTTGTATACGTTCAGGCGCAGGTCGACGTTCTTGCTGACCTTGTAGCCGACCATGGCGTCGAATACCCAGTACGACTCGGTATAGGCCGGGGTGCCGATCGCGCCGTCGGTGCCGCGCGCCAGCTTGTCGGAAAACCGCGCGCCGCCGCCGATGCGCAGGCCCCACGGCAGGTCGTACGAGGTCCAGGCGGTGAACGATTGCTTCGGCGTGTAGGTCAGGCTGTTCTCGCCGGCGGCGGTGACGTTGCGGCCGCGTTCGACACTGGTGTCCATGTACAGGTAGCCGGCGCTCAGGAGCCAGTGCGGCGCGATCTCGCCGGTGGCGCCCAGTTCCACGCCCTGCACCTGCTTCTCGCCGGTCTGGTACCACTGCTGGTCGGTCGGGTCCTGCTCGACCTCGTTCTTGACCTTGGTGCGAAACAGCGCCGCCGACAGCGACAGCTTCGATTTCAGCAGGTCGAGCTTGCCTCCCAGCTCGGTGGTGACCGTCTCTTGCGGATCGTAGATCGGGTTCTGGGCGCTGTTGGCGTTGCCCGAGACGGTGAAGTTGCCGCCCGGCGGCTGCTTGGAGCTGGCCACCATCGCGTACACGCTGCTGTTGGCGGTCGGCTTGTACAGCGCCGACAGCTTGCCGTTGACCAGGTTGTCGCCGACCTTGAAGCGGGTCGAGGTCAGCACGTTGTTGGTCAGCGCCACCACCGAATAGTCGCCGCGGAAATGGTCGAGGCGCACGCCGCCATTGAAGATCCAGCGCTCGCCGACCTTGACGGTGTCGAACACGTAGACGCTCTGGGTGTCCACCTCGCCCTCGTTGTAGGCGCCGGTGCGGCGCACATCGACCGGCGTGGTCGGCGCCTGGTTCGGATCGGGGCGGTAGATGTCCGCGGCCGGCAGCGTGCCCAGTCCCGTCAAGCCCCAGGTGGTCTGGCGCTCGCTGGTGATTTCCAGGCCCGTCACCAGGGTGTGCGACACGGCGCCGGTATTGAACTGCGAGGTCAGCGTGGTGACGTTGGTGAGGATCTTGTTTTCCTGGTCCTTGCCGGTGCGGATGCTGCGCGCCAGGGTCCAGGTGTTCGGATCGCCCTGCACCGGCGTGGCCAGGTTGGCCGCGCTGGTGAGGAAGGCCGTCAGCAGGTAGTCCTGGCTGGTCTTGCCGTAGCGGCTCGTATTCTGCAGCTTCATGGTCGGCGAGAAGTCGTGCTCGATGCGCACCGTGGCCATGTCGGCCTTGACGTCATCGTAGTCGTCTTTCGAGCCGTAGAAATTCTTCGGATCGACCTTGGGCGCGTCGGCGATCCATGGCCTGGTGGGGTCCGGGCTGGTGTAGCCCGGAAGCCCGATCACGAACACGCCGCCGTCGGGGATATTGTCCTGGTCGACGTGCAGGTAGTCAAGGTGCACGCGGGTCGGACCGTTCAGGCCGAAACCGATGCTCGGCGCCACCGCCCAGCGCTTGTTCTCGACCACGTCGCGCCCGGCGCTGCCCGAATCCTGGGCCAGCACGTTCAGTCGCACGGCAATGCCGCGATCGTGGTCGAGCACCTGGTTGACGTCGGCGGTGATGCGTTTCTGGTCGCCGCTGCCGCCGGTGATGGCGGTCGTGGCCAGGTCGGTCAGGTTCGCCTTCTTGCTCACCAGGTTGACCGAGCCGGTCGGGGCGCTGCGGCCGTTGTCGGTGCCGGCAGGGCCCTTCAGCACGTCGATCTGCTCGAGGTTGAAGACGTCGCGCGAGATCGACCCGATGTCGCGCACGCCGTCGACGTAGATACTGCTGGAGGTGTCGAAGCCGCGCATGAAGATCGCGTCGCCGGTCGTGGTATTGCCGTTCTCGCCCAGGAAGAAGGCGCCGACGCCCGGGGTATTGCGCAACGCTTCGGTCAGGGTCAGGGCGCCCTGCTGCTCGAACAGCTCCTTGGTGATCACCTGGACCGTCTGCGCGGTATCGACCAGGCGTTCGGTGTACTTGGGCGACGACGCGTATTCGGCGCGGAAAGGGTTCTCGTAGTTGCCGACGACTTCGACGGTCGATTGCGGGGCGACGGTGGCTGTCGGCGTATTCGCGGTGGTCGCGTCGTCGGCGGCGTGCGCGCCGAGCGGGAGCAGGACGGCGGCCAGTGCCGTGCCGGCGACCTGGCTGCGGGTGGAAGGATGCTTGCGGCTTTTGATAGCTTTCATGGCGAGGCGGCCTCTTTCGGATGAGTGGTGCGTAACAGTGCAAGTAAAACAATGATTCTACCGAGAATGTCATTACAAGTAAACGATAATCATTATCATTCGCGTTCGCACAACACACATGACCCGCGCCAATCCATCGGCTGCCAGTGGCGAAAAGAAAGACGATGTCACCGTTACCTATGGATGAATCCGATCGCGATGCGTAGCAATTGCTCGACAGAAGTAACTCGCCCACCATCGAGGGCCCACAGCCAACCCAGGTAATTCGGCAGGCGCTATGACGCCACGCCATGAAAGCGCGCCAACCACTCCTTGAAACGTCGGTGATAAGCGTTCACGTTTTGCACGTGGATCGCGCGCTGGCTGCTTGCGCGCACCCGCTGGCCCGCCTGGA